>CAZNSK010000263.1:0-5263 GCA_964575505.1 uncultured Phaeodactylibacter sp.
GCCCTGGTTTTACTGGGTTTCTTCGGTTAGTCATTTCTGAAACACTCCACTAGTATCCGTAAATGGGTAGGTGCAGTAGGCGCTATTTTGAATCGCGGCCCCGTTTTGGGCACCCTTTGTCGGAACTAAACCCTAAAATGGGTGCGGTTACCATATTGGCGGCCATCCGGTCTACAGGATTGTCATTGGATTGCTTCGGTAGACAAGGGAAAAAAATAAAACCACTTGCTGGCTGCTGGAAAACCAGCGCCGGCTGAGGCTTGACGCTAGGCTTGTCTTGTGCTCTACTGTGCAGGCGGGCATTCGAAGCGGGTCAGGTGGTTGATATTAAAACAGGAATGATGCATGGACTCCACCTTTTAAATAGCACGCAGGTATTGGCCGGCGGGCAATCGGGGCTGCCCGGATGGGCAGAGCGCTTGGATGGGCCTATAGCAAGGCACTATTGCTTTCATAGCGCTTTTTTCGGCTACGGGCAATGGCTTGTGGGCGCATACGCAAATGCCTGACGGTATAAGGCATGGCATCCGCGAGTGCGCTGGCGCAAAGCAGCTGTAGAGCCATTCAGGCAGGTTGCAGCGGTGGGGGGCATGAGGGCTTTCAGGCTTGGCATCGGCGGGCCTGAGCCCGCGCTTGAGAAAAGATAAGCCTTGGCCCCCTGCAAGCCTTTGTTGGCCTCTGGCCGATAAGGCTACGGTAGACATACACGCAACGCTTAAAAATACATTGCAATACGGTTATTTGGTGGTGCCGGCCCCTTTTGGGGGCCGGCTACTTTGCCAAGCCCATTGTATTGCCGGTAAGTATTCAACAGTCTGGGGATAAGCCGACAAGCTGCCAACGAGTGGCCTGGCTGCGCTATGCCCGGCTTACAGGAAACTCATTATTGCTCATAAACTACATCAAAGATGAAACACTTAATGAATTATTGGAACAAAGCGGTGCCGGAGGGGCCCCGCCTGCAGGCTATGCTACCTGCCCTATGCGCCATCATCCTCGCTACGGCATTCAGTCAGCCCCTGTCCGGCCAGTGCGATTTGGCCTGCAATGGCGGCAACCCCAATTTTCCGCTCAACATACCGGTCAATGCAAATTGCCAGGTAGAGCTTGAGCCGGAGGATGTGCTCGAAGTGCCGATTATCTGCCCGGGCAGCAAAATCCTTTCTGTCAGAGATACCTTTAATAACCTGATTGTCTCGGATACCAACCTCGTCGTATTCGACCCCGCCCCCTACGAAGGGCAGGTTTTATCCGTTACTGTCACTGATGTCGAAACCGGCATATTCTGCAACAGCTTCATACGGGCGGTTGATATTACGCCTCCGGTGATCAGCTGCGTTTCGGATACGATTAGCTGCATTTCGGATACTGCGGCTGTGCTGTTGGGTATCCCACAGGTGACCGACAACTGTTCCAGTGACATCACCCTGACTTATTTCGACAACTACCAGCCGTTTTCTTGTGCGAATGAGCAGGCCGCACTCCTTGAGCGGGTTTGGAGCGCCTTTGATGACCAGGGCAACCCCTCTGCCTGTTCCCAGTTTATTTACCTGGAGCGCCCCGACCTCAATGATGTGGATTTTCCGCAAGATACAGTGCTGAGTTGTGAAGTTAGCGACCTTAGCCTGCCCGTCACAGGGCAGCCGGAGCTCTTTGGCCGATTGATTGAGAATACGAACGAATGTAATTTAAACGTTACCTTTAATGACGATACGTTAAACCTATGCGGGAATATCGAATATCAAATACAGCGAACCTGGACGGTGACAGAAGGATGCACCGGCACCATGGCCACCGACCTGCAATTGATCACGGTTGTGGACACCCTGGCGCCAGCGATTACCTGCCCCGGACCGATTACGGTGGCAACGAATACCGGGGCCTGTTGGGCAACAGTAACCTTGCCTTCCCCCACCGTAGTCGACAATTGTGACCCCGAGGCGACGTTTTTTGTGAGCACCTCATTTGGTACGGTAGGGGTAGGCCCGCATTCTTTTGTGCCCGTGGGTTCACATACGGTGCAGTATTCTTCCGTCGACCTCTGCGGCAATACCCAGAGCTGTACCACCACCCTGAATGTCGTTGACCAGGAGCCCCCAACGGCAGTCTGCGAAGAAACAACCACGGTCAGTATTACCACCAATGGCCAGGGGGTGGTGCCTGCGCTCTCCTTCGACGATGGGAGCAACGACAATTGTGCGCAGAACCTATACTTCAAAGCAAGGCGGATGACTACCGGAAGCTGTGCCGGTGCCAATGGGGACGACTCCTCGATCCCGGGCTACCAGGAATGGTTTGATGATTCGGTGACCTTCTGCTGTGAAGAAACAGACTCGGCTAATATAAGGGTCATTATGCGGGTCTACGAAATTGACCCAGGCGCTGGCCCGATAAACCCCAACCGGGAACTGCCAGGAGGCGATCTCTTCGGGCATTTCACCGAATGTATGGTCAACGTAGAGGTACAGGACAAGCTTGAGCCCGTGGTCGTTTGCCCGCAAAACCAGACCATCGACTGTACAGATGACTACAGTGACCTTAGTATCTTTGGGCAAGCCACAGTAGTGGACAACTGCTCGGCGGAATTGAGCCTGGAAGAAGCTTTACAGATTGATGGGTGCGGTATCGGCACGATCACCCGTACCTTTACGGCAGTTGATCCTTCGGGCAATATGGGAGGTTGTGTGCAGACCATCAGCGTAGTCAATCAAAACCCCTTCGGCCTGAGCAATATCGACTGGCCTGAGGACTATACCCTGACGACCTGCGGCGCCCCCACCGACCCTGATGACTTGCCCGCTGGATTTGACGAGCCCGTGCTGTCTGATGTCAACTGCACTACAATCGGGGTCAATTATACGGACGAGTTTTTTGATATCGCTTTCCCCGCATGCTATAAGATTTTGCGGGAATGGGTCGTGCTCGACTGGTGTCAGTATGACCCGGAAAACCCTTCAGCGGGTGGGCGCTACACGGATGTACAAGTCATCAAGGTAGAAGATGAAGATAAGCCGGTATTGGCTTGCCCGGATGATGTAACTGTAGATGTAGGGGCGCTTTGCGGCCCGGCTCCGGTGACCCTGCCCGAAGTAACTGCCGAGGACTGCAGCACTAATATTCTCATTACCAATGATTCGCCCTATGCCGATGTAGGAGGGGCAGATGCCAGCGGCAACTATCCAACAGGCACGACTGTGGTCAATTACTTCGCTTCTGATCGCTGCGGAAATGTGTCGACCTGCGCAGTTTCGGTTACAGTAGAAGATCAGACAGCGCCTCAGCCGGTTTGCATTGTCGGGTTATCTGTCAACCTGTCTGTGATGAACGGGACACCGATGGCTATGATCAATGCCGCATCCTTTAACGGGAGCACGACAGACAACTGCACGGCCCCCGGAGACATTAAGCTATCGATACGGCAACAGGGAACCGGCCAGGCAGGCGTACCGCCCACCACCCAACAGCTTACCTTTACCTGTGAGGATGTTGGCAACCAGATGATCGAATTCTGGGCAGAGGATGAGGCCGGCAATGCCGGGCATTGCGTCACCGTACTTGCGGTGCAGGATAATAACGGCGTCTGCCCGCAGGCCGCAAGCGGTATGATTGCCGGTGAAGTGACTACCGAAACGGGGGCTCACGTGGAGGGCGTAATGGTAGAAGTTATGACGAACAGCCCTATGTCTGCCTATACAGCCGGGAACGGCTTTTTCGAGCTGTTGGGCGTACCCTATGGAGAGAGCTACTCCGTACGGGCGATGCGGGACAACGACCCCCTCAACGGCGTTTCTACTTTAGACCTGCTGCTCATCAGCCGGCATATTCTGGGGGTCGCCCCTTTGACCACGCCCTACAAAATGATCGCGGCAGATGTTAACCGATCGGGCAGCATTTCCACCCTTGATATTATAGCCCTCCGGAAGATGATTCTGGGCATTGCCGATGAGCTCCCCAACAACAATACCTCCTGGCGCTTTATTGATGCCAACCATATTTTCCTGAACCCGAATAACCCATTCGCTACTCCTATACCGGAAGTGGTGCAGATTAATGGCTTCCAGCAAGACCATATGGATGCCAACTTTGTAGCCATAAAGGTAGGGGATGTGGATATTTCGGCCGCCCCCAATGGATTTGCCGATCTTGACGAGCGGGACCCGGATGGCAGCATGATGATCAATGTGCCTGACGCCAGCGTCAAAGAAGGCCAGGAGTTCACCTTGCCGTTCACGACCGTTGGGTTGGACCAGGTACTCGGATATCAATTCACCCTGCGTTTCAACACAGACCTGCTTGAGTACGTAGAACTGATACCGGGAAATGTGCCTGGGATGGCGTTGAGCAATTACAACCTCCTCCAAACCCACGATGGCTGGATAACCACGAGCTGGAATATTGTGGGCGATGCCCCTGGCAGTGATGCGCTTGAGCTTTTTGCGGTCACTTTCCGTGCCCGGCAGGAAATTGCTACCCTCGAAGACCTGATCCGCATAACCAGTGTTCCAACGGTACAGGAGGCCTATGATATGGAGGGTAATATCATGGATGTTGGCCTCAACTTTGGCGAAGCGATCTCCGCTTCCGGCGGTGTTCGGGCGGAGGGTTACGAACTTTATCAGAACCGCCCCAACCCTTTTAGCGCCAAAACCATTATCGGCTTTAAGTTGCCGGTAGCGGGCTCAGCGCAGGTTACCGTATTTGATATGGCGGGTAAGGTGTTGTACAATCAGGAAGGCTACTACGAAGCAGGCTCGCACGAGTTGGTGATTAAGGGCAGCGACTTGTCCTCCTCGGGCTTGCTATACTACCAACTGCGTACAGCCAACTACGCAGCGACCAAAAAAATGATTCTGATGGAATAAATAAAACCCAACCAGACTGCTTCGTAGGCCACTCCTCAGCCCGAACTTTTCCCGCTTTGGGTAGGAATGGCTTACCGGAGCACTGGCTTCGTTTGGCCAAAATCCCGAAAATGGCCCAAATTCGCCTCCGTTTTCCCAGCGGGGGCAATTTTTTTTGCAGGGCTTAAGTAATATTCATATATTGCAAATGAAAATTCATCCCCCCGTATTTTCTGTTTATTTAGGAGAAAAAAAGAACAGCTTTATCCCCCCTCAAAGCGTTCAATTTCTCCACGAGCTTTGAGAGGCTAGGTTACAATAGCTTAACCAGCCAAAAACAAGGAAGATGGCATCTGATGTCATCTTCCTCTTTTGTGTGCCATGCATGCGTACTACTTATAGGGTTAAAATCCCGAACGGGC
>CAZNSK010000264.1:0-5153 GCA_964575505.1 uncultured Phaeodactylibacter sp.
TTTTATTCTGCCCCCAATGGCAATACAATCGCCGGTATCTGGTAGGTTTTGTACAGGCGGTTGAAGGTAGCCACATCCTTATCTATGATCTTTCGCATTTGTTGCTTGGTCTCCGTCCACTGCTGCAGCAGGTGCTCGAGGCGCTGTGCCGCCCCTTCTGTGACGACGGGGTTGGGGTGGTCGACTCGGGCTTTAAGGTCCATAAGCTCTGCGCTGAGGCGGTTGGGGAAGTTGATAACATCCTGGAAAGTTTCCTGCTTAGGCTGTATCAGGTTGGCCTCCCAGGCGGTAATGCTGTCTACGATGCCTGCTCCTGCATCCAATATTTCCTGGGTGCAATCCACCTGCTTGAGGTTGGCGTGGAGGCGCTCGACCTGATCCTTAACGTTGCGCATATGCTGTACAGAGGTGTGAATATCGCGAATGGCCCCCTCAATGCGCTGCAGGAGTTCCTGCTGGGCCAGATAAGCTTCAGGCGGGGCATTCAGCCGGGGGTCGGCGAATAGTGTGGTTTGGGTCTTCAAAACGCCGTAGGGCGTCGTCAGGTGAAGATGGTACTTGCCCGGTGGGACCAAGCTGCCCTGGTAGCCGCCCATGATAAAGACATTGGGGATGCCCGGCATGGCTTCCCGGCGCAGGTCCCAGTAAAAAACATTCAGCCCGCGGCAGTCCGGCAATAGCGGATCCGGCTCAGGCCCGCCTTCGTAGGCTACCGCTGCTGAGTCTGCCTCGTTGGTGAACGTCCGGATCGTATTCCCAAAAGCATCCAGGATATCTAGTTTGAGCCGGAAGCTGTCCAGCTTTTCGGGCAAATAGTAACAGATTTGCAAGCCATTGGGCGGATTTTGCCCCAACCCGGGCGGCAATTCCTCCGGCTGCTCGGCTATAAATCGAAGGGCCGGGCTGGGCTCAAAGAGATAAGCCCGCTGAATGATTTGCTCCTTTAGCTGGCGCAGGGGAGCCAGCCCGTCGAGTATCCAAAAAGAGCGGCCGGAGGTCGAAGCGACCAAGTCATCGCCCTTGACCTGCAAATCGGTGATCGGGCAGACTGGCAGGTTGAGCTGCAGGGGCTGCCAGCGCTCCCCTTCGTTGAAGGAAATGTAGAACCCACGCTCGCTGCCGCCGTAGAGCAAGCCGGGCCGCACCGGGTCTTCGCGTACCACCCGCATAAAGTGCTCGGCTTCAATGCCCCGGACGACTTTGCGCCAGCTTTGCCCGAGGTCTTCTGTCAGGTAGACCAGCGGCTCGAAATTATTGAATTTGTACTTGGTGGCCACCACAAAAGCTTTGTTCGGGTCGTGGGGTGAGAGTTCAATCGTATTGATCAGGGCTTCTCCGAGGTTAGGCGGTGTGATGTCCCGCCAGGACCGGCCTTCGTCTTCAGTGAGGTGCACGAGGCCATCGTCGGTGCCGGCCCAAATCACCCCGGCCTGGTGTGGGGAGCAAGCCAGGTAGCTGATGGTATTATAATTCTCGCCTCCCGCCCCTTCATTGGTAAAGGGGCCGCCTCCTGCCCCTTGCTTTTCAGCCTGGTCTCGGGTTAGGTCGGGGCTAATGGCAGTCCAGGAAAGCCCTCCATTCCCGCTGCGCAGTACTACATTGGCGGCGTGGTAGAGCACGGAAGGGTCCTGAGGCTGGGTCAGGAGGGGCGCATTCCAATTGAAGCGGTACTTCATGTCTTTGGGCAGCTTGCCCAGCCGCAGGGAAGGGTAGGCCATAATGTCATTGGTAAGTTTGGTCTCTTGGTTGTAGACGGATAGGTTGCCCTGATAGCTGCCGCCATAGACCAGCGTAGGGTCATCGGGGTCAAGCGCGATGAAGGCGCTTTCGCCCCCGGCAACCGGGTACCAGTGCCGTTCGGATATGCCGGCATCCAGGGTACGGCTGGGAATAGCCAGTGTACTGTTGTCCTGCTGCCCGGCGTAAATGTAGAAGGGGAAGCGGTTGTCGGTAGTGATGCGGTAAAGTTGGGCGGTAGGTTGGTTGTTTTGAGGCGACCAGGTTTTGCCCCCGTTGAGGCTGACGGTGGCACCGCCATCATTGCCAAGTATCATGATGTCGGGGTTGCGGGGCGCCAGCCATAGCGCATGCTGGTCGGAGTGCGGGTTAGGGATAGAAGTGAACTCCCGCCCGCCATTCGTCGACTTCAGCAGGGGGGCATTCAGTACGTAGACGGTTTCCTCATCGGTAGGGTCTGCCACTATTTTGGTATAGTACCAAGCCCGGGCAATGGTCACGCGGTGGTCATTCCTGAGCGACCAGGTTTCTCCCCGGTCGTCCGACCGGTACACCCCGCCGCGTTCCGCTTCCAGTACGGCGTAGACGACAGCCGGGTTGGAAGGGGCTACACAGACGCCCACCTTCCCCATCTCCGCAGGCAGGCCATTACTCAGTTTTTCCCAGTTCAGGCCGCCATCGGTGGAACGGTAGAGCCCGGAACCCGGCCCGCCGCTCCGTATCGACCAGGGGGTCCGCATATGGTCCCACATACCCGCGTAGAGGATACGGGGGTTGGAAGGGTCCATGCTGAGGCTGGACGCGCCTGTCGTTTCGTTGATGAAGAGGGTTTTTTGCCAGGACATGCCGCCGTCCATGCTGCGGTATACGCCGCGGGTATCAGATGGGCCGTGCACAGCGCCCTGCACAGCTACATAGACGATATCGGGGTAGCGGGGGTGGATGGCAATGTCGGATATGTGCCGGGCGTATTTGAGGTCCAGGTATTGCCAGGTGCGGCCTCCGTCCTGAGATTTGTACAAGCCATCTCCGGCACTGGTCATGACGCCGCGTACGGGGTGCTCACCGGTGCCCACGTATAGGGTGTTGGGGTCAGAGGGGGCGACAGCAATAGCGCCAATGGACCCGGTGTTGAAGTATCCGTCTGAACAGTTAGACCAGGTTTGACCGGCATCTTCCGTCTTCCAGACCCCCCCGCCGGTAGTACCCATGTAGAACCTTAGCGGATAACCCCGCACGCCAGTCACAGCTACGCACCTGCCGCCCCGGAAAGGGCCAATGTTGCGCCAGGATAAGCCTTCGAGCAATTGTTGTTCAATGAGCCGCTGAGGTTGTGCCACCGTCTGAAAAGCCAAGATTGTCAGTGCTGCCCATACCAAGTATAGTTTCATACCTATGCCTTTAGTTATGAAAGGACGATGGGGGGTGTGGGCATGCTTTCCCGTAGATCGTTTTCTCACCGTATGTCGTTTTAGAGCAGCAGCCCTTTAGGGGAGGGCGCCAGCTCTTGTGTGTAGTATGTTGTTCAGCAAGTCAATGTTGATCCTGACTCGTGTTTGCAGCTAAATTAGACAATTATACGCATTTTTCGCAACTGGTGCGTCCACTGCAAAGCTTGCCTCTTATTGTTATTGAGGTACGTGTAAGCGGCTGAAAATGTTGCGTTAAGCTTTCCTTATAATGCCATAGAACTGAAGCGCGACCCGCAGGGCAGTCGGGTTGGTGAAGTGGATGCTGCGGATGCCAAGCGCTCTGGCTGCCTTTACGTTGCGGGTGCTGTCGTCGATAAAAATGGCCCGCTGAGGGTCGATGCTGTATTTGCCAAGCAGGCGCTCGTAGATTTTGGGGTCCGGCTTTTTCAAACCTTCCTCCCCGGATACCAAGATGCCTTCGAACAAGCGCAAAAAACCGTACCGGCCCCAGGCATGATGCCAGGTCTCATGGCTCCAGTTGGTGAGTGCGTAGAGCTGATGCGCCTGGGCTTCGTGTATTTGTTCCAGCAGTTCGACGGTGTGCCGGATTGGCCCGCCCAGCATTTCCGGCCAGCGCCCGTAAAAGGCGCGTATAGCAGACTCGTGCTCGGGGAAAGCCTGTACAAGCTCTTCCGTTGCCTTGGCCAGTGGGTAGCCAGCATCTTGCTGCTCATTCCACGCTCCGGTGCATACGTGCTCCAGGAAGTGTTCCATTGCCGGTTCTTCTTCGAATATTTTCCGGTAAAGATGGCGGGGGTTCCAGTCAATCAGCACACCTCCCAGGTCAAAAATCACAGTATCTATTGGGGCAGTATTCATAAGTGGTCTTTTGCGCAAAGATAATCACCCTTGCCGTTTTACCTACCGCTTACCTGGTGATCAACAGCGGCTGTGGCTGCTTGATTGCCGGGCCTACCGTTTCCATCCGGTACGTGCCGGGGGGGAGGAACCCGATATCAGGCGCTACTGCGCAAGCCCGATGCGGAATGTGCCACTTCACTATTGGGCATCAATACCTGATTTTGCAATCCAGCTGGCATTAATAAATCTCTTGGTTAGGGGGCGGCAGGGTATATGTAGTGTCTGTTATTAGGCGTGGCCTCGTGAAAAGGGCAAGGCATCCTGTCAATGTAAATGCTTCGGAACACAAAAAAACGATTGTTATGAAATCGATAGCCCAATTTAAACGTACACCGGGCTTTACAGCCTATGCGGACGTAGATAACCCATTAAATAAGATCGTATATTCTCAGTTGCGAGAGTGCGAAAACCGCCAGCCCAGTTCCGGGATAAGCATTAAGTACGTATGCGAAGGCGAAGAGCACTACGAGCTCAATGGGCAGCTGCATACGGTAAAGCCCGGGTAGTTTCTCATTGTGAACAACGGCCAGGATGTAGCCACTTGGGTCCGCTCCAGCCAAATGGTCAAAGGGATTTGTTTGTACGCCGACCCAGCGCATGTGGCCCAGGTCAAGCACCTTTTGGCCCGCCCGCCGGCTGCCTTGCTGGAGGCGGGGAGCGCGGTTCCGGGCAGTTTTGAGGTTCGGCAGCGGGTCTATCCGGCCCGTACTTCTCCGGTTTGGCCCCTGTTGCAACAGCTTATTCAGGGGCCGGGCAGTCTCGAGCGCCAGGGGGATGTCTTCTTCTGGCAATTGTCGGAAGCCATTCTCAGCAATGAACACCAGGTCGGCCGGCAAGTTGCTGGCATAGCAGCAGTGCAGAAAGCTAACCGGGAAGAGCTGCACCGCCGCCTGACGGTCGCCAGGGCCTACATTTTAGACAACCTTAGCCAGCCCCTCAGCGTCAAAGCCATCGCCCGCGCCGCTGCGCTGTCCGAATTTCACTTTTTGCGCACTTTCCGCCAGGCCTACGGGCTTTCCCCCAATCAGTTTATAGTCCAACAACTTAAGATTTGTGAAATTATGGCGCAGCTATTTTTTCAGC
>CAZNSK010000265.1:0-5140 GCA_964575505.1 uncultured Phaeodactylibacter sp.
TAATATTCACCCTTTTTGCCAGTGCCGCCCTGTTGATGGGAACAGCCTGCAATGAAGACAGCTTTACACAGATCGTAGAGATTGAGTTGCCGGAGCACGACCCCCGCCTTGCCATTCATATTCTGATGTTTAGCAAGGATGCTGAGGCAGAGGTCTTGGTATCCAACAGCCGGAGCGTACTTTCTTCGGAAGCCTTTTCGGTATTTCCCGATGCTGCCGTCATGCTTTCAAACGTGGGCATGCCCGATTTTGAATACAGCGGCAACAAGGGGCGCCACTACGCTGTTTTGCCCGAGGGCTGGGCGGTGGCGGGCCGTTCTTACACCCTGGAGGTGCAGCAGGAGCCGTATCCGATGGCTTCAGCGGAGCAAACGATGCCAGAGGAGCCCAAAATTTTGAGCGCGGCTGTGGAACCGGATGGTGCCCTAGGGCCCGAGGGCGAGCGGCTGGATGAAATCACAATTGAGGTGGAAGATGCGCCGGGCGAACACTATTATGCCCTGCAGGCGCGGGTAGAAACCAAGCGGGTAGATGCCTTAGGAGACACCGTCATTCAAGGATACCCGATTTATATGGAAACGAACGACCCTATTCTTTCCTACGCCTCTATCGAGGGTATATCGGCTTTGCTTTGTTCAGATGACGCTTTTAACAGCAGCACTTACCGCTTTCTAGCCTATACCTATGAGCAGTTGCCCGTTGAAGAGGAAAACCGTTGGCTGAGCGTCAGGGTGATTAGCCTCAGCCGGGATGCTTTTTTATACCTGCGGTCCTTGCAGCAATACCGGGACAGCGATGGCAACCCTTTCGCTGAGCCGGTGACCGTCCATAGCAATATCAGTGACGGGTACGGCATTTTTGGCGTAGGCCATATGGCTTCCTACCGGGTCGATTTCTAAGGCGTTGCGCACTGCAAGCGTGCATAGATTGATGGGCTGGGTCCGGGCGAGGTTTCCCACTGGCCGTTAGCCCGCTTGACGACAGTTAGGGGGCCGCCCTTGCGTTTGGCATTGAATAGCACCATGCCCCGCTGATCGGGCCGGTGCAGGAATTCCAGGGTTACAAAGAAATCGGCTCTGACCCGTACTTCCTGGCTGCTGAGGTCAGCTTCAACAAACTGTTTGCCGGTCAGGGTGGCGAATATGCGTTCCTGTTGCAGAGGCGTGCCTGGGAGCCCATTCTCTGCTGTATAAATATTGATCTCTAATTGTATAGCATCCGGATTGGCTTCGGCGATACCAAAGCCGACTTTTTCGATCTGGCAAACCTGGTCGTTTTCAATCAGCAGCCCTACTTCTCCACCTTGCTGCTTAGCCGTTACGCCGTATCCATACTTGGTGAATGGCCAAGGGTGCCGCAAGCCTGCCAATTCCCGCTGGTAGCCCCTAGCCGATTCCACCACCTCTGCCGGTGGGGTTTCGTAAACTTTGGGCTGCATCCGAAGGGTGCAAGGCAGCCCTGCCGCATTCAGCGCAGCTACCTGCACGGGCAAATCTTCGTATCCGATACAGGAAAACAACAGGGTATCTGTGGGCTGGAAATCGGAAGGGGCATACGCAAACCGGCCGTCCGGGCCAGATATCATGCCCGTTTGAAGGTTGGGGTTGTAGATATTGGCGTAGGGGACAGCTTGCCCCTTTGGATTGAGAAGTACGCACTGCCGTGTCTGGGCTGCCGTCAGGTTGATCATGACCAGGAAAAGGCTGAAAGGAAGCAACGTTTTCATAATCCTCCATTTTAAGAATGGGCTAAACGGAAGACGAAACAACTGCGCTTAGGTTACAAAAGGCGGGCAGTTAACGCTCCGGGATCCGGATTTGATACGTTTTTCCCGGCCGTACCGTCAGGCGGGAATCCAATAGCCAGGGGTTGTAGACTTTGAGCATGCGGTAAGAGGTGCCGTGTTCGGTTGCAAAATCGCCGAGGTTGGAGAGGGTCTCTTCTACTGTGATGGTCTCAAAATCACTGACAGGCGGATAGCCTTCTTCTTCCTCCAGGTAAAAACCGAAGTCCTCCGGGCGGGACAGGATTTCTTTAAGGGCGACGAGGCGAAAGACGTACCGGGCTGTTTCCTGATTGAGGTTGAGGTCGTAGTAGGTTTCCGCGCGTTGTACTTCAAGTTCGTTTTTAATGCGGCCGTAGCCGGCGTTGTAAGCTGCCGCTACCAAGGTCCAGTTGCCAAAGTTCCGGTAATATTGGTTCAGGAGTTTGCACGCAGCTTCGGTGGCTTTTTCGTAGTGGTAGCGCTCATCCACTTCCCGGTTGATCTCCAGGCCATGCTCCCGGCCAGTACTGCTCATAATTTGCCAAAGGCCCCGTGCGCCGGCCGGAGAAACGGCATTGCGCAGGCTGCTCTCTGCCACAGCCAGGTATTTAAAGTCTTCGGGTATGCCCGCTGCTTGCAGCTTTTCTTCTATCATGGGGAAGAACTTGTAGGCGTTCTTCAAATTCAGCAGGGTACTGCTTTGCCAGTAGGTATTGACGAGGAGCTCACGGTCGAGCCGCTCCCGGACGTCAAAATTATCCATCGGCAGCGGCTCTCCGGCAAAGCTGAAGGCGCGGTCGAGGTCAACGGGCCGGATAATTTGCGGCACAGCACCTTCGGGTGCGCCATTTGCGCCGGGAGACGCAGCGGGAGGCCGGTCGGCGTAAGAAGTGAAAACAGCTACGCCAAGAAAGGCGGCCAGGGCGATATTCAAATACTTAAGGTGTCGGCTGTTCATGGGGGTGCTTTCATTTAGATGCTAAAAAACAGGGCGGATTACTCTGCTTAAAGCAGCAGTTGCAAACTACGGTGAAATAATCCTAACAAAAGATAGGGTTTTCCGGTCAATATCGCAATGCGTATTAGTGGCGGGGCTTCTTGTAGATCGGCACGGTGGAGCAAGGCTCGCCAAACATAATGCTCTTTGCGACGGGGCGCAGCCGTTTGGTCAATTCCAAATAAGCCTGCGGCGGAATACTCTTGCCATCGGTACACCCCTTGAGGATAATGCGTTGGTCCTGATAAGGCTCAAGGTCAAGCGCCTGGAGCCGTTGGGTGTAGTACTGCCGGTAGTAATCCTCAGGTTTGCCCTGGAATACATCATCGGCGTGGGGGGTAGCGTAAGCAGCAATGAGCATATACGCCCACATTGGGATGATGGCATCGGTAGAGCAGTAAACCAGGAGCACTTTCCCTTCGTACTGAGCCCAGTCGTGCGCTTTCATCGCCGCCCGGAAGTCTTTTTCCTTGAGCAGCAATTCTTTGAATAAGTAATCTTTGATATCGAATTCGGCAAGCTCGGCTTCGGGCCAGAAGGATTCCATCTTGAGCGTGATCAGCCCGCTTGCTGCGATCTTATTGACGAGTGGTTTGTCTTTGGTACCCATGGTAAATGTTTTCTATTCCTCTTCTTCTCGGTTGTCGCCTTCGGCGACGTTTTCCTCGATAGGGGCTTGCTCTCCAATTTGGAAATCTGCCTCTTTAAATTCTTTAGGCTTGGGCAGGTCGTCCAGGCTCTTGAGCCCGAAGTAGTCCATGAATTTGGGGCTCGTGCCATAGAGCAGGGGCCTACCGGGGCCTTCATCCCGCCCAATAATTTCAACAAGCTCCTTTTCCAATAGTTTTTGAACCGAATAATCACAGCTCACCCCCCGTATTTTTTCCATGGTTGATTTGGTAATCGGTTGCCGGTAGGCGATGATGGAAAGGGTCTCCAGCGCCGCTCTTGAGAGGCGCTTGCGGGTCGTCTGCCGCAGGAAAGTCCCAACCGTATGGTGGAACGCGGGTTTGGTGAGGAATTGGTAGCCTCCGGCAATTTCTGCCAGCTCAAACCCATAGCCTTCCTGCGCGTACCGATCTTGCAGGGCAGCGATGCCCTCCAGCAACTCTTCGGACTGGAAGGAAGCCTCAAGCACCGTTTCCAGGCATTGCTGGATTTCTTCCAGGGAGATGGGCTCATCGGATGCAAAGATCAGGCTCTCAATATGTGGGATCAGTCGGTCCAATCGTATCTTTTTTGCGAAAATAGGCGAAGCTGGCCTGATTTACAAACAACGCTGCTGGCTGGCGTTCCGGAAGTCGAGAGACCGCACCAGCCGTTTGTAGGTCAATTCGTTGGCGTGGGGGTTGCGGCTGGCGGGGGTGGTTTGAAAAATAAGGTCGGCGTACCCAGGCACGCCTTTGATTTCGTAAGCGATATCCAACAGGCATTCGATGTGGGCCTGGCTAAGGCCAGGATGGAGTTTAGCGTGCCGTTGCAAAGCACGCTCGCGGTACCGCTGCAGTTGTTTGGGCGTAGGCTGATTGAGCCGGATTGCGTTCAGGCCGGGCTGGTCCGAGACGTACTGAAGGGCGAACTGATCGCCTTCGCGCAGCTCCATCCCGTTTTTTAGCACGACTTGCTCGTAGGGCGGCAGTTCCATTCGCCCATTATAGGGTTGGTTTTGAACTTCAAACTGATACCGGATAGCTGTTTTGTCTTCGTGCCGGTAAATGCGCACTACCGTAGCTTCCGTTAGTTGCCCGTGGTATTTAATCAACTCAGCCTGGGCCGCCGGGCCGGGCCGGGCTTGCTTGGCTCGTTGCCCCAGAACAGTCACCACAGTAACAGCGGCAGCTAGAAGGGCGACGAAGACGAGGGTTTGTTTCCAGTGTTTTTTTTCCAGTAGCCGCCGGGCCTGGTTACGGGGGGTATCCGCCTGTTTGTCCATCTTGAGACCGTAAAAGTACTGGCCGTTGCGGCGCTCCACATTGATGTGGAACAGCTCATCGTCCAAAAAAAGCGGGTAGGAACGCGAGTCGAATACTTTGAAATCAATAAGCACGACCTTTTGGTTGCAGTACACCATAAAGTGCCCTTCCTGAATGCTGTGGAAGAGCCCGACAACGTAGCGTTGACCTGCATCGCTGACGTAAGTCCATGTTAATTGGTGTGGAGGCATTGTACGAAAGATACGAAGCCGCTGCGAGAAATGCCACGCTGCCTTGGCTTTTGGCCGGGGTTTAACAAAAAAAGTGGAGGGGAGGGTTGGAGCTAGCGGATTGGCTTCGCCCTTCCTCGGGGTGGGGGCTTCAACCCCTCCCCAAGCCCAGCCTGTCGGCTTCGGTCTTTTTTCATGCCCCTCTGCTTACAAGCGAGCTTGACGCGGCGGGGCA
>CAZNSK010000266.1:0-5096 GCA_964575505.1 uncultured Phaeodactylibacter sp.
TTAGGACAGGAATTTAACCATTTTTGCCATTTTGGCAAAAATTGTCAAAGAACCGATAAATTCAAATCGAATTGATGTAAATGTACTGGTTAAAAGCTAATAGAAAACGCCTATCGTACGGCAAAGTTGGTGCAAAAATAAAGTCCGCATGCGAATCGACATCAACGAAGTAGAAAAGGCACTGTCAAACTTGTTGAACGAACTGCGCAATCAGAAGGGCGATGTGATTGAAATAGAGCCCGTAGACTACTACTGGGCCATCGATAGAGATGAATTGTACAACCCCTACAACGATCCCACACATCTAACTTTAGGGCAGTTGACAGATGACCTGGAGGAAATGAAAAAATTAGGGGATAGTGGAGCAGCGCCAGTTGCTCAGAATTGGGTCAAAATAAGTCCTGTTCTGGCTGCTCTTGGGCATAAGACGGTATGGTGAGGTGCCCCCCCACCTT
This sequence comes from uncultured Phaeodactylibacter sp., assembly GCA_964575505.1. Taxonomy (GTDB): domain Bacteria; phylum Bacteroidota; class Bacteroidia; order Chitinophagales; family Saprospiraceae; genus Phaeodactylibacter. The sequence continues at coordinate 456 of CAZNSK010000266.1, forward strand.
CAGTCCGGAATACAGTCCGCACATACCATTCTCTCAGCATTCCAAAAAATAAAAACTATCTTTAAGCAGCAATGGCGGGGTTTTCCGCCTTTGCGCCTGTTGCACAATGGTGGGCGTTCCGCCTGCTGTCTTTTTAAAACTGTAATAAGAGTACGATCTGGCCCGGGGAGGCCCGGGCATGGGGCTGTTGGGCCGTGGTCAGCGGGCGGGCGCGTTGGCATTGGGCCAATGCAGGGGAAGGTCAGGTATAGCATTTGGTTCAACGAAAAATACAATGTGATGGAAAAGACGATTGAAATACTGATTTATGTACATATATTTTTCGGTGGGATCGGGCTGGCCGCGGGCATTGGGAGCGTCATAGCAAAAAAGGGGAGCACACTGCACAAAAATATGGGCAAGTTTTTCTCGGTGGGCATGATGGCGAGCTCGCTTTTGTCCCTGCCGATTTCCCGGATGCCCAATCACGAAAATTTATTTTTGTCCCTGATCGGGTTGTTCACGATTTACCTGGTATTATCCGGCAACAGGGCCCTGAAATACCGGACAAAAACAAAGGCGGAGATGATTGACCGGATCATTTCGGGAAGCATGTTTGTGTTTTCTTTCCTCATGGTGGCCTTAGGGAGTTATCATCTTGCCACAGACCTGAATACGGGCATTTTGTATCTGTTATTTGGCGGTTTTGGGCTTTTCTTTACGATCATAGATTTCCGGTTTTACGGGAATCCGGGAAAAACAAGAAGTGCTTATTTGGTCTCCCACATCCGTAAGATGGTAGGCGCGTTCATTGCTTCCGTCACAGCTTTTCTGGTTGCAGGCTTAGGGCTTGTGCATTTGCTGTTTTGGATACTCCCTTCTGTCATAGGTACCGTTTACATCGTTTTTTGGAGAAGGAAGGTACAGGGTAAAACGGTGGCGGGCAGGGCCTGAAGGTGTAACCGCCCCCGATGGTCAGCGTGGGCAACAGGACTGGCAGCAAAGATGACCAGCAGCTGTTGGTCAGCAAGTTGGATATGATGCGGCATCTGCTGTCGTGCGGGTTAAGCAAAGCAAAAATCCGGCGGCTGTATAATTTTATCAACACTTACGTATCCTTTCAAAATCTGGAGAATAAGCTTAAATTTGAAGAGGAAGTGCGTAAAATCACCAGAGTTTATGAATGTGGATTTTGTACAGGTCATGGATTAGGATTTTTTGCCAGATCAAAGAACGCCCGGAGCCTCGTAGCCTGAGCTACGAAGGTGAGGACATGATGTAGAGCTGGCGAAAAAGACAATTCAGGGACGCACAAAATTTACGTTGATAAACTCTATACAATCCAGAGAACCTATGGGAATCGAAGAAGCTATCCTAAAGGAAGTGCGTGAGCAGAGCCTTGAGCAAGGTATCGAGCAAGGCATTGATCAGGGTATTGAGCAGAACCAGCGGACCGTAACGATACGTTCGTAACCATACGGTCAAGCGAAAAAGGCATGCCTGTAACCGATATTGCCGATATTACTGGATTAACCGTTGAGGAAGTGGAGCAAATAATAGCCGCTTACGAAGCTGAAAAACAGGCCTAATGACCAAAAGAAAAATCCGTCTTCCTGAAGCGCTTCAATTACTGGCAAACAACCGGCTGGACAGCAGCTACTCCGTCGAATTTTCGGACTCCGACCGGGTGGAGGCAACGGATGCGATCAAGCTTGGGGCGATCGGAGTAGATGTTCCGGAGGCTTGTATTTACTACGATGACGCCAATATTGCCGATGATGAAGATTTTGACGGGGAGTGGGTGCCTATTGAGTCGGATATGGCACATTACAAAAGCCATCTTCATATTCAACTAAGTGTGGACAAGGAAGTTGAACAATGGCTCGCCTCCTCAGATATCGACTTGGATGCGCTCGTGAGTGAATTGTTGACTGGTTTTTACCGCTCTTCCAAGGTGGTGAAGCAATAAAGGCGTTTTAAAAAGCAGTGAACGAACTAAGCCCCATAAGAGCACACTACAAACCAATCCAACCTGCTGTTTCGGGCAGTGGTGCCGGAATCGGTTATCAGGAAATCCAGCCCATTCAAGCGATTGAGGATTATGTCTATTGCTTTTGGCAACTTCAAACACTCGAGCCGCTGAAAGAGGACTACAGTTACCGGGTGGTTGCTGATGGTTGTATCGATATATTTTTTGATCATCACAATCCGGGTGAAAATTTTGTGATGGGGTTTTGCCGGAAGTACACGCAGTTTCCGATTGGCAGGGCGTTTGATTACATTGGCATCCGTTTTTTGCCAGCTGCGTTCTCCCACCTGTTCGGTATCAATGCCAAAGCCCTGAGCAACCAATCTCAGGAATTGAGCCAGGTTTTACCGGGCTTTTCCAATTGGATGGCTTCGGCAATCAAGCCCTCTCACTCATTTGAAACCATTGTGAAAACCCTGAACGGAAAGATCAACGGGCTTTTAAAAAACCAATCTATCCAATACGATCAGCGTTTTCTGGACGCCCTCTGCCTGATTTTCCGGAAGAACGGGTATTTGGATACGGAAAAAGACCTGCGTACGGGGTTAAGCCCGAGGCAACTGCGCAGAATTTTCAATTTTTACATCGGCACCACTGCGAAGTCGTTTAGTAATGTGGTGCGTTTCCAGCACATTTTAAATGCGCAACCTTCCAGGCAAAGCCTTAAAGCAGACAAGCTGTACCTTGATGCTGGTTTTTTTGACCAGGCCCATTTTATCAAAAACTTCAAAACGTTTTACGGCGTATCCCCTTCCGAAGCCTTCCGTTGAGTTTGTCCGATTTTTACAATGCGCCCGTTTGGGGCGGACCTAAATTTGTGGCAACAAAGGCATTTGAAAATGAGCGCATTATTGTTAGCCGCAATTGTTTTGCTGGCTGGTATTTCGGAAGCACAAACGACGAATGGCATGAAACTTAACGCAGGGGTTATTACGGAAAAGTTAGCGGAAACCAGGGATTTCTACACCGAGGTGCTGGGCTTTGGGGTCAGTTTTGAAAATGATTTTTACCTGTTGCTCCATACCCCCGGCCGGTCAGCGGAATTCAGTTTTTTGCAGCCCAATCATCCAAGCCAAAAAACCATTTTCCAGACCGCATTTAATGGGGAAGGCGTCTATTTAACCCTGGAAGTGGAGGACGTGGATGTGGTCTATGAACGGCTAAAAGCAAAAGGCGTACGGATGGAATTTGACATCCGGGATGAACCCTGGGGCGACCGGCACTTTGCCATCAAGGACCCTAATGGCATTGGAATTGATATTGTGACCTATAGCGCACCCGAAGACTGACGTACTGTACCTAAAGCTTGAGGCACCGGAATGTGCGACCTGCCTGTGTCCCATCGCCAAAGGTTTTGGCCACCGGTGGCCGTGCTTCGATACTAGCGACTTCGCATATGCTATGTCGCCCGGAGAAGGCAGGCGGGTCGGCATACCTGTACGTATCGGTAAACTCGTGCTTCGGGTGGCCGCCCATTCCGAGTATAGCCGTAAGCAGGGCCGCAAAAATTCGTATATTCCTGATGTCAAAGCATTGCGATAAAGCGCACAATTTTTTATAAAAAATGTCCAAAAACAGCTGCCCCGAATGTCTTTGGAATGAGGAATAAATAAATTGCGCTTTTTGACCGAGGAGATTTTGTTCCAAGACGAGGCAGAAAACGTAGGCGTCCGTACGGACGGCGAGGCTTTCTAACGAAGTATTGGGGCAAAAGCGCCCGTCAAAAATGATGAGTTATTTATTTCTCATTCCTTTAGCCTGAACCAAAAAAAGACTCCAATGAAAAAGTTCTTATTACTTCTGCACGAGGACGTTGAAAAAATGAGTGAACTGTCTCCAAAGGAAATGGGCGAATTGGCCAGGGCGCATATCGAATGGGCGGGCACATTGGCAGCGTCCGGGCATTTGATTGCCGGTGATGGGCTGAATGAGCACGGCGTACGCATCGTTGGGAAGGACGGTGTGATCAAAGACGGCCCCTACATGGAATCAAAAGAATTGATTGGCGGCTATTATCCACTGCAGAAAAGCGTACTTTGAAGAGGTGTTCATTGCTGACTAACATGGAGCGAAATGGATAACATAAGGTTGAGAAAAGCATCCCATAAGGACAAAGCCATCGCGGTTGGCTTTTACCACAGCATTGAGCAGGAGGAGCAAACCGAATTGAATAGGGAAGAAAAGATTGACAAAGCGATATTGGAGGAGACCTGCTATATCATTTTGGCGAACAGCAAAGCGATAGGGTTTGTGATTTTTGATTACCGCTTTTTTGATCAGGGGTGGATAGAGCTGATGATCCTGGACGAAGCCTGCAGGGGGAAAGGCATTGCCGGGAAAGTATTTGATCTCTTGGAGGAGCAATGCAAGGCGGGGAAGTTGTTCACCTCTACCAATCGGTCCAATACCCGAATGCAAAAAGCACTTGCCAAAGCCGGTTTCTCTTTTGCCGGTCAGCTGACTGGGCTGGATGAGGGGGACCCGGAGCTTTTTTACTACCGGCTCAGACTACTAGACAAAAGGGTTTTAATGGATGGAAGGGATTGATTTTGCGGGCTTGCGTTCCCGCCTTTAGGGGGCTAGCGTGAGTTTACGATGACACTTCGAAAAAAGGGGCTCAATTCGCTGAATAA
>CAZNSK010000267.1:0-5081 GCA_964575505.1 uncultured Phaeodactylibacter sp.
AAAAGCCAGGCTTTGTCAAGCTAGCCTTTTTGCTGGCTGCGCTGTATCTTTGAAACGGGGATGAAAAGGGTAGATTAAGAGTCCCCCACTGCGTGTAGCCGGACCGTTGTAGAGCATTTAAAAATTAACAATGAAAAAGACGATTCTGCTGTTATTAATGACATTTCTTCTTTGGAGTTGCACATCGGATAACTTCTATGAAACAGAACGATATTTTGAAACTGACAAAGAATCGTATGAAGTCGGAGATGAATTTGAACTGACCGTTTTTATCGTACCAGAAAAAGAAGAAAAACAAATCCGACTTTATGAGAACTATAAAAATTTACAAATATCATTTGCTTTAATGAATAGTAAGAAGGGAATTCATAATGGCAGTTGGACTAAATCTTCAGACGATTTTTTAGACGAAACTTCAACAACCAAATTTAAAATCACGAAAGAAAATCCATTTAAAAAAACTTTCACAGGTAAAATTTCTGAAACGGAAACGGAAATTATAATTGAAATTCCTGAATTGAATTTTGGAGATGGACTTCCAAAATCTGACTTCGATGAAAATACAAAGGTTCGAATTCACAGACTTTGCAACCCCATTGACCCAGAAATTGGAGCATCAATAGAAGAATTTATTGAAGTTAAAGACATAAAAATAAGAAGAAAATAAAAAACGCTCTACAACATCGGCTATAGCAAATGCGGGTTTACTGCTTAAAAATGAAGATGTTGCAACTAAATAACATTCGGTCTGGCGGACAAAGTTTCGGATTCAAAATCCCGCACTTGCCATAGCCAGGACCGTTCCATGCAACCAAAAAATAAAAAAATGAATACAGATGATGCAATAAATTCATTGTTAGAATACATCAGAAGAACTCTACTGACTAATTTGAATAGTCAAAACCTTTTGTTCCTAACAGAGAAGTATTCTCCTTTTGAAAAATATACTATTGAAAGAAATAATTTGAAAGTTACATGGCATGGGAATGCAGAATTAATCGAATTTGAAAAACCATACAGAATATATACTCACAAATACACGAGAAATTTTACTCTTGAAGGTGGAATTTGGTTTAAGAGTTCTGACACGGAAATATTAGTCGAAGAACAATTTTCAGAGAAACTAATGGTTGAGGCAATTTTAAATTTTCAGGAACATGCTTTTAACTTTTCAATATTCAATGAAGAAAAAAAACTACTCAAAGAATTTAATGACAAAGTGATTGACGTTTGTAAAGAAAAGGATTTGATAGGGTTTGATGACCTTGAATTAAAAATCGACAACAAAGGTCTTTCTTCAATTTACACAGATATTACAAGGAAACAAAGGACAAATACATTTCCAAAACCATTTCATGATTTTAATACATATGATGATTTGACCAGAGTGACCCAAGATATTAGATTTTTATTAGGTCAATTAATTTTGTACAAACCATATATTACGAATTATTTATCAGGTAAGACAACATGGAAAGGGCAAACCTTTTTCAGATATTTTCCAAGCAGATTTGACAAAAGATATTTCATGACGAGTGGACTAATAATAAGCCTTCTTTATAATTATTGGGATAAGGTTGGCGATTTGCTTGATAATTGCTTTGGAGTGATTGCAGCGGGAAGAAATGTTTACTTTGGAACTGTAATTAGAAATTTCCCAAATCAATATCATACTTCCACTAACTATATTTGGTTGAGGGATTTCAAGGATAATGAATTTCAAGATTTGCTTGACAAGAGAAATGAAATAATTCATTACTCAGCATTGGAAAGTAGATATTTTGAACAGTATCAAGATAATTATAAAGACGAAGCAGAGATTCAAAAACTGCAAGACGAGAAAGAAGGAATAGTTGATTACCTAATAAATCATAACAAATTGATGTTTTCAGGTTTTGAAAAAGCGATAAAGTTAATTGACGAAATACCATAAAAAAAAGAAGGTATGCATGGAACAATGTGTATGCGATAATTTGCCCTAAACGGGCAAACTACGCATACACGAACCGTTGGTGGCAATTAAAAAAATGGGTTATATACAATGAATAATGAATTGGAACAATTGGAAAAAGAAAAATTCGAGAAAATTTTCAGGGTTTATGAGTACATAGGCGATCAAGAAAAACATTTCAATTTAATTGAAACGAATTATCGATTGTTAGCATCAACTTGGCTGTTAGCTTCACTAGGAGCTATTGGTTTTATATTATTTAAATCTGACTTTAAGTTGACATATCAATTGCAAATTATTTGTGGACTATGCATTGTGTCAAGTATTGGTATCTTTTTGCTTTGGATAATCGACTTGAGGACATATCATCAATTACTTGTATCTTCTTTTATGGAAGGATTGCTTCTAGAGTACAGATTCGATTGGTTGCCAAAAATTAGGCAAAATATGATCAACTCTTTAAATGGAGATGTAACTAAAAAAGTTGTGTATTATTATTCAGCAACTATTTCTCTGTTGCTTTTAATAATGATGGTTGCTTTTTTATTATGGCAAAACGATATTTTAATTGGATATAAGATAGGTTTAGTAATTGGATTATCAATAGTGATAATTTTCTTGAATATTTACATGATGAAGAAATCTAGTATTCACATGAATGAACTATCTGAACGAATCGAAGGTGTTGTGAGCAATAAAAATTTAATCAAAAACGAAGAAAACTGACTAAAAATGGGAAGTGTAATAGAAATAAATGACACATTGAAAATATCTAAAAATCAAGGGTTTCCAATACAATTAGATTTTGAGAAGCATAAAGCAAATCCATTAGATATAAGAATGTTCGATAATGTCATATTCGATTTTTATAACAAAAAAGATATTAGAATATATCACATCCCTCCCGTTCGAAATTTTCTAGTAGAAAGTATAGATGATAAGTGGCTTTATTGGGGATTAATTGATATAATTCAGGTTAATCATGACTATTTGCAAAAAATGACCTCAGGTAAATTTCAGTTAAAATATATTTATTCGCTCGATGAAATGGAAAGTGCCCATAAATTAATTGATAGAAACAGACTAACTAATTATTTCAGGTGATAGGATTGAACTGCCACCAACACAGTGTAGCTGCCTATGCCGCCACGGGGGACGGCACAGCAGCTACACGGGCCGTTATAGCCCATTTTAAAAGAAGCCAATGAACAAAATCAACCAGAGACAGAATGAAAAAGTCTTCATTGACTACTTGAAAGCTCAAAGAGTAGCATACAGCCAATGTAAGACCTATCAATTTGTGGACTTAATAAGTGTTTTAATTGCAATCGTACTACCCATTATTGGTCTGATAAATAGTGAATATGTTAATTTCTTGGGGGCGTTTGGAGTTATTTGGACTATAATATATCTAGTTGTAGAACATTTCCGAAAAAACAAATCTCAGCAGGGAGCAAAGATTCAAGAACAATTTGACACTGAATTATTTGAAATTCCTTGGAATGATGTTCTTTGTAAAAACAAAGTCAATAAAGACATACAAACTGACTTAGCCAAACGCTATACAGCAAATGACTTAAGCGATTGGTATTCAAAAGAAATAGGTTCAGATATACCGAGAGAAATAGCTGTCCTATTATGCCAAAGAATTAATTTTTCTTGGGAACTTAGCCTACGAAAGAAATTTGTATTTTACTTGGTTACGATTTTACTTGTTTATTATGGGGCAATTATCGTTACCTCAATTTTTGTGAATTTAGGACTTTTAGACGCTTTAATTTTACTAGCCCCATCAATTTCGTTTTTGATATATGGTGTTCAGAATGTTGGTGCTTTACAATCACAATCAAAATCGAAAGAAGAGTATTTAGACTTGATAGACTCTAAAATTGAAGAATATTCATTGAATAAATCCTTCCCTGACAATACTTTTCTAAGACAAGTTCAAGACGTTATTTTTAATCAAAGGAATTTTTTAGAAAAAATACCGGATTGGTTCTATAACACATTTAAGGAAGATAATGAAAATAGAACCGATGAAATCATAAAATCAATTAAAACCAATTTCTGATGTCAGTACTTTCACATTTACAAAACACAGCTGAATCTATAAAAATACAAGATTCCGAAAGAACAGCTATTGACACATCAATTAGCTCATTATCATATAAACTTAGTTCTTACTTTGATAATATCGAATCAAAATTTGTTTTTGGCTCTTACGACAGAAGAACCATACTAAGAAGAAGTAAAGACCCAAATTCTGATGTTGACTATATGGTTGTTTTTAGTGACGGAAGCAGTTGGAAACCTCAGACTTTAATGAATAGACTGAAAAACTTTGCAGAAGCTAAATATTCAAGAAGTGAAATTTATCAGTCTTCACCAACCGTTGTGCTTGAACTAAACCACATTAAATTCGAACTAGCACCAGCTTATAAGAGTTGGGGAACGCTTTATATTCCTGCACCAGCATCAGACTATTCAGATTGGATTAGTACTTTTCCAAATACCTTGAAGGATTCCTTAAATGAAAAAAACAGGAACAATCAGTATTTGATAAGAAAATTAGTCCGCTTGATGAAATATTGGAATGTGAATAATGGAAAAGTATATAGTTCTTATGAACTAGAAAAATATATTATCGACAAATCATATTGGCTATGCTCTAACTTGAAAGAATACTTTTATGACACAGTTGAAGGACTTCAAACTTGGAACCTTCCTCAATACAAAAAAGACAAAGTTGATAGGCTTAAAGAAATTATTGCAAAAACCAAGCAATATGAAAGAGATGATATGCCAAATACGGCAGAATCGGAAATTAAAAAAGCAATACCGTGAAAAGAAAAACGGGCTATAACATCACCTATACGCAAGCAGGGGTTTGGTGCTTCGTAGGACAGGAAATTGCTATATTTAAAGTTCAGCTCTTCGTAGGAAGTTCAGTGGTTAAAATCCCTGCCTGCGCATAGCTTAAACGTTGTGCCACATTTAAACAAAATACGAAATGGAAATAAATTGGGTAAGAGCATACAACCGACTTTGGAAAATAATAAATGGACCTGTTTATATGGGTTCTTTGACAATTTTTGCCAAAATGGCAAAAATGGTTAAATTCCTGTCCTAA
>CAZNSK010000268.1:0-4973 GCA_964575505.1 uncultured Phaeodactylibacter sp.
TTCATAAATTAGCTTTTATCGGTAAGGGCAATGACCTGATCTCCTTCAAAAACAAAAACAGATTGCCCGCTGAGCCTGAGCGTATCCCCGGCCTTAAGTCCGTTCGGCAGGTCAATAGCCAGCTGCCCCTCGTAGTCAATCTCAATGGTGACGGTATCTCCGCTGAATTCCCAGGCTGTGATGGTTTGCCGGCGGTGACTGAAGTATTGCTTTGCCTGTTCTGCCTGCTGACGAAAGGCGGGTAGGCCTTCGGTCTGAAGGTCGGTCTGTCCGTTGGTGATGTTTTTGAAGACTACAGAAGGGTGCAGGTGCTGAACCATACCATCTACATCGAAGTTGTTGTAGGCCTGAATATAGTCTTCAATTACGCGCTTTTGTTCGGCTTGCATAGGTCGTTGTTGGCAACTGATGAGTAGAGACATGGGCAGTGCCCAAATCCATTTTTTCACGATGAGGTTTTTATGAAAAGCTTCAAACGGTACAAATGAGTTCCCGTTGAAGCACAGGAATTGCAGTCGGGGCTACTGATCAAGCAAACCATTAAGCTGCGCATACTGCAGCAGCAATATAGTTTTGGCATCCCGTATGGCCCCGGTTTGAACCATCTGGCAGGCCTCATCAAAGTCTATTTCCAGCACTTCGATATGCTCCTGCTCGGCCGCCACGCCTCCGCCTTCACCCACTTTCATGGCATCCTCGTAAGGAGCTACAAAGAAGTGGACGATCTCTGTGACAGAGCCAGGCGACATATAAGCTTCAAAAATTTTTTGCGGTGCTTCTACCCGGTAGCCGGTTTCCTCTTCTGTTTCCCGCTTTATACTTGCGGCAGCGCCTTCTTCATCGAGGAGCCCGGCACAAGCTTCGATAAGCAAGCCTTCCGGATTGCCATTGACGTAAGTGGGCATTCGGAATTGGCGGGTCAGGATAACGGTCCGGCGGTCTTTGTTGTAGAGCAGGATTGTGGCGCCGTTGCCCCGGTCGTAGGCTTCGCGCTCCTGCCGTTCCCATTGCCCGTCCGCCCGGCGCAGGTCAAAGGTGATCTTGCGCAGGGTCTACCAATTGTCAGAGAGGAGCTCGTTTTTGATGATTTTTACTTCGGGTGGCATGCAGATTATTTTTTTGCGGGTTTAAAATCATTATTGGTGTAAAAGTGCGGCTTTGCGGGATGCATTTCCAGTACACTGCTTTTCAGGAGCTGGAATGCTTCCGAAAGCTCGGCGGTGTCCAGTGCGGCAAATCCCAAGCGGCAGGCGTTCCAGTCTTCTCCCGGCGGGTTGTAGGCTTGCCCGTCGGAAAGGGATAATCCCTTTTCCCGGCAGCGGCGGGCCAATTCAGGCAGGGGGAAAGCGGGCTTGAAACGCGCCCATACCGCCATGCCGCCTTCCGGCACTTCAAAGTCGACCGCAAAGGGAAGCTCTTCCCGGAGCAAGCGGCAAAGATGGTCGCGCCGCTGCCGGTAAGCGTGGAGCGCTTTTTTGCCGTAACGGCGCATGGTGCCCAGCTCGATCAGCCGGGCGATGGCGCGCTCCTGAATGGGGTCGCCGGGGTCGCCAATGAGTTGCTTGGCGCGCACCAAGGCCTGGATCAGGTTGTTGGGGGCGAGGATAAAGCCTGCTCTGGCGGCTGGGAATAGCTTTTTAGAGTAAGAACCGATATAGATGACATGCCCTTCGCAATCGGCGCTGGCAATGGGCAGCAGCGGTTTATGCTGGTAATGGTAATCGTAGTCGTAATCGTCCTCCAATATGGCAAATTGATACCGCCGGGCAAGCTCCAGAAGCTGTACTCTGCGTTCCGGGGACAGGGCAACTGTAGTCGGCCAGTAGTGATGAGAAGGCACATACACCAGGCGGATCCGTTGTTGCTTTAGAAGGGCCGCCAGAGCACGGGTATCCAGGCCCTTGTCGTCGATCGGGATGCGCAAAAGCGAGGCCCCCGCTTGCCGGAAGGCCTCGTTGGCTACTTCGTAGCTGCTTTGCCCGATAACAGCATGGTCGCCCGGGCGCAACAAAACTTGAGAGAGGAGATAAATAGCCTGGGTAGCACCCCGTGTCAGGATCATCTGATCGGGTTGGACATTGAGGCCGCGGTACTGGTTGAGCAGAGGGGTGTAGATGTTGCGGAGCTTGTGGTCGCCCAGCGGAGTCGCTTGCTCCAGGAGGCGCCTCAGGCGAGGGCTCTGCAATACGGAAGCGTACGCTCGGGCATACTCTTGCAGTGGGGCCAGCCGCGGGTCGGCAGAGCCATCGTCAAAGGCCATCTGGGTGGGAGGGGACTGGGAATACGGCAGCCCCGGGGTGCCGGCCCCGGGAAAGGCAAAGCCGGTTTCTGAAGGGTAGCAGCAGGCTAAGCCCAGATTGCCATTGACAGAGCGGGGCACCACCAACGGGAGGTCCTGGTTGATGTACCACCCACTGCGGTCGCGGCTGAAAACCCAACCCTCCGCTTCCAGTTCGCTTAGCGCAGCCACAACCGTATTGCGGTTGATATCCAATTGTTGCGCCATGGTCCGGGTGCCCGGCAATTTAAAGCCTGGCTTGAGAATGCCCCGCTTTATTAACCGGGCTAGGTTATTGGATAACTGAATATACAGGGCGGCCTCAGAATCGCGATCCAAATGAATTTCGTTGAAAAAAGGGTAGGACATAGGGTTCGGCTTGGGTTTACAAACAGGAATTGACAGCAGGCAATGGCTTAGGTAAGTATTGGCCTAAGCCATTGGGGCATAGCGCCTAGCACTTGCAGCGGCTGGCCCATCATGGTCAAATGCCCTGACCTTGCCCGATTGCTTAAGCGCCGCAAGGGCTTCCAGGCGTTCTTCTAGTGGGTATTCCTGAAAATCGATGTGGGCGTATAGCAAATCGATATAGTCGGTTTGCAGGCCTGATTTTCTGATTTTACAACAAGTTAAGCCGGTATTTCGGTCTGACAGAGCCTCTTTTTTCAAAACTGGCCTGTTCCAATTGATCAAACTGGCTGGGCTGATCGGTTCAGTTTTGGCTGAACTGATATGGTGGGGAAGCCTTCCTTCCCTGGCAGACATGCAGTTAGGAACAGGCGGCTTCAGCCCCCAGGCCGTTATTCGCTCAGTTTCATATGGATGACCGGGTTGCCTGCACCTTTGTCTAGCGTAAGGCGTTGGCCGTCCTTGCTCAGCGTGAAGTGGTTGGCCACAGATAATGCCCGTGTAAGCGCAGCGTTAATGTCGCCCTGCTCAGGGCACGCCCGTCGGGTGAAGGCTACCTTGGAAATATTGAGGTTTCCCTGATCGCCTACACCGTAGCCGCCCATCAGGTTATTGCAGCCGTCGCTGCCGCTTAGCCGAAAGCCGGCTGACTCCCCGGTAAATTGGAGGAATGGGGCAGTGCGGAAGCGCTTTTTGCTTACATCTTCCCCCATTACTTCGGTAATCATCCATTGGCGGTTGACTAAAGAAGGGCGCTGCTGCTCTTTGATCTTGGCTGCGGGGGCTTCTTTGGAAGAGGAGGCAGCAGGGGTGGAGGTACTGCCGCATGAAATGATCAACAAGGAACAACTGGCGGTAAGCAAAGCGATAAAGTGGTTTTTCATGGTTTTGTTTTTTTGAATAACGCAAATAACGGGCCTGTTCATATACGGCAGGTAGGCCAACTGCCTGGTTGCAGGCAGAACCGATAAAATTATGCACCTTTGCGGAAAACCCTGTCATGCTCAAAGCCCTAAGGCGTGCCGACCCTAAACAGCTTTCTTTTTTGGCTATCCTCTTCCTTTGCTTTGTGTGGGGCACCACCCATATTGCGGTAAAGTATGCGATTCAGACTATTCCGGTTTTCTTCATGGCGGGGGTGAGGGAGCTGATCGCCGGCGGTATTTTTCTGCTTCTTTCCTGGTGGCTGGAGAAGCCCCAAAGTATCGATTGGAAGGAGGTGCTGCGGCAGGGGTTGTTTGGGTTAGGGTTCTTTGCTTTCGCCCGGGGGCTGATGGTGCTGGGCTTAAATTATGCGCCCGCTGGTTTGGTCGCACTGGTCTTTTCGCTCATCCCGGTCTATGTCTTGCTGATCAATTTGCTAATGGGGCAGGGGGGGATTAACCGGCGGATTGCAACGGGGCTGCTGCTAGGCGCTGTGGGGATGTTCCTGGTGTTTCGGGAGAGCCTTTTTAATTTGCAGGGGACCGGGGCATTGCTTGGTATGGGCATTGCGCTGGGCGGGGCAGTTTGCTGGGCCGGGACGAGCGTGCTCTTGTCTGATGGCAGGGGCGGGGAACTGCCCGCCATGTTCCGGTCGGCTGTGCAGCTGATCTTCGGCGCCCTCGGTTTGCTGCTGGTAAGCGGTTTATTGATGGAGCCGGTTGATGTATCAAGGGTTTCGGCGGCTTCGCTTCTGGGCTTGGGCTACCTGGTGCTCTTCGGCTCTATTGCCGGGTTTGGCAGCTATGTATACGCCATTAAGCACTTGCCGGTGGGGCAGGTCACGCTTTATGCCTATATCAACCCCTTTGTCGCGCTTTTTTTTGGCTGGCTGTTGCTGGACGAGCTGCTGACGGTGGAGCTGTTGCTGAGCTTTGGGGTGACGCTGGCCGGGGTGTGGTTGCTCAGCCGGGGGCGTTAGGTATATGGCTCATAGGGCAGGGCTGGTTCTGCGCGTAAAGTGTTATTTTTACTGTAGAACTCATTCTTATGGACAATAGCTTATCTGCATTTTTAAAAGGTATTGGCATTAATGACCCGCACGCCATCGAAAGTCTACTGCGCTATGGGCAATCCCGGAAGGCTCCGGCAGGGGCGCAGCCCTTCCTGGCAGGCCGCCCCTTTGGTATGTAGAATCCGGCATGGTCCGCGCTTATCGAATTGTGGACGGTAAGGACTATACATTTTTCTTTTTTCCTGAACGGCATTTTGCCACAGATTACGAGAGCTATCTGACCAATCAGGAAAGCCCGTTGTTTTTCGAAGCCCTGACGGCTGTTCATTACCTTCAGTTTCATACTACTAG
>CAZNSK010000269.1:0-4901 GCA_964575505.1 uncultured Phaeodactylibacter sp.
AGAAATGACTAACCGAAGAAACCCAGTAAAACCAGGGCGCCCAAGCGTGAAATATGCTGTGCTATTTCGGACTAGTCGCACTAGCGGTAGTACATCAAAATAGCGCCAAATAGCGTAATCAAAGCGATCAGCACCGTAGCCATGCGCATGGAGTAGCGGATATGGCTGACGAAGGTCTCAATCTCCTCCCGCATGTGCGGGTACCGGGGCATGATCTCGGCTTCCATTTTCTCCCGGTTGAACAAGTGGGCCGCGCCAAACTCCACCCGGTTTTGCACCAAGGTGCGGTAGCTGCGCAGCACCTTGACCCGGAAGTACACATTGACAAACAACATGGCGATGAAGAGCCCAATGACGATAGAAATCAGAAGTATGTACATCGAAAATGGTATTCCTTTTGATGGACCAAAGATAAAGCTTGAGCCGGTTTTTTGCCCCGTTGGCCAGTGTACGCTGCGCTTGCCTTAATAAACGCCGCCAACAATTCGGGGATTTTTTACATTTTATGCCTGAATTTGTAATCAGAACAAAACCGACTACATGAAAACCCTGCCTACTCTGCTCTGCGGCTTGTGTTTGCTAACCGCTAACCTGGGCACTGCCCAAAAAGACCTGACGTATTACCTGCCAGCTATTGCGTACGATGAAAACATCCCAACCCCAGAATCGTTCTTCGGGCATCAGATCGGGGAATGGCACCTCAGCCACGACCAACTGACCTACTATTTAAAAGCCCTTTCGGAAGCTTCGCCTCGGATAACCTATACCGAATACGCCCGTAGCTACGAAGGGCGCCCGCTGATTTACCTGACGATCACCTCGGCGGCCAATCACGAGCGGCTTGACGAACTGAAAGCCCGGCACGTGGCGCTCTCCGACCCGAAAAGCCCGGCAAAGGTGGAAGCAGATCAGCCGGTCGTCCTGTACCAGGGCTTCAGCATCCACGGCAATGAAGCCAGCGGTGGCAATGCTGCCCCCCTCGTAGCCTACTACCTTGCCGCCGGCCAAAGCCCGGAGGTAGAACGCACGCTGAACGAAGCCATTGTCCTGCTCGACCCCTGCTTCAACCCGGATGGCTTTCACCGCTTTTCCACCTGGGTGAATATGCATAAGAACAAAAACCTGACCCACAACCCTCAGGACCGGGAATACGACGAGAGCTGGCCCGGTGGCCGGACCAACCACTACTGGTTCGACCTCAACCGCGACTGGCTGCTGGTGCAGCACCCGGAGAGCCAGGGGCGCATCCGTGTTTTCCACGAATGGAAGCCTAACGTGCTGACCGACCACCACGAGATGGGGTCGAATGCCACTTTTTTCTTTATGCCTGGCATCCCCTCCCGCACCAACCCCATCACGCCCCCCCTGAACCAGGAACTTACGGGCCGGATTGCCGAGTATCATGCCGAGGCGTTGGACGAAATCGGCTCCCTCTACTATACCAAGGAAAGCTTTGACGATTTTTACTATGGCAAGGGGTCGACTTACCCGGATGCCAACGGCGGTATCGGGATTCTATTTGAACAGGCCAGCTCCCGGGGCCACGCCCAGGAAACAGAGAATGGCCTGCTGACCTTCCCCTTCACCATCCGCAACCAGGTGCGCACTGCCTTATCTACGCAGAAGGCAGGCGTTAGCCTTCGGTCAGACCTGCTCGCCTACCAGCGTAATTTTTACCGGCAGGGGCTTAAAGAGGCCCGCAGCCACCGGCAGCAGGCTTTTGTCTTTGGGCAGGCAGAAGACCCCGTCAAAGTCGCGGCCTTTCTGGAGTTGCTGAACCGCCACCGCCTTGAGGTCTATGAGCTGTCAGAAAACATTAAAGCCAATGGCCGCGAATACCCGTCGGCGAGCAGCTATATCGTACCGGTGGAGCAAACCCAGTACCGCCTGGTCCGCGGTATTTTTGAGACGGCCACCTCCTTCCCCGACAGTATTTTTTACGATGTTTCGAGTTGGACCCTCCCGCTGGCCTTCGGCATCCCCTACAGCGGGCTCACACCCAGCCAGTACAAGCCCAGCTTGCTTGGTGAACGCCTAAGCGCTGTGCCGAGCCCGTCTTTTCCGGAGCCGGCGCGAAGCAACTACGCCTATTTGCTGGAGTGGGAAAGCTACTGCGCCCCCAAAGCCCTGTACCGCCTGCAGTCTGCCGGGTTGCGTACCAAGGTAGCCACCAAGCCCTTTGAGCTCAACGGCCGCAGCTACGGCCGGGGCACCGTGCTCATTCCGGTACAAAACCAAAAGAAAGAAGCCCAAGCCATCGCCCAACTCGTTCGGGAAGCCAGCCACGGCTGCGCAGCGATAACAGCGGTGGAAACGGGGCTCACCCCCTCGGGCATTGATTTGGGCAGCGGGAGCTTTGAACCCCTTGAGGAACTCAAGGTAGCGCTCATCGTGGGAGAGGGCGTCTACGCCTACGAAGCCGGTGCTGCATGGCATTTGCTTGATCAGCGCTACGGCCTGCCGGTGACTATGCTGACGACCGGGCAGCTGGGCAGGGCCGACCTTGATGCGTTCAATACCCTCGTGATGGTAAGCGGGGGATACAATCAAATCAGCGAGCAGGGGAATAAAAACATACGGTCGTGGGTGGCCGATGGCGGCAACCTCATTGCCATCCGGTCTGCCATTTACTGGGCTGAGAAACAGGGCCTGGCTAAGGTCAAGGCCCGCAATAACGGGCGGGATAACGGCCAGCGCCGGCCGTACGAAAAACTGGGGCCTGACCGGGGCTCAGACCGCATCGGTGGTTCCATCATGGCTTTGGAGGCCGACCTTACCCATCCTCTGTTTTACGGATACCAGGATGAACGCATCCCTATTTTCCAGCGCGGCACCACGGCTTACGCCCCCACCAGCAATAAATACGCCACGCCGGCGGTTTACGCCGACCCGCCCCTGATCAGCGGCTACGCCCGCCCGGAGCACGAACGCAAATTGTCCGGGGCAGCCGGGGCAATTGTCAGCGGTACGGGCCGGGGGCGGGTCATCTGCCTGCCTTTCAACCCCAATTTCCGGGCTTTCTGGTACGGCACCAACCGCATCTTCGCCAATGCCCTTTTCTTCAGTGATGCCATCAACGGCAGCGCTGTGGAACGGGCCAGTGGCAAGCCCGGTAAAGCGGAATGATCAAGCGAGGGTAACGGTATCATCCAGGTAGACGTCCTGCACGGCTTGGATAATATCAACCCCCTCCGCCATCGGGCGCTGAAAAGCTTTGCGCCCCAGGATAAGCCCGGAGCCGCCCGCGCGTTTGTTGATGACCGCTGTACGTACGGCATCGGCTTTGTCGGAGCTGCCTTTGGAGCCGCCGCCGGAGTTAATGAGGCCTATTTTGCCCATATAGCAATTGGCCACCTGCTGCCGGCAGAGGTCGATGGGGTGCTCGCTGCCCAGGGCCTTGTACATCCCTTCATCGTATTTGCCCAGCTCCAGGTCGCGGAAACCGTAGCGGGTCGTTGGCAGCTTCTGCTTGATGAGGTCAGCGCGCAGGGTGACGCCCAGGTGGTTAGCTTGGCCGGTGAGGTCGGCTGCCGTATGATAATCCTGATTTTGGGTTTTAAAGGCGTTGTTGCGGGTGTAGCACCATAGTATAGTCGCCATGCCCAGCTCATGCGCTTCCTCAAAGGCTTCAGCGATTTCCCGCATCTGCCGGTTGCTCTCGGGCGAGCCAAAATAGATGGTAGCACCTACGGCTACCGCCCCGAGGTTCCAGGCTTCCCGTACGCTGCCGTAGGGGATTTGGTCGTAGGTATTGGGGTAGCTCAGCAGCTCGTTGTGGTTGATTTTGACGATAAAGGGGATTTTATGGGCGTAGCGGCGGGCGTGCAGCGCCAGCACCCCAAAGGTGGAGGCTACGCCATTGCACCCGGCTTCCAGCGCTAGCTTGATGATATGCTCCGGATCGAAGTAGTCGGGATTTTTGTAAAAGGAAAAGGCGGCGCTGTGCTCAATGCCCTGATCTACCGGCAAAATGCTGACGTACCCGGTATTGGCGAGCCGGCCGTGGCTGTAAAGCTGCCCCAGGCTGCGCAGGACCTGCGGGGGGCGGTTGCTCTGGGCAAAGATGGTGTTGACGGCCTCCGGGCCCGGCGCATGCAGGCGGGCTTTGGGAAGCGCTTTGCATTCGTACTGCAGTAGCTGATCGGCTTCGTCTCCTAAAAGCTGGGCTATGTTTTCTTGTCGTGCCATTTTCGATTGGTTTAGTATTTTACGCTGTACTTTTATAAAAAGCCTTTAGGCTTAGGTGTTCGAATACTTATTCTAATCTGCCATGAAAAAACGCATTTGGGCCTTTATGCGCTCCCCCTGCCTCAACTGATTGCTGCCCAGCCCCTGAGGTGCAACATCCGCGTTGCGCCAAGTAACGGGCAAATAATAAGTTCACGATTTAGAGCGCCGCTATTTTGGTTCTGGCTAAGGCGCGATGCAGGAGCATCCGTACGGACGTGGCTAATGAGTAAGGCAGTCCAGGAGCAAAGCACTGCTGGTGTAGAGCCTAAGCCTGGCACTATCCCGGCGCTCTGCCCCAGCTTTCCCAGACGTTGCTGGGGTAGAGCTTAATCCAAGCCCCCTCCAAGCGCTCTGTCCCAGCTTTCCCAGACGTTGCTGGGGTAGAGCTTAAGCCAAGCCCCCTCTAAGCGCTCTGCCCCAGCTTTCCCAGACGTCGCTGGTGTAGAGCTTAATCCAAGCCCCCTCCAAGCGCTCTGCCCCAGCTTTCCCAGACATTGCTGGCGTAGAGCTTAATCCAAGCCCCCTCCAAGCGCTCTGCCCCAGCTTTCCCAGACATTGCTGGCGTAGAGCTTAATCCAAGCCCCCTCCAAGCGCTCTGCCCCAGCTTTCCCAGACATTGCTGGCGTAGAGCTTAATCCAAGCCCCCTCCAAGCGCTCTGCCCCAGCTTTCC
>CAZNSK010000270.1:0-4895 GCA_964575505.1 uncultured Phaeodactylibacter sp.
TTATCTTTAGGGAGGACCAACCTGCGCCCCAATGACCCGCCACTCCAATCCGCTTTCCTGGGTTGACGCTTTGCTCAACCTCTTTTATCCTAAGCTGTGTTACGCTTGTAGCCGCAACCTGCCTTCCGGCAGCGACCCCATCTGCCTGACCTGCCACTACAAACTGCCACGAACGGATCATCACCGCCACTGTAGCGACAATGCCTTTACCCAGCGGCTTTGGGGGCGCGTAGACCTTCATGCTGCTGCTGCTTTCCTGCACTTCGTCAAAGACGGCCGCGTACAGCGGTTGCTGCATCAACTCAAGTACAATAGCCAACCTCAGGTTGGTACTTATCTGGGAAAAATATACGGCCAAACCTTACAGGAAAGTGGCGGCTTTGACGCTGTTGATTGTATCGTGCCTGTGCCCCTTCACCCTCGTAAAGAAAAGATGCGCGGCTACAATCAGGCTGCCAAGTTTGCTCAGGGGCTAAGTGAAGCCTTGCAACGCCCCTGCCGGCCTGTGCTCAGGCGGTCTGTTTTCACCCAAACCCAAACCCGTATGACCCGGGCGGAGCGCCTGAGGAATGTAGGCCAGGCGTTTACCCTGCCGCGCCCACAGGCAATTGAAGGCCAGCATGTGCTGCTTGTGGATGATGTCATCACCACCGGCGCTACCCTCGAAGCTTGCGCCAATACCTTGCTGGCGGCTTCTGATGTCCGGCTCAGCATGGCTGCTATCGCTATTGCGGATTGACCCGAAGCTGCAGGGGTGGAGCGTTGCCCTTCCGTTTGACCATCATCTGGCTGGGTTGCCCAAACTGGGTTTCCACCTCCGAAAGATAAGTGCAAAAGTCATTATACCAGCCCGGCGCTGCCCGCCGGTCAATCTGCTCGATTGTATCGCCCATTCTCAGCCCCGCCTCCCAGGCCGGGCTGCCCTCGATCAGAAAACCAACGCTCAGCTCGCTCATAGGGGTGAAGTGGGGCATCCAACCCAGGGCAGGCAGCGGCGTGGCAGAGGGTGCCGGCTGGCTCCGGGGCGTCAGGTAAATGGCATTGGCGGCATAATCCAGGCCGATATTATACTGTGCCCACAGGTCATTGCCTACCCAGGAAGCAGTTTGATCTGGACGAACACTCAGCGTGCCCTGCCATTTCAGGGGGCCAGCCTTCGCAGTGTGGCCTTCGATCAGGAAAAACGTATCTACCCCCGCTGCAAACCGGTGCCGAATGCCTTTATCGTAGGCTCTCCGTGCATTCGCCGGTATTTTGCGCGTTTGCAGGTGCAGGCCGTCTTCGTGCCCGATGGCAGCAACCACATCGGCCTTGCCCAAGCCTTCCACCTGCCATTTCAACCTGGGCTGGCCGTAGGGGGTAGATTTGAAATCCAGGGTATAGGCTGCGCCGCCGGGTCCGAGTGGCTGGCTCTTGGGTTTCAGGATGAGGTGCTGCTGGTCGAAGTCGATTCTCCAATTGCAGTGCTGTATGAAATTGGCGCCTAAAATACCGGCTTCGGCAATGCACTTTGGGGCGGCATACCCTTCGTAGCCGATGCTTTGAAAGGCTGGTTGCTGGAAAACCGTACGGCCCAACTGTACGGAATCCAACTGAAAGACGGGCGCATCGGCCAATTCCAGCCTGCCCAGGTACGAAAGGGTGGCCCTGGAGAGCCGGCTGACCGGGGCACCGCTGTCCCATATGAAATCGAGGGGCATCGACTTGTCATTCAGGCGCGCCCGGACTACGATGTAGCCGGCACGTAGCTCGAAGGGGATGGTGTCCTGCTCCGATACGCGTTTGGGTGCCCCCGCTTCGATCAACGATTGATGGGGAATAGAAGTACAGGAGCCTAGTATTAAGGTGAGGCCTAGGTAACAGGCAAAAGCACGGTAAAGCATAGCACAGATTTTAGAGCCGCTAAAATACAGCTTTTTCAATGGCCGCCCTCGTATGCTGCCAATAACTGGTGCAGATCGCTGAGGGTGTTAGCCTCCTTAATCGGTTTGTCCTTGCGCCACCGCAGTATTCTGGGGAAGCGCAGGGCCACCCCAGATTTGTGGCGGGCCGATTTGCGGATGCCCTCAAAGGCGATTTCGAAAACGTAGGTAGGCTCTACACTGCGTACTGGGCCAAACCGGTCTATGGTATTGCGCCTTACCCAGGCGGTTATTTCCCGAAACTCCTTGTCGGTCAGGCCTGAATAGGCTTTTGTGAAGGGCACCAGTGTTTGTTCATCCCACACCGCGAAGGTGAAGTCGGTGTACAGGTTTGCCCGGCGGCCGTGCCCCCGCTGGGCGTAGATCATAACTGCATCGATGGTCAGGGGGTCCACTTTCCATTTCCACCAATCCCCCTTCTTGCGGCCGGAGCGGTAGGGGCTGTTTTTATGCTTGAGCATTAGCCCTTCGCTGTGGTACTGCCGGGCTTGCTGCCGCTCCCGCTCCAGGTCTGCCCAGGCTTCAAAGGGTACGGTTTCCGAAAGGAGCAAAGTGCCATTGGTTGCCGAATCGCTGAGCAGCGTTTCCAGTAAATGGCGGCGTTCCTGCATAGGGCGTTCCCGTATGTCCTCGCCCTGCCATTCCAAAAGGTCATAGGCGACTAAGACAACCGGTGCTTTTTCCATGATCTTTTTCGTAACGTTCTTACGCCCAATCCGGGTCTGCAAATCATTGAATGTGAGGGGTTGCCCATCCTTGTAGGGCAGAATTTCCCCATCGATGACAGTGCCATCGGGCAACTGTTCGGCAAGAGGGTGGTATTCGGGGAATTTATCGGTGACTAATTCTTCTCCCCTCGACCAAACGAAGAGCTCGCCTTTGCGTACGATGAGCTGGCCGCGTATGCCATCCCATTTGCGCTCTGCCATCCATTCACCCGGGGCACCAAGGTCTTCCGGGCCCTCCTCCAGAGCGTAAGCCAGGTAGAAAGGGTAAGGTTTGGAGATATCTTCCAGCGGGTCTTTGGTCAAAATGAGGTCCTCGAAAGTGGTCTTGTCTGGTGTCCAGTCGCCCATAATACGGTGGGCAAGGGTGTTTTCTTCAATTTGCGTGTACTTGGACAAAGCCCGCGTCATGAGTTTTTGGGAGACACCGATGCGGAACCCTCCCATAATCAGCTTATTGAACACAAGGCGCTCGGTATAATCCATCTGCATCCAGGCTTCGGTGACGCGCTTTTTCTTTTCAGCCTCTTCCAGCTTGTCCAGCGCTTTGATGTATTCAATCCAATAGGTCAGGCCTCTATCATTGCGGCTTTGGGCCTTGGGCAACATGAGGGCGATGGCTTCGCTCAAGTCGCCCACCACATGGTAAGATTCTTCAAACAGCCAAAGGGGGATGCCTGCCAGTTCAGCGGCCCAGTGCCGCAGCAGGGTGGTGTTGACAGTCCGCTTGGGGCGGCGGTGGGAAAGAATAGCCACCGTCCAGAGCCGGTCCGCATCGTTGGCCCGCTCGAAGTACCGGGCCAGCTCGGCTACTTTGGTGTTGGTTTTGGTGGTTTGGTCCAGGCGGGTGTAGAGGGCGGCAAATTGTTTCATGATTCGTCGGCATTTTCGTGGTCTTCGCTATCGTCTTTGTCCAAAGACTCCCCCTCGTACTCCGTCTGGGCTTCCCAGGCGTGCAGCCCCCGTTCTTCGGTCAGCCAACGGGCGAAGAGGTTGGTATAGCCGTGGGTAACGGCCACCCGTTCCGCTCCTGTGGCACTAATTGCTTCATTGAGGCCTTTCCAGTCGGCATGGTCAGAAAGCACAAACCCCCGGTCGGCCGCCCGGCGGCGGCGTGTGCCCCTCAGGGCCATCCAGCCGGAAGCAATGCCCACCGAAGCGGACTTGAAACGGCGCATCCAGTTGGACCCGGTGGCCGAGGGGGTGGCCAGGACCAGGGCCCCTTCGAAATCCTTGGGCTTGTGCTGCTGCGTGACCCGCTGGGTATCGGGGAGTGGGAGCCCCTGCTTCCGCATCACCTTGTTGGTATACTCAATGGCTCCATGCGTAAAAATAGGGCCGATTTCTGAATTGACGCCGTGCAGCAAGCGTTGGGCTTTGCCCAGCGCGTAGGCAGCCAGTACGCTTACTTTGCCTTGCTGCTGGTTCTGCAACCACCATTCGTTGATCTCTTCAAAAACGGTTTGCTGCGGCTTCCAGCGATACACCGGCAGCCCAAAGGTAGATTCCGTAATAAAGGTGTGGCACGGAACGGGTTCAAAGGGCTCCGAAAGGCCGTCCGCCTCCACTTTGTAATCGCCGGAAGCGACCCATACTTCACCCCGGTATTCCACCCGGATCTGGGCGGACCCTACGATATGGCCCGCAGGGTAAAAGGAAAATTTGACGCCATTGATAAGCAAAGATTTCCCAAAGGGCACGGTGGAAAGATTAACTTTCCCGAGCCGGTAGCGGATGACCGGTGCCGCACTTTCCGTGCAGAGGTACTGCTTGTGCCCCCATCGGGAATGGTCGGCGTGCCCGTGGGTGATTAATGCTTTGTCGACGGGCTGCCAGGGGTCAATGTAGACGCCAGCGGCCTCGCAGTAGATACCCTTTTCTGTAAATTCCAGTAATGCCATGCTAAGTTGCTGCCTTGATTGCACCCTTACAACGCAAAGCCGGGTAAGTTGTTGGTGCCGGCATGCCAGTGCTGGCAGCAAGTGCCGGATATGCGTTCCGGCGGGGCTGAGCTCGCTCACTGACGGCTCTGCGCACTTCCAGTTGCTCTATCTCGCCCGTACCTTTGGTGATGGGTAACTCCCTGTATATGACCTGTGATGGCACTACGCAGACCCCCGCAGCTGCGCCAGGGCGGGGCGGGTTTGTGCCGTATCGTAAATGATCCTGAGGCGCTTGATCTTGCCCCGCTGGTCAAAGTCGAAAAGGTCTACACAATCAAAGGTAACGGCTTGGCCATCGGCTAAGG
>CAZNSK010000271.1:0-4874 GCA_964575505.1 uncultured Phaeodactylibacter sp.
GCTGAAAAAATAGCTGCGCCATAATTTCACAAATCTTAAGTTGTTGGACTATACAGACCGATGAGGGCGCTTTCTTAGCTGTCTCATGCCTAGAAACGCGACCAAAATCGCAACCGGAACAACCCACCGCAGCCAGTTATTCCCCAACCGCACCGCCGGCGGTTGTTGCAACGCGCCATCAGCCCCAACGTAAACAATCCCTGCCCAGTAGTAAGGTGACTTTTGAAAAACCGGAATTTCCGGAGATGCCAGGTAATCCCGTTTCGCCTGCGCCAGAGCGGTGGCTTTCCGGTTCCCGGCTTCCAGATGCCGGTAGAATTGGTTGAGTATCCGCCCGGTCGCCGATTCATTGACAGACCAAAGTGTGGCAACCAGGCCCTGGCTCCCGGCGTAGGTGAACGCTCGGGACAGGCTCATCACGCCTTCTCCCTGCTCAAAAGTGCCCAGGCTGGTTTCACAGGCGCTCAGGACGACGAGCTCTGCATTCAGGGGCAGGGCGTAGATATCTGGCAGGTAGGCCGGGCGATCGTAGCACTCTATCCGTGGCAGGCTATCGGCAACCGTACCATGGGTAGACAAATGCAACATCCGGTATTCGCTGGCGTTTTGCTGTAGTCCCGCCCAATCTGCTCCGGCATTTTCTAGTGTTGCTTTTTCCCAGTGAGGAGGAATAACCGATTGATGATTTAGCAGAGGGGGCAATCCACGTTGCCCCTTGGCAAACCGGGGCGAAAAGTGCAACAGGCTCTTCGGCGCCTGTACGGATATTTCCTGCTGCTGCGCATTCACCTGAAGGGAGTACGCATAGTGGACATCCGCTTTCCGGATCAGAAAGGGAGCTGCATCCCAACGATGACCGCCGGGCTCGGTATAAAGCGCTTCAAATGGCAAAGCCGAAAGCCAGGCATCCGGAATAATCAGCAGACGGGCGGGCAGTGTATCCCAGAGTGGCGACAGCAACGCCTCATATAATTCAAAAGCCAAATCAGGAAAATCAGCTGATTGCTCCAGGCGCTGACGGGACTGTACCAATTGCTGAAAGCGCAATACCTTCCCCTTTAATTCTTCCGGAGTGGTGAGCTGATACCAAATGGGGTTCTGATCCGGGCCATGCCCAAATATTTCAATGCCCTCATCGCTCACAAAAAATTCCAGTACCGTGGCGCCCGCCGGCATATCAGGAGGGAGCCCAGGCAGCTTTTCCAGCACTGATTTATCCTCAGAATGAGCAAGGACGGCTTGCAGTTGTTCCTGTAGCGCATCGCGTTCTTTGAGCCATACCAGGCGATTTTTATGATCCGGCTGAAGCAGCAGTTGCCGTTCAAAATAAGCCAGTTGCTGCCGCAGTTTTGTGATAGTATCTCCTGCAGCACCCAGCGACCTGTTCCTGCGGATCGCATCCAGCAAAACTGTAGCTTTCACCTGTTCGGCAAAAGCCCGGGCGGTATTCAGATAAGCCTCATTGTCCGTAGTCTCATACAAGGCCCTCGCTACCTGAATGGCTTTGCTCACCCGGGACCGGCTCTGGGCAAGCAGGTTAAGTTTTGAAGACTCGTACTGCAGCCAGCGCCGGAGCTGCCACTCCGCTCTGCTGGCCAGTTGATGGGCTTGCAGGGCTAATCTCAGCAACGACGTATCTGAGTTACTTTGGTATTGCGCCCAAAAGGCATCGGCTTTGCCGGCCAGGGCTTCATAGATGGTGTTCTCACCGTACAGTTGAGCCGTATCCGGCAAAACGGCGACCTCCGCTTCCGGCAAATCAGGGAAAAGGCTGCTCAGCGCGGCATGATAAGCCTGCAAAGCTCGATCCGGTTGCCGGGCAGACAGCCAGGCTTCTCCCATTGCTACGGAAACCTTGGCAACCGTTCGGTGATAGCGGGTTTGACGGGCCTGCAGCGCCTGCTTTCTGGCTTCTTTCAATATAGGCAGCGCCGCTGATGTGTTCCCGGCTTCGCTTAAAAGTTGCCCTTTGAGCAGGTACGCACCGGAAAGGTAATCCGGAAGGGCTTCGGGTGGAGCATCGCCTTCCAGGAGTGGCTCCAGAAAGGATAAGGCCTTATTGGCAAAAACCATGGCTTCCGCCTGCTGCTCCAGAGCCCGGTAGCTTCGCCCTGCTGAGAGCTGTAGGAGCCCGGCTTGCTCGAGTGGGAGCCCCTTTATGGCTATGCCTTTCTCATAAGCTGCGATTGCTGCGGCCTGCTCCCCTTCGTTCCAATAGGTTAAGCCAAGGTTATTGTACAAACCAGCGAGCGTCCCTGCGTCAGCCTGGTCCTGAAAGGAAGCAATGGCCGTTTCGTAGAGGGTGCGGGCTTTGGCATTATCGCCCAGCCGGGTGTAGTGAGCGCCCAGAGGCAGGTACAGATAATCGAGGGCGTCAAATTCCGGGAAATCGTGAGTTTCGAACAGATCCAGGGCACGTTCGTAGGCCCGGATAGCCCCCGTGACGCTTCCTAACTGAAACCGATGGTACCCGCGGTTGACTTCCAGCCAGAGCAGGGCTTCGGATTCTGCGGGAGTTGAAGGGCGGCGCCACATTTTCCGGGCAGCCGTGTCCAACAGCGCCAGGGCGGTTTCGGTATCCTCAAAGAGCGCCGCCTGCCAGTCCCAGTAGGCATATAGGAAGCCATCCAACTGATCAGTAGCGCGGTGGTAGCCAGCTATTTTTAGGTAATAGTAGGCCAGGCTGTCTTCGTTGAGCAGATCGGCATGCGCCCACGCGCGGTCTTCCCAAAAGCTAAGGCTGTCCTGAGCATGGCTGCCCCAACTGACCAACAGCAACACGCCCCAAATCCATACCTGTCTTGCCATGCCCTTTTTCCGATAAAGCTAAGCCTTTAAAACCGCCATTGCAAAAAGGCGAGCCCGTAGGCCGGCCGGCTATCAAAGGGGAGTACACCCCGCAGACCCAACGCTGGCCCTTTGCGGACCTTCCCAATCTGCAATTCGGCAAACCAGCTGCCGCTGTAGTTGAAGGATGAAAGATCGAACGGTTGCATGACCGGATCGAAGGTTTGGGATAAGTCGGGTACCAATTGCCCGTCCGGATCGTACACTTGCACTGATTGCTGCTCCTGCCGGTTGGTGATTTGCTCCCGGTAGGTAATTTCCACCAGCAAGCCGGTTCCGCCAGCCAGCCAGTCCGAGAAATTGTAGCGCAAGTGAAGCGGGACGACCCCGAATCGCTGCTCCCGCTGTGTACGGTCCAGGGTCCTGGAAGTAATGGTGTCTACGGTGGCGACGAAGGGCAGGCCCAGCAGGTCACTTTGTGTGCGGATGGTATCCTGGCTGGACTCCGTAGTCTGCGATTCCGTAGGCAGCCCTGCCCAAACCTCGCCCTGCCAAAACAGCCGGTAGGGGCTAAAAGGAGCAATACTCAGCCCAGCTGACCAGGTATTAGCAGAACCCAGGCCCAATACCCGGCCGGCCATTACCCCCGGTGACCAGCCGGGCCGGAAACGGGTCGCTGCCCTGCCTGTCCGAATAGGCGGATTTTCGTCAAAGACAATGGCCGCCCGGGCACTGAACGGCCGCTTTTCCACCTGCCCGCCTGGCGATAACCGGTACTTGATGTAGCCCTTCGTCGAGTCGCGCTGCCCAACCCCTTCCTGCCGGGTGCCTGGCAAATAGATGTCCCGGAACGTAAAAACAAGTTGCCCATCCTGAAAAGCTGTATCCAGGCAACTCCAAGAGGCCAAAGGCTCCGGGCAATTCGGGACTGCCGGTTGGGTTTCGATAACCCGTAAGCTTCTAGGGTCGTAGCCGGGAGGAAGATCGGTTTTGATTTCCACCCGGCTGGCGGGGCCTTCACCGGTATTCTGGAAATGTACTTTGTAGGTCAGATCATTTTGCGGCATCCTGCGGTAGCCCATCCGCTTTTGGGAAACGGCGATATAGTTAGGGTCATGGGAGGCGACAATTTCCAACTCCAATGGGTACACCTCATCGACTCGCCCATCGTCGGTAGTGAGGCGGGCCTGCAGGGTGATAATGGCGTTGGTATCCGCCAGCATAGCCTCCGTCGCCTGCAGGGAAATAAACAAGTTTCGGGCCTCACCTGGCTGAAGCCCGGCAAAGGCCCAGCTGCGTTGTTCCTGGTAGAGCTCCGTAGCCCTTGGAAAATCAGGAGTAAGGGATGGCAGCATCAGGGTATACCAGTCGGAAGGTATACCATCACCCGCCCAGGCTTCCAACGGAAGAGGCAGTTCAGCTTGCGAAAGCAAGGGTTCCCGGGGCACTTCTCCGTAATGCGTGCGGGCTTCCTTCCATTCAAAATGGGGCTTGGGGTAGGTTTTTTGGTTGAAAGCCAGTTGCAACTGCCCGGACTGCACGACAGGGCTTCGATTAGCGTAGGATACCACCAGTATGAGCTCTTCCTCCGGGCTAGGATTGCGCACCGCCTGCATACCCAGCCAGTCTGTTTCCCGCTCCAGGGCGTTCGGGAATGGATCCACTGCCGCCATCCGTTCTGGCTTGGGCTTGCTTTTAGGCTTGGTGCGGCGTTTGCGCGACCGGGGTGCCTTGCCATTATCATACTTTCCTGTCGCTAGCAGCAGGACTTCCTTTTCGGCCGTGTCCCGGTAGAAATGGACCGGCTTCTCTTCAAAGCTGAAGCTGCCGTCGCCAAACTCCCAGTAGTAGTCGTAAAAAGCAGGAGGTGCCCCCGCTATCTGCTGCAAAGGCGGCAGCTGAGGCTGCACTTCCAGCTTGTTTCCGCTCATGCGGATTAAAAAATCAGCCTGCCGCTCCTCATCCTGAGCAGTTAAATTAATCGTCCAGAAAACGGAGAAAAGCAAAATCGGTAAGCAGCGCATGGTGAATAGGTTTTCAGTCTGATGCTAATACTGATATTCTCTAAGGTAAGCGTTTACGCGCAA
>CAZNSK010000272.1:0-4853 GCA_964575505.1 uncultured Phaeodactylibacter sp.
CCCTGGTTTTACTGGGTTTCTTCGGTTAGTCATTTCTGAAACACTCCACTAGTCCTCGCAGGGGCCTTCTTCCCAGTAGCGTACACCACCGTAATTTTCGGCATTGCAGGCATTGGAGTAGGTTTTGCCGTCGCAACCGCAGACCGGTTCGTACACTTCTATACAAGCGGCATCGAGGTCGATTTTACTTTGGTCGACGCAGTCTTTGCCCGCCCCGCCTGCTTGTTGGCAGGTAGCACTTAGGGTAAGCAGGGCAATACTTACAAGGACGGCGAGTGGTGGGATTGCTTTCATGGTTTTGGTCGTTTATAAAGGAACGCAAAACCCCTTTCGGTAGTTTGAAACGGGCTGCCCGCTCATTGCCGGATCAACAATTGGCTGTAGCGGCCAGCGGCAGTTTGCACCAGGAGCTGATAGGCGCCCCTGGGCAGATTGGCGGGCAAGCGGGCCTCAAAAACCTGGCCCCGCCCCACCAAGACGGTCCCGCTCCACATTCGCTGCCCGGCTGTGCTGTACAGTTCCAGATGGGCGGTGCTGCCCGGGCCGGGGGCTTCAATGTGCAATTCATCCCGGAAGGGGTTGGGCCAAACCCGGAGTGCCGCTTTTGGCGTCGCTGCCCGGGTAGACGAGGAGGTGCTCCCAGCCCCCAGGATTTTCAGGCAGTAATCTTCAACCTCCCCGTAGTGGATGTGGGGCTCGCAGGGCAGGGGCGGCATACTGCCAAAACCTGCCCACTTCAGGGCGAGGCGCAGCCGGGTGTTGTTGGCGGGCAGTTCGGCGGGCAGGTGCAGCTCAAACTCCAGGCTATCATTGGAAGGCAAGAGCAAGGTATCTGCTACCATTTCTTCCGGGTGGGCGAAGGCCCCGTCCTGGTCGTAATCGATCCACATCCGAATGTATTCCGGAAAAGGCATATGCAAAAAACCGGGCTTGACGCTGACCGGGTAGGTGCCGCCAGGCTCAGCCATCAGGTTTTGGTTCAGGTAAAGGCTTGTCCCTTCATTCAGTCCGCTCCAGTGGTAAAACGAGCCGAAGCGGAAAGCCGCTATCCATTCTGTGCCGGAGGTGCCGCCGGAGGACGGGCAGTACTCGAGGTCGGTGCAGCTGCCGCAGCCGGGCGTGCTAAAGGAAAAGGCTTGGGGCGCACTTGCCTGTTCCTGGCACTGCCGCCTGATCAGCCCCTCGTAGGTGGTACAGGGCGATAAGCCGCTTACCTGCAAAAAGGTTTGCTCGGCAGTAGCTGAAAGGGCCAGTCCGCCGGGGCCGGCCAGTTCGATGGCATAGTTGCCCGCACCGGGCTGGCTTGCCCAGCTGAGGGCTGCAGAGGTAGCCGTCAGCTGGGTGGGCAGGACCTCAGCCGGTGGCTGGCAGCAACCCGAAGTACGGGCTGTAACTGCGGGTGCCGCCAGGCTGATGGCGTTGCCGCAGTGGGCCTGGGCTTTGACTTCGTAAGTTTGGCAGTAGGGGAGGGCTTCAAGGGTGAATGGTGGCTGCGCAGCGGCTGCCATTTGCCAGAGGCTGTCGCCCTGCGCTCTCCAATACAAATCGATCTGCCCGGTTGTGCCAGTGGTGTCCCAGCTGATTTCCAGCGTGCCGGCTTCCTGCGGCTCTGCGGCCAAGCCGGCAACTGGCCAACAATCGGAACAGCCAGCCTTTGCCGCTTCCAGGGCTTGCCAGGCGTTGAGCCGCCCGCCCGAGGTGGTCAGCCCCTCGAAAGCTGGCAGGGCATCTACGCTTTCCAGCAAATAGGACTTGGCCAGGAGGGCTGCCCCTGCGGGATCGGTATGGGCAAGGGCCGAGAGGTCAGGGCAGTCGGCACTGTACAGCAAAGCTATCGTGCCTGCTGCGGCCGGGCTGGCGAAGGAGGTGCCGGAGGCTAAGCCATAGGTGTGGCCGGGCTGTGTAGTGAGTACAGCTTTGCCGGGGGCAGCCAGGTCGACCGTGGTGGGCCCGTAAGCCGCCGCCGCGCGCTCGTCCATGCGGTCGGAAGCCGTCACGCTGATCAGGTAAGGGCTGCTACAGGCAGTGGGCATATCCCCAACTTCGTCAATATTCCAATCGGCATTTGCCGTGGCTGCGCAATTGATGATGCCGGCTTCGCCCAGTAAATCGTAGTAATGGCACCAGATAGGAGCCTCATCCGGGCTCAGGCTATTCACGCCCCAGGAAGTATTGGTCGCTACTACAAAAGCGCCCCGTTCGCCCTGGGTGGACTGGTAGAGTTGCCGTTGTTCGAGGACGTAAGCGTAGGCAGCGATGGCTTCCGCTTCGGTTGCTCCACTCCCGGCAACGACCATAATCTGCACCTCAGGCGCGATACCCGTACCCCCCAGGCTGTTGTTCCAGCTTGCCCCCAGTATGCCAGCCACGGGGGTGCCGTGGTGCCCTTGGTTGATATGGTCGTTATTTAGGGCGGGGTTCCAGCCGAGGTAGTCGTCAACGTAGCCATTCCCATCGTCGTCGAGGTGGTTGTTGGGGATTTCGCGGTGGTTGCGCCAGAGATTAGGCTGCAGGTCGGGGTGGGTGGTTTGCACGCCGTCGTCAATCAGGGCAACGACGATGGTGTCGCCCTGAGCGGTAGTGCGCCCCAGGCCCGATAGGGGCCAGGCTAATTCGGCATCGACGTCGGCGTCTGGCAGGCTGCTGGAGTCTGAGAGGTTGCGCCATTGCCACTGCGCTTCAAAGAGCGGGTCGCCCGGGAGGGTATCCCGGGCCTGCAGGCGGTGGTTGGGCTGCGCCAGGGCGACCTGCGGCAGCTGCCGGGCCAGGGCGAGGGCGGCAGCGGGTTGCCACTGCAGGGTGTCATAATCCATCAGGGTAATTCGGGCCGTGCGGCACAGCACGCTATGCAGCCGGAAACCATCGGGCAGGCTATCCAGGCCGTCCTTGGCGTGGAACTGCACAATGAGCTGGCCCGGCACCGGTTGCCCGGCTACTTCCGCCGGGCGCAGCAACAAACTGGCAATAAAGGCTAGGAAAATCAGGCGCCTTGGTGGGATCATGGTACCCTTCTATTTTATTGAGCACAACAAATCAATGCCCAGGCCGTTATCCAAAGGGCGTTATTTTTCGCGCACAAATGCCGTTGTTGCTCATGTGGCGACAGTTTGCGCAGCCACAAAACAGGCTACGGCAGCAGGCAAGCCGGGCTTTATATGGCTCAATTCCAGATGTTTTATTTTTCTTTACCTTTGACTCATAAAGCTTACTGGGCTTTTGCTTCCTCAAACACGAGATTGAAAACATAGAACTATGAAACTCTTGCTGAGCGCACTGACCGCTGCTTTTCTGCTTACCGCATTAACACCAGCGGCTGCCCAAATTGGCCGGGCCAATAAAGACTACGAGCTGGGCGCTTTCAACCTGGCGGTACGTTCTTACCTGGAACTGCTGGAAAAACGCCCCAAAAACTTCGAAGCCATGGTAAAGCTGGCGGATTCTTACCGCTACCTCAACCAGATGGAAGAAGCGCAAAGCTGGTTCGAAAGGGTGATCCGGGACCCGGAATATAAGCTGAAGGGGGAAGAAATGTTCCAGTACGCCCTGGTGCTGAAAGCGCTTGGGCAGTACAGTAAGGCTGAGCAGTGGTTCCTGGCCTACGCCCGCTCCAACGAAGAGGGCCGGGAAAAGGGCAACCACTTCGCCCAAAGCTGTGTATTTGCCAACAACCAAAGGGGGCAGTCCTCTCCGTATCTGGTCAGCAATGAATTTATCAACTCCAATTCTTCCGACTTCGGCCCGACGTTTTACGGGGACCAGGTGGTGTTTTCTTCTGCCCGCAACGACCGGCAGCAACCAGGGTCGGCCTGGACCGGGCGTTCCAACAATCAGCTTTACATGGCGCGTGTAGGCGATAATGGCTTTCTGGAAGCTGCGGTGCCTTTGCAGAGCCGCCTGCGGGAGGATTTTGTCAATATCGGCCCCGTTACCTTCGGCCCCAACCTTAAGGAGGTCATCTACACCAAAAATAATTTTATCGACGGCACCCGCCACATTCCGACCGGCGGGCTGGAACTGAGCCTGGCGATGTCGCCGATCAATGCCAATGGCGAATGGACCGAGGAGCGGCCTTTCCCCTTTAATGGTTCCGACTTTTCAACCGGCTGGCCCAATATTTCGCCGGATGGCAATGCCCTCTACTTTGCCTCCGACCGCCCGGATGGCTTTGGAGGCTTCGACCTGTATGTGTCGTACCGCATGGGCAATACCTGGACGGCGCCGGAAAACCTGGGGCCGGTGGTGAACTCCCCCGGCGATGAGGTCTCTCCTTTCTTCGACGGCAATTACCTCCATTTTTCCAGCAACTACCATCAGGGGCTGGGCGGGTACGATGTCTTCCGCGCCGAGCAGGCTAATGGCCGCTGGGCCCGGATTTTCCACCAAGGCAACCTGATCAACAGCAGCCGGGATGACCTGGGCTTTGTTTACGATAGCTTCCGCAATATCGGCTACCTGGTCTCCAACCGGCCCAGCGGGCGGGGCAATTACGACTTATACAAAGTTTTTAAATCGGCCGACAATATCGTGCTGAACGTCCGCAACGCTTCTGATGGGACGCCTATCCCCCGGGCCACAATCGACTTCCTCAATTGCGGGGAAGGCGTGTTTAAAGCGGATAGCCGGGGGCGCTACAGCTTTCAGGCGGTAGAGGGGCTGGACTGCGAAATTGTGGTCCGTGCCGAAGGCTATGCCGATGCAGTTTTCCGGGTCTCTACCCTGGGCTTGCGCCAAAACCGCGAGCACGATATCATGCTGGCCAAAATCGGCGAGCAATACAACGGCAAAATCCTGAATTACCAATCCCGCATGCCGGTAAGCGGCGTGCAGGTGACGGCTACGAACTTGTCGACCAA
>CAZNSK010000273.1:0-4850 GCA_964575505.1 uncultured Phaeodactylibacter sp.
ACAAAATAACTTCGCCTATTCTAGGTAACTTATTACTGCGCGACCCCTTAGTTGCGCCTCTAATTGATATAGTAACAATACTGCATGGTCTGTGGTATGCTGTAAGGCGATCTCCGTAAGCCCGCTTTAGTGTATTGTACGCAGCCTTACCCCCGCTTTGGCCCCGTCGCTGGGCACGGAGACCCCAACACATAAACTTGCATTCATCCTTAATTGTACGAAAGCCAAATTTTCTATTCATCCGAAATGTCGACCCAAACCGCCCCATTAACTCAAACCCTCCTTGATGCAGTGCTTGGATTGCACCGCGCCCCCCATTTGCAGAAAGGCATCAAGGACACCTTCCCCCCGATTGCAGAGTACCTGCAAGCCCAGTCCCTGCTGATTTACCGGATAAGGAACTCCCAATCGACTTCCGCCCGGCTTTTGAAAGCCGTTAAAAAGGAAGGTAGCGCCTGGGTTGATTGGACCCCCAACCACCAGCCAGAGGTAGAAGCATGCATTGCTCAGCTACAGGCCTCAAAGGGCTTCCCGGTCTTGCAGTGCTCCGGCTTAACGCCCCGGGCTGGCTACTTAATGACGGGGGCGCTGATTACCGACACCCACAATAACCTGGATGGGCTAGTCATACTGGAATTGCCCTGTGACCAGGAAGATAAACTCTACGCACTCTACCAAGATGTAGCGCCTTACTTTGAGGCCCTTACCATTGCGCTGAATAAGCACTTCGCGGAACAAAAAGTGAAAGTACAACGGAACTACCTGCGAAAGATCATCGATAATATTCCCGGTTTGGTCTTTTCTAAAGATAAAGCAGGCAGATTTGTGCTGGTCAACCGCCGGGTCGCAGAAATATACGGCGTACCCGTAGAGGCGCTCATCGGCAAAACGGATAGCGACTTCAACCCCTACGAGGACGAAGTAGCCCGCTACCACAAAGAAGACCTGCAGGTAATAGAGCACGGGCAAACCTTGTACCTGCCAGATGATAAAATCTTAACGCCACAGGGGGAGGAAGTCTTTTTGCAGACCGTCAAAATACCCGTCCCCAGTGAGGAAGACGAAGGCATTATGAACGTGTTGGGCATTGCTATGGATGTCTCTCCCTGGCAAAAAATCAAAGCCGAAGAAGCCAAAAGCCGGGAGCGCTACCTCAACTTCATCAAGTATGCGCACGAAGGCATCTACTACGTGCAGTGCGACCCGCCCATCCCAACGCAAGGCTGCACTCCGGAGGAACAAACCGACTTGTACTACGCATCAGCAGTAATTGCAGAGTGCAACCGTGCCATGGCTGAAATGTATGGCTTGGCGGACCCCCAGGAACTTATCGGGAAACGGGTAAAGGACCTGCACGCCGGAGCGGGCTGGGAAGAAAATCGGCAAGTGACCCGGTCTTTATTTGAAAACAACTACCAAATCAAAGATTTTGAGACCCATGAGGTTACACCAGATGGCCAGGAGCGCTGGTTTAACAACCACGTCGTTGGTGTTTTCGAAAACCAGCAAATGGTAGGCATATGGGGCGGGCAAATGGACATCACTGCCCGCAAGCAAATGGAGCTTTCTCTAATTCAACAGCAGGAAGAACTGGAGCTTATCTTAGAGGGGGCCCGGGTGGGCACCTGGTTTTGGGACTTGCACAAAGAAGAGGCCCGGTTTAATGAATACTTCCGGAAAATGCTGGGCTACAGCTCCTCCGAAATGCCCGCTACCCCAAAGGCTTTCAATAAGCTGGTGCACCCGGAAGACCTGCCAGGGTTTATTGCCAAAGCATCGCGCTACCTGGAGCTCAGGCATAAGCCCGAAGTATTTGACCACGAACTAAGGCTGCTGGCTAATGATGGCACCTATAAATGGGTGCTGAACCGGGGCCGGGCAGTGAGCTGGGATGACCAAGGCCGGCCAACACAGGGAAGTGGCATCTTTATCGATATTACCGCCCGGAAGGAAGCTCTGCTAAAACTCACCGCTCAGCAGGAATTGCTGGATATGGTTTCTGAAAATGCTTCGGTTGCCTTTTGGGAACTGCATTTTGATGATCCCGCCGCCAAAATGTCCAGTACGTTCTTCAAAATGCTTGGATACGAACCGGGTGCATTTGAAGTTACCTTCGATGGGTTTATGAGCTACATACACCCAGAGGATAGAGACCATTTCCGTGAAACGGTAATCGAGAACATTAATCGTGGCCAAGGTTTTGAAGCCGAAATCCGGATAAAAAGAAAAGACAGCCGCTATCATTGGGTATTCGACCGCGGGCAGCTGTACAAAATTGACGGGCAAACTTACCTCGCAGGATTAATCGTGGATATTGACGCCCGCAAACGGGCGGAAATAGCACTCAAGAAGAGCCAAGAGAAGCTCGAACTCGCCATTGAGGGTTCTCAGATTGGCGTATGGGAATGGGATATACCTGCCCAAAAGTTGACCAATAACGCCTTGCTCTTTCAAAAACTTGGATACAGTAAAGAGGGCTTTACCGGTAGCTATCAGGACTGGGTGCAGCATTTGCACCCCGACGATGTGCCTCGTTTGGAGGAGAGCTTTAATCTCCAAACCGGCGCTTCCGATTCCTTCCGGCTGGAGTACCGCATCAAAGATACGGATGGGCACTACCATTGGGTTTTTGATACCGGCAAGGTGACCAAACGGGATGAATCGGGTGCAGCCACTCATGCTACCGGCGTAACGGTAGATATTTCTGAGCAAAAGCGGGCTGAGCTTGCACTTAAAAACAGTAAGCAGCGGACCGAGCTGATTCTGGATGCTGCCAAGATCGGCCTCTGGGAGTGGCACCCAAAAACCGATCAATGTTACTACAATTTCCACTGGGCAGATATGCTAGGGTACGACATTGAAGCGATCAAACCGGATGTATCTGCCTTTTATGACCTCGTTCACCCGGAAGATGAGCCCCGTATTACCAAAGCTCTACAGGAACAAATGGCGGGGCAGACCCCTTTCTTTGAAGAAGAAATTCGCCTGCGTACCAAGGATGGCCAATGGAAATGGGTTTATGATCAGGGCCGGGTCGTCGAAAGAGCTGAAGACGGCACCGCTATCCGGGTGGCCGGTGTACACGTGGATATCGACATCCGGAAAAGAGCCGAAGAGGCCCTGGCTGAAAGTGAAGCTTTCTTCAGGAGCCTCTACGAAGACAGCCCGCTGGGGATCCTGTTCTGCGACGCCCAGGGGTATATACAGCAAGCCAATGGTATGGCGGGTGTTATCCTGGGCTATTCCAAAGCAGAACTAGAAGGTATGCCGATCGGCAACCTCAGCGAAGCCCCTGCTTTTCTGGAAGATATGCTTAGCCAATCGGAGCAAAACAGCCAGGTCAGCAACCTGGAACATCAACTCAGGCACAAAGATGGGCGGACCCTGTGGGCCAACCTGCTGGTCTCTACTATTCGCGACCACAAAGGGCAACCCGAAAATTTCATTTTTTCCATTGAGGATATCACGAGCCGTATTGAGGCCAAACAAGCCCTTCAGCGAAGCCAGGAGCTGCAGAAGGCAACCCTAAACGCCCTGCCGGATATGAAGTTCAGGGTTGATAAGGACCTGCGTTTCATCAGTTTTTACAACTCCAAAAAAGAGCCTGCCAATTTACTGATGCCGCCCGAGGAGTTCCTCGGCAGGACAGCCACAGCGGTTTTGCCCGCCCACATCGCCAAGGCCCTGGAGGTCAACCTTAAAAAAGCCTTGGAGGAGGATCAGGTACACGCCTTTGAGTACCTGCTGCCCATGGGCGGCGAGAACCGGTACTACGAAGCCCGGGTGAGCCGGATCAACAACGCAGAAGCTATTGTGGTCGTCAGGGATATCACTACCCTAAAGACAACGCAGCAAAACCTGCAAAAAAAGCTGCGGGAACTGGACCGCAACAACGAAACCCTTACCCGCTATGTCAACAGCAACCTGCAGCTGGAGAACTTTGCCCATACTGTTTCTCACGACCTGAGAGAGCCGGTACGTACCATGAACAGCTTTTCCCAGTTGCTCAAACGCCGCTATAAAGACGCTCTGGATGAAGACGCCCATTCTTACCTGGACTTCATCGGCAAGAGCGCCAACCATATGAATAAGCTCATTGAGGACTTGCTAGAATTTGCCCGTTTCACCAATAGCGAGGAGCATGGTTTCGAAGAGGTCAACTTACAGGAGCTGCTCCAAACCGTAGAGCAATCGCTGCGTGGCCTTATCAAGGACAAAAAAGCAGAAGTGGTTATCCCCCAGACCCTGCCTACCCTCTATGGAAACCCCACCAAGCTCGGGCAGCTTTTCCAGAACCTGGTGTCCAACGGTATCAAGTTCAATAAAAAAGGCGAAAAGCCAGTGGTCACCATCAAGGCAGAGGAAAAGGGAGCCTTCTGGCAATTCTCCATTAAGGACAACGGCATTGGCATTGAACGGGAGCACCACGGGCAAATTTTCCAACTTTTCCGGCGGCTGCACAGCAAAAAGCACTACCCGGGATCAGGCATCGGGCTTTCCCTCTGCAAACGGGTAGTAGAACAGCACGGAGGAGAAATATGGGTAGAATCCCAACCCGGTGAGGGCGCTAATTTTATCTTTACCCTCCACAAAAACTACTGACCCGATGCACGAAGCCATCATGCAAGCGTACCTGAAAGCCCTGGAATCAGCTGACCTTACCGCCATTTTGTCGCTTTTCTCGAAGGATGCAAAGGTGCACTCCCCTTTGTACGGTGAACGGCCTGCTAAAGCCTTCTTCCCTGAACTCCTCCAGGATAGCCGTACGTCCAGAATAGAGCCGCTGGCCTTCTTTGGGAGCAGCCAGGCCAACCGGGGTGCGGTCAATTTTCACTACCACTGGACCTTAG
>CAZNSK010000274.1:0-4817 GCA_964575505.1 uncultured Phaeodactylibacter sp.
TTTCCGCTCGTAGAGACGGATGCATTTAGGTATGACAGAAGCTTCTGGATGTACAATTCCAGCTGGCTCAACCTTCACGGGGATATCATTGACAATAACGGCCTTATCGAGGGTATCAACCGGTTTAAGGACAACGGGGCGGATGCACAGCTCGCTGATCAATACATTGCAGAAATCCGCGTGATGAGAGCCTTTGCCTATTTCCAGGCTGCCCGCCTTTGGGGTGACCTGTTCATCTTTGAATCAAGCGACCCTACAACACTGGTTGATCGTGAAATATCGGAGTTTGAAGAAGTGATGCAGCATATTTCAGATCAAATGGACCTGGCGATTCCAAATCTGCCGGCCGTCCGGCCCAATCAACGTACGGATATTGAATTTGGGATAACAAGGTACGCTGCACTAGCCATGAAAGCTTACGCTAATCTCGAATTGAAGAACTGGCAGGCCGCTGCAGATGCGACTGGCGAGATCATCAGCTCAGGGCTTTTTGAATTGTACCCGGATTTTTATGACGCATTTAACATTCCAGGTAAAAACAGCAATGAAAGCATTCTTGAGCTGCAGTATTCAGACTTTGGGCAAAGCTCAGGCACCAATACCCGTTATCTTTGGAATTTCTTTGGGCCTTCAAGCTACGAGCCTGCCGTCGAGGGCATCGGTGGCGGCTGGGGCTTCTGGGAGCCTAACGAAAAGTTCATCAAGTTTATGCTTGACCGGGGAGAAGAAACCCGGCTCATCGGTAGTGTTAATTTTACACCCGACGGGATCGCAAGCCTTGAGAGCGACCCTAAATATGACCCGCTGCCCGAGTTCATTACGAATGTTTCACCGGACGGTGACGTCTTTAACAACCACCCAAGGTATAACTTCCAAAGCGCGAAGCATTACATGCCTTCCAACCAATACACACCGGGAAGAACGACTTTTGGAGAAAACAATAACTTCCGGGTAATACGGTACGCTGAAGTGTTGCTGATGCACGCAGAGGCGCTGGTTTCCGGTGCCTCAAGCAGCGTGATGACCGCAGAGGAGGCTGTCAATACCGTAAGAGAGAGAGCAGGGATGTCCCCTCTAGCCAGTGTTGATTTGGATGCTGTTTTGGATGAAAAATACGCTGAATTAGCAATGGAATGGGGGCACCGGTTCTACGACCTGGTACGCCATGACCGCATCGATGAGCTCAACCATGAAATAAACGGGGAGCAGGTTACTTACCAGTCGAATGAGCGGTATTTGCCGTATCCGCTGCTGCAGCTAGACCTGCTGCCGCAATTGAAGGACCACAACAACAATGAATAACAACAATTTGATATGAAACTTTCAAAATATATTTGGCTTTTTGCAATCGCATTGACCTTTGGTTGCGACGAAGGGTACATCGATGATATTACACCCGTCGAGGCTGGATCTGATGCAGAAGACCCGGTCGTCGAAATTGACTTCCCTGCAAATGGCACCTTGATCCGAGTTGTAGAGGACGTAACCGACATTACGGTTAGTTTTGAAGCAACCGATGACATTTTTTTGGAGGAGGTCAGCCTGCAATTAGACGGCAACACTTTTGCTACATTATCCGGCTTCAAGGATTACCGCAGAGTAGTGGAGGATATTGTCTATGAGGGTCTAACCAACGGTCCGCACACCCTGACCATTACCGCAGTGGACAGAGCGGGAAAAACGGGTTCAACTTCAGTAGACTTCGAAAAAACGGAGCCTTATACCGCAAAGTATGACGGTGAGGTATTCTACATGCCTTTTGACAACGAGTACCTGGAGTTATTGACCTTAACCTCTGCTACCGAAGTCGGCAGCCCCGGGTTTACGGCAGATGCAAAAGTTGGAACGGGTGCCTACGCTGGTGCAGAGGGAGCGTACTTAACATTCCCCGCAGCTGGCTTAGTCAATGACGAGTTTTCAGCCGTGATGTGGTATAAGTTAAACGCTGAGCCCAACCGCGCAGGCGTCCTCGTCATGGGGCCCGAGGGTGAGGATGCTCCCCCGGCTACCTTGAATAATGGTTTCAAATTCTTCAGAGAAGCTGGAGGAGACAATCAGGTCTTTAAGCTTAATGCCGGCAATGGTGAAGGCAATAATTGGTTTGATGGCGGTCAGGATGCCAGCTTGGACCCAACCGTAGACACCGACTGGCAACACCTTGCTTTCACCATTTCCCCGGAAGGGAACACCGTCTACATCAACGGAACCGTTGTAAGAGAAGGTGACTTCGCCGGCCCAAGCTGGGAAGGCGTCGAAATCATGTCCATTATGTCCGGTGCCCCAAACTTTACGCATTGGAATCATAACTCTGATGTAAGCCAATTGGACGAACTTCGGATTTTCAATAAGGCTTTGACCCAAGAAGAGATCCAGCAGATTATTGATGACGAATCGTAAGTTTTAGGATTCATTGACTGGATCTTTACTGTTGGATTCTCCACAAGGAGGATCCAACATTTTTTTTCCCAATCAGGTGGCCTCTGACCGCCATTCAATTGAGCGAGTTTTGCAACTGGACTAAATTGTTTGCTCAAGTCGAGCCCATTACGGTTATCTGGTTTTTAACGGTTAACTTTTGACCGTTCTGCCCCACAGGCTAATGCATTTGATAAAGCGAAATTAATATCATGAAAATTCCGGTAGTATTACCTCTGACGATATTCCTTCTGGTTGCAACCTGTTCTTGCAAAGACGAAGAAGCAGAACTGGCATTGGAAGGTGTTTTTGCCGGATCTATTCAATTAAGTACCACCGGTGTTGTCGATAACGTTCCCATTGACCGTTTGATCACCTGCCGGTTTTCCGAACCTGTTAATCCGGATGCAGCAAATATGGTCAGCCTTGTGGACGGATCCGGTACTCCGGCGAATATCAGCATCGCCTATACGAATGCGAACAGATCAATGGTTATTAGCCCAATCGGTGGACTAAAAAACAGAGAGGCCTACGAACTGCGTTTGGATCGAATCGAAGGTTTTGGAGGTGGAATAGTTTCCAACACTTCCTATCGTTTCCAGACCATCCCGGCTGAGCTTTCCCTGGTCTCCTTCAAGGTCAATGGACAGGACCGGTTGGGTCAAAATTTATTTCAAAACGTACCTGTTTCCCTAGAACTGGAAGTCGAATTCTCAGAAGAAGTCGATGTGGATGCACTCCTTTCGAACCTGTTATTGGATGGTTCTGGCGGATTCGTAGCTGAAACCGGCAGCCCAACCCGTTCCACATTCCGGATCACCTATCCCAACCAATTAGCCCATTTAACAAGGTACGAGCTCGAAATTACCGATGGGCTAACTACCGAAACCGGCGCTCCCTTTGATGGGTACAGTGTGGAATTCTATACCCAGGTGGATTCTACCCTTAAGTTTCCCGAAATTTCCGACGAGGAGCTCCTTACCAAGGTACAACAGCAAACCTTTAAGTACTTCTGGGATTTCGGGCATCCCGTCAGCGGGTTGGCCCGTGAACGAAATACATCGGGCGAGCTGGTGACGATCGGTGGTTCCGGGTTTGGAGTGATGTCTATCGTAGTTGGAATTGAAAGGGGCTTTATTTCCAGAGAAGCAGGCGTCGAACGGCTGGAAACGATAACCCGCTTTTTGGAAGACAAGGCACAGCGGTTTCATGGGGCCTGGCCGCACTGGCTAAATGGGACCACAGGCGAGGTCATACCCTTTAGCGAAACTGACAACGGTGCAGACCTGGTTGAAACCGCATTTATGGCACAGGCGCTGCTCACCATCCGGCAGTACTTAAACAATACATCCCCCGAAGAGCAAATGATCATCGAGAGAATCAACCGGCTGATCAGCGAAATCGAGTGGGATTGGTTCACACAAGGCGGGCAAAATGTACTTTACTGGCATTGGTCGCCCAATTTTGGTTGGGAAATAGACCTGCCTATCCGTGGGTGGAATGAGTCCCTTATCATTTACGTTCTGGCAGCTTCGTCAAGCACCCATACTATAGAGCCACCGGTGTATGAGCAAGGCTGGGCCAGAAACGGAGGCATGGTGAATTCCTCCGGCGTATCCCATTTTGGGTATACTTTGCCTTTGAGAAACGACCGGGGAGGCCCTCTATTTTTCGCGCACTACTCCTTTCTCGGACTCGACCCAAGAGATTTAGAGGATCAATATGCCAACTACTGGGAACAAAATGTCAACCACACCTTAATCAACCGTGCGTATTGCGTAGCCAACCCCAAAAACTATCCGCTCTATTCTGAAGATTGCTGGGGGTTGACCGCCAGCGATGGCAATTCAGGTTATTCAGCTCACAGCCCTGATAATGACCGTGGGGTGATCACGCCCACCGCGGCCATTTCTTCCATCCCTTACACCCCGGAGGAATCGCTGCAGGCACTTAGGTTCTTCTACTACATCATGGGCGATAAGCTTTGGGGCGAATACGGGTTTTATGATGCGTTTAACCCAAGCGTTGGGTGGTATGCTGATTCCTACCTCGCGATAGACCAGGGGCCTATCGTTTGTATGATTGAAAACTACCGCTCCGGATTGCTGTGGGACCTGTTCATGAGCGCACCCGAAGCCCAAATGGGCTTAGATAAGTTAGGCTTTACCTATTAGCACAGCGGGTACCGGACTGAGAGTATTCAAAGTGTGTGCCGCACGAAGCGGCGCACCTACCGGCTGGTAGCAAGTAGAAAGCGGGGATTGACTGTTAGCAGCTAAACTGCAGTAGACACAGTTTTGTAAAAAGTCTCGGGAAAGAAGGGTACTTCAATATCTGTTCATCCGGAGATATTCCTCCTTAGTTATCCACGCTACCGCTTTGAAGCGCTTGAAAAAAGCAGG
>CAZNSK010000275.1:0-4768 GCA_964575505.1 uncultured Phaeodactylibacter sp.
TGTTCGTGGAAATGGGCGAAGCCCAGCGCAGCTTGTACGAGCAGCGCCGTCAGTATTTTGCCGAAGCGGTAAATGACCAGATAGCGGCAAAGGGCCTGCAAAGCTCGCAGTTCTTCGTATTTCAAGCGCTGAGTGAGCTGCGCCAATTAGCCACTATACCCGAAGCCCTCACCGATGGCCGGGTGGAAAGCACTAAGCTCGAACTGCTCGAAGAGCAACTGCTGGATAGCTTGGCCAACGGGCACAAGGTCTTGGTCTTCGTCAACTTTCTGGCTGCGATCGACAGCGTGGCCGCCCGGCTCGAAGCGGCGGGCGTCGGCTTTGTGTCCATGACCGGGGCCACCCGCAACCGCGAAGCTTTGGTCAGCCAATTCCAAAACGACCCCGACTGCCGGGTATTCCTGATGACCCTCAAAACGGGGGGAGTCGGGCTGAACCTCACCGCGGCCGACACGATATTCATCTACGATCCCTGGTGGAATGCCGCGGCGGAGAACCAGGCTATCGACCGTGCCCACCGCATTGGACAGAAGCGCAAAGTGCTCGCCTACAAGCTTATCGCCAGGGGCAGTATAGAGGAAAAAATATTGCAGCTCCAAGAGCTGAAGCAAGCCCTTTTCGATAACATCATCGCCTCCGACAGCGCCGGCCTCAAGTCGCTATCGGAAGAGGACATCAACTTACTGCTAGGGAAATGAAGGAGGTCAGCTTAAAAATAGAGAAAATCGCTCAGGGCCTGGGCTCGTCATACACCAAGGATAAGCTCATAAAGTACTATAGACTGAGCCAGGTGTTTGTAGTAGAAAACCTAAAGCTGGCCAGGCAGGAAGGCGTTAGCGATGAGCTGCTGAACTCGGCCCTCTCGAAAAAAGTCCCGCCCAAAGCGAAAATGGCTGAAGTGGCGGCACTGCCCTTCGTTTCGG
The DNA here is from genome assembly GCA_964575505.1 of uncultured Phaeodactylibacter sp. Classification (GTDB taxonomy): domain Bacteria; phylum Bacteroidota; class Bacteroidia; order Chitinophagales; family Saprospiraceae; genus Phaeodactylibacter. The sequence continues at coordinate 924 of CAZNSK010000275.1, forward strand.
CCGAGCTCTACGCGGCTTTCCTGGCGGGCTTGCCCGAGCAGCCCCGGCAGTTGTGGGAAGCCTTGGTCTGGGTGGAAGAGCTGAGGGGCAATCAAATAGAAGAAGAGATGGGGTTTACGGTCATTGAAGAAGAGACCATCACCTATGCGCGTACGACTTACGTTAGCAAGCGCTTTACTGTAAAGCCTGCATTCGAGTTTTTGCTCGAAGAGCGCCGAGGGTACTATCGTCGCCGTGATAGCCCTGCTGATTTCCAGTTTGCATTGGCGATGGACATCCGCAGGGTGGTGTGCACTTACTACCCGCAGCCCGATGAGGCAAAGCTGCTGCCCGCCAAGTCCCTGGAGGCTACCCAGCACCGCTACCTCAGTGGTGAGCAAGATGCACTGATGGAGCTGCCCCGGGTGCTCACTTACCGGAGCCAGGGCCAAATCAAGGCTACTAAGAAGAACCGCCCCGCCTTCGCTACCTTGGGCAAGATGCGCAAAAAGCTAAGTATTCAAGAGTTTTTTCCAGCGCACAAGGACCGAAAGCTCAGCACCCTGCGCACCTCCCTGCTAGCGGCTGCCGCGCTGCAAATGCCCCAAAGGAAAAACGATAAAGGCGTGGTCGATACCCTCCGCAGCTTTTTCAAGGCCAATTATGCGGAGCGCGTGGAATTGCCCCCCATGCTGCTGCCTGACCTCAAGGGCATGGGCTACATGGACAGCTACGACTTCAGGAATGAAAACGCTAAGCCCTTCAAGCTGCTCAAGCAGTTGCCCAAGGGGGAATGGGTGCCTGTAGAGAATATCTTTGGCTTTTTGGCTTACCACTTGATTGCCGTCAGGCCGGTGTTGAGCACCAAAGCGCCAAATACACTTTACTACGAATACGAGGACCCTGATCCGGATTCGTATATTTACGATGATAAGCACTATCTTTCTTCCTTCTCCTATCAGGAAGCGGTTACTAAGCCTTTTGTGCGCGGCAGCTTCTTCCTGTACGCGGCTTTTGGGCTGTGCGATTTGGTCTACGACGACCCCGATTTGGAGCACATCGGGCGCACTTGTTTCTCCTCTTGGGATGGCTTGCGCTACGTTCGCCGCACCGCTCTGGGCGATTACATCTGCGGCATTAGCAAGAGCTACGATACGGCCTCCCTGGCCGAAGGCCCTTCGATTACGCTCTCTCCCGATGCCTTGCTGATCTTGAGTGAAGAGGGGGACAGCGCTGCTGCTGCCTTGCTAACGCCCTACGCCGAGCAGATTGGCCACAACCGGTTCCGTACGGACAATCAAGTCTTCCTGAAAAATATCCGCTCCAAGCAGGAGTTGGAAGCCAAAATTACGCTGTTCAAGCAGGTGGTCGGCGATCAGCTACCGCCCAATTGGGCCACCTTCTTTCAAGACCTGCTCTACAAGATCAATCCCTTTGAGTCAGTGCGCAGCGTGGAAGTCCTGAAAATACCGCCCGAAAACAAGGAGCTTATCCAATTGATTGCCCAGGATACGGTGCTCAAATCCCTGGCCGTCAAAGCAGAAGGCTTTCTGCTGATTGTGACCAAGACCGATTACGCGGCCTTCAAGAAGCGCTTGCAAGAGTTTGGGTATTTGCTGACTTGAGGGGGGCTCCGGTCAGGGATCAAGTCATTTCAAAAGCTCCGTTTTCTATTTCTTTCCTCATTTCGTGCAAAAACCCAGGTAAAAGACAAAAAACTTGCGCATCCGAAAAGCTTCTTGTAAATTTGTTGCGTAGTTAACAAAATAACATGGCTTTTAGATTCGAAACATCCTTCGGTAGGGCTTTGGGTGCCGCCCACATGGCGATGTTTCGGTATTTGACCAAACTGATGCGGGACGCGGAGTTGCCGATCACTCCGGATCAATTCAGGGTGTTGACGCATTTGTGGGAAAACGACGGCTTGCAGCAGTCGGAACTAGCGGTTTGCACCAACCGGAATCGTGCGAATGTGACACGCGTCATCGACATCCTGGAGCGGAAAGGTATTGTGGAGCGGAGAGATGACCCCAATGACCGCCGGGTCCACAGAATTTTTTTAACCGAGCAGGGGAAGTCGCTAAGAGCGCCAACCGCCCGGTGCGCTCTACAATCCATCGAAGATTCGCTGAAGGGCATATCTGAGGATGACATTGAAATCTGCCGGAAAGTACTGTTAAAAATCAGGGAGAACGTGAGCTGAACATTAAACTAAAGCAATTTTAACATGAAGCCACCAAAGCTACTGAGTATCGCATTGCTGCAAATTCTGCTTGTAAGCTGCAGTGCCTACCAACCAAAGTCCAATCAGGAAGCCAATAACACCATACGGCCAGCTGATATTGTGACGGAGCATTTACGCGCCGTAGAAAACGGGGACTGGGCTAAAGCGAACAGCTATATAGCGGAAGATTACAAGATGAAAATGGAAGGGATGCCTTTTTTCGTAAGCATAAAAAAGGAAAATGCGCTTGACATGCACAAAGCCAGAAAAAAAGCTTTCCCCGATTTTAAATTCAACGAAGTGGTTGAAGATACCGCTGAGAATCAGATCAAAATAGCCGTCTATCTGACAGGTACTCACACCGGGCTTTTGGATTATCCAGACCGGATTGGTGTTCCCGAAACCGAAGCGACAGGCAATACTATAGATTTGCCAGCCGAATATTTTATCTACAGCGTCGAGAACAACAAGATTGTGCATACCTATGGTAAAATTCCCGTAGGGCATGGTCCCGAAGCGTTGATGAAACAGCTCGGTATTGCAGACTAGTTGTTTATATTTTTTCACCGTATTGTTGCGTAGTGTACTATTGCGTAGTGTACTTTATGTAAAAATTCAACTCATAAAATGAAAAAGATGATTTTGTACTTCGTGCTAGGGCTGGCCGCCGCCGTTATCGCCCTGAGCTTCACCCGCTTTGAAATCAACGAAAAAGTGGAGATCAACGCTCCGGCGGAAAAAGTCTGGGCCACCATCATTGACTTTGAATCCTATTCCGAATGGAACAGTCAGCTTGAATACCTGGGCGGGACGGTGGAGCCCGGTGGGCAACTCCACCTCAAATTATCTGCTGCCGGTGCCGAACCTTACGAGTTTAAACCCACCATTAGTCATTGGGAGGAGCACAAACGGTTTGCCTGGCTGGCACGGACCGGATTGCCGCGCATTTTTGACGGGGAGCACTTCTTCGAACTCGAGAAAATCAATGACAGCACCACGCTGGTAACCAATCGGGAAGAATACCGGGGCGTGCTGTCCCTGATCATGCAAAACCTGCCCATGATGAAGGACGCACCCGCGGGTTTTGAAAAAATGAATTTGGAACTCAAAAATTACATAGAAAATGAACAGTAGACTCTCCTTAGCCATAGCATTATTGCTGGCATTTACATTAATGGCGGAGGCGCAGGAAACCGTGCCCAAACGAACATTTTCCGTCGAGGTCAATCCCCTGGCTTACGCCTTCAGTGGTTGGAGCATCGGGGGCACCTATCATCCCAAAAAATTAAGTCACTGGGTATTCAATGCGGGTGCTTATGGCTTTGAAATGCCGGAAGTGTTTGTCGAGCAAATCCCCGGCAATGAAGATATGGGATTTGAAGTAAACATTAATTCAGCTTTCACAGTAGGCGCAGACTGGTACCCATGGACAGAAGACCGGTCGGGCTTTGCCTTTGGGCTTTCTACCGTGATAGCCGAATTCGAAATCACCAACGAAAACGAACCGGGCACAGCTAATTATACGAGCCTGTATTTCGTGCCCCGCGCCAGTTATAGCTGGTTTGTTTTTAAAGGCTTGTACCTAATCTAGACTTTGGACGTGCTGGAGCCAAGATTTGGAAAATACAGAACGACATCGGAG
>CAZNSK010000276.1:0-4682 GCA_964575505.1 uncultured Phaeodactylibacter sp.
TTGGCTTAACCTCCCGTTTTTACCCTTCCCCGCTTTTTTGTCACGCACTCAAATGGAAAAAAGACCTTGCCAACAGATACTCAATTTGCTACAGACTGGCTGGAAGAGCGTTACCGCTTTGACGTAGCGGCGCGCAACCCAAGTGTAGAAGCCGCCTGCCTTCAGTATTTTTCCAACGCTACAGACATTCGGATTATCGATATCGGGGCCGGCTCCGGTGCCAATTTCGTTTACCTGGCGGATAAGTTCCCTCAGTTACAGCACTGGGCGCTCGTCGACCTCAACCCACAACTGCTTAAAGCAGCCCGCACCCGTATCAAAACCTGGGGCATTGCCAAAGGTTATAAGGTATCCGAGCACGGCGATCAACTCTCCCTGAAGGGAGATGACCGGCGCATTGAAGTCCATCTGGTACATGGCTCCATGCTAAAGCTGCCAAAAACTTTCAATCTGAGCAGTTACCAGTTGGTAACCGCCTCTGCCGTATTTGACTTACTCACAGCGGATATGGCTAGCCAATTGCTGAATACATTGCATGCTAACCGGCTGGCTTTGTTCGCCACTCTCAACTATCAGCAAATGGAGTATTTCCCCCGGGAGAAAGACGATCAGCACTTCATCGAACAGTACGAACAGCATATGCAGCGGCAGCAGGCTTTTGGTCGCGCACTGGGCCCTGCCTGTGTACCACATATTCAGCAGGTATTCCAGGAACTGCCGACCGGCAGTTTTCAGATGGGGCCAAGCCGCTGGCAGATTGAGCCTTCTGACCATGACATGCACCTCCATCTGCTGCACTTTATAGAAAAAAGCCTGGCCGAACTACCTGCCAATCAAAAGGCGCCCCAAGCCCTGCAAGGGTGGCTGGGCCGGAAGCGGGAGCTATTGCACGCCCGGCAGTTGCGCCTTACCGTGGAACACCAGGATTGCTTCACCACTCCGGTTTATGAATGAGGCCACCTGGGTACGGATGCACGCGCTGGGGATGCTTGCCGCCTTGTTTGCCTTGTGGCAGTTAGGCTACTGGTTGCCGTTGTTAGGACTTCCGGTTGTGACTTTCAGTGTATTGGCCGTACAGCACAAAATGGCGCTACGCCAGCTACGCCCATTTGGCGGGTATGCCAATTGGGTGACTGCGGCACGGTTTGGGCTATTGCTATACGCAGCCTGGGGGTATCCAAAGTGGCATCCTTACTTCTCTTTTTCCTTGTTTTTGGTGGTGCTTGTTTCGGATGGCATTGATGGTTATCTGGCGAGAAAGCACAAGCAGTCTACCAAATTTGGCAGTATCCTGGATATTGAAACCGATGCTTTAATGAGTGTGCTGCTAGCTGGCATTCATTACCAAAGCGGCACGGTAGGAAGTTGGGTTTTGCTGGCAGGAGGCTTACGATATGCGTTTATCTGGGCTGTTTATCTGTGCGGGCTAGAAGGCGTGCCCGGCTCCGGGCACCGTTTCGCCCGGCTAATTGGTGTGGTATTCATCAGCAGCCTGTTGGGCCCATTTGTAGCTCCGGACTGGCTGGCAGTGCCGGCGCTGGCACTGGGTTGTTTACTCGCAGCCTGGTCTTTTGGTTGGTCGTTTTGGCAAATCTGGAGCAATGCCCACGCCCGGCCTGTGTAGAAGTTAGGCGCCCGGCTTAGGCACTACGAAGACCTCCTTTGCCAGGCTCAGGCATTTTGCAGTCTTCGTCCGGCTTTTTGCCGCATACCGAGCATTCCCCTACCTCACTCTTTAGCATAGGGTTATTCGTCGCACAAGTGCCGCGAAATTCGTTACCCGTAACAATTTGACGAATATTGATCAGCGCGAAACTGATGCCAAAAATAACGAAAATGATACCGAGGACATATAAATATTCCATATTGCGATTATTCTCTTTAGCCTATAAACAGGTTGGGGTTCTGCACAGTTCATAACTCCACAATATGCCCTACCTTTGCGGCGGCAAAACTACAAAAAAACGACACGATGCAAGATAAACTCCAAGCTTTTGAACGCCTGCTGACGATTATGGATGAGCTGCGGGAAAAATGCCCCTGGGACCGCAAGCAGACCTTTCAAAGCCTCCGTAACCTGACCATTGAGGAAACCTACGAGCTGGCGGACGCCATCCTGGACGAAGACTTGCCGGAAATCAAGGAAGAAATCGGCGACCTCATGCTGCACATGGTTTTCTACGCCAAAATTGCCGATGAGCAGGGAGCTTTTGATATCGCTGATGCCATTCATGCCGTTTGCGAAAAGCTTATCAAGCGGCACCCCCACATTTACGGGGAAGTCAAAGCGGAAGATGAAGAAACGGTAAAGAAGAACTGGGAGCAATTGAAGCTGCAGGAGGGCAAGAAATCTGTTTTAGCCGGGGTGCCCCGTTCCCTGCCGGCTATGGTCAAAGCCTACCGCATGCAGGAAAAGACCAAGCAAGTCGGATTTGAATGGGAAAACAAAGCACAGGTATGGGACAAAGTAGTGGAAGAAATGAATGAGTTCAGGGAAGCTACCGAAAACGGCCTTGGGCAAGCTCGGAAGGAAGAAGAATTTGGGGATGTGCTATTCTCCCTGATCAACTACGCCCGTTTTGAAGGCATTGACCCGGAAACCGCCTTGGAGCGTGTCAACCAAAAATTTAAGCACCGTTTCGAATACATTGAGGCGCATGCCCCAAAAGCGCTTACTGAAATGAATCTGGAAGAAATGGATGCCCTCTGGGAGCAAGCTAAAAACAGGTAGAATTCCCGGTTTTTTCCAGGAATACGGCCTGATTTTATTACCTTTGCGCCTCCTAAAATGTATCTTTAGGCAACTGTAAACTACCACGGCTGGAAGTTGTTCAGCCTATAGTTTTCAAAACGTCATGACGCAATCCAGATGAGAAAGATAGAACTAGATATCGTGGCATTATCTCATAGTGTAACCCAATCACACAACTATGCAGTGGTCCTTGGTGAGCAAAATGGTTCTCGCCGCCTGCCTATTGTCATTGGCAGCTTTGAAGCGCAGGCTATCGCTGTAGCTATGGAGCGTATGACCCCCAACCGGCCATTGACCCACGACCTCTTCAAAAATACGCTGGAAACCTTCAATATTGAGCTCAAAGAGGTGGTCATCAACAATCTGCTGGATGGCATATTCTACGCCCGCCTGATTTGCATCAAAGACGGAGAAATCATCGAAATAGATTCCCGTACCTCTGATGCCCTCGCCATGGCGGTCCGCTTCGACTGCCCGATCTACACTTATGAGTTCATCCTTGATGCCGCTGGTGTAGTCCTGGAAGATGAAGGGGACGAGGACATGGGCGAGCCCGCAGAAGCCGAAGTACCTGAGAAAAAAGCCAGCCTCTCTTCCTACTCTGTCGAAGATCTCCGCAAAATGCTAGACGAAGTCCTTAACGAGGAAAATTACGAGCGCGCCGCTGAAATCCGCGACGAAATCGACCGCCGGCAACAGGGGTCCTGACTTACAGCCGATAGCCGGCCACTAAGTGCAACCGCCGGACTGGCACTCCCAGGGTGCTGAAGGCGGACATACCTTCTCCCCATTGGCCTCTTACCTCCATTGAAAAAATTCCTTTGGCTAGGCCGAAGCTAAAAATGTTTCCGGCTGATGAAGCTGCGACTTATACACCTCACAGAGCCGGCAGCTCCAATGTAAAAGGAGTAATGGTTTAATTGGAGGCTGCGGCGCCACTCCACTTCACTTCCAGCTCCTTAAGCGTAGACAAGACCTGCTCCATCATCGACTCTGTAAAATCGAGATGGGTTACGAACCGGATGGTCTGTGGGCCAAAAGCCGAAGCATTGATTCCCTCCTCTTTGAGCGCCTCCAGAAAAGCAGCTGCCGTAATGCCTTCCGCAAGGTCAAAAATCAGAATATTGGTTTGGACGGGCCGTACACCGGCAACGTAGGAAAGCTGGGCAAGCAATCCCCCGATCCGCCGGGCCCGCTCGTTGTCTTCCCGCAAGCGGCCCACCTGATGGTCAAGCGCATAAATACCCGCTGCCGCTAAGTAGCCCGCCTGCCGCATACCGCCTCCCATCACCTTTCTCAAACGCCGGGCCTGCTGTATAAAGCCTTTTGTACCAATCAGTACAGAACCCACCGGTGCGCCCAGCCCTTTGGATAAACAAAGCGATATGCTATCGAACAAGACACCCACCTCCTGCGTGCTTTCTCCGGTCTCTACGAGCGCATTGAACAGCCTTGCCCCATCCAGGTGGAGTGCCAGCCCTTTATCTTGGCATAGAGCCTGAATAGGGCGGATTTCGTCCAGAGTATAGTAACTGCCACCTCCTTTATTGCAGGTATTCTCCAGCACTACTAAGCGGCTGATTGGCAACCAATCGTAGCGGGGCTTAATGGCTCCGGCTACCTGCTCAGCGGTAATTTTCCCGTTCACCCCCTTGATCAGATTGATGCCTACCCCAGAATTATAAGCATAGCCCGCCGTTTCGTACTGATAAATGTGGGAGTACTCATCGCAGATCACTTCGTCCAGAGGCTGGGTATGCACCTTTATCGCAATCTGGTTCGTCATCGTGCCGGAAGGGCAAAACAAGGCTGCCTCTTTTCCAAACATCGCTGCCACCTTCGCTTCGAGCGCATTGACGGTAGGGTCTTCGCCAAACCAGCAATTCCCAATTTAATATAAAATCGGTAAATTAGGGGTAAAAAAGGATGA
>CAZNSK010000277.1:0-4630 GCA_964575505.1 uncultured Phaeodactylibacter sp.
TCATAAATAAAGCCGCTTGATATATGAATCCCCGCTATTTGTCACGCACTCATTTAATAAAGGTATCCATAAACTTTTTTTCTATAATTAGCGTTAATAACATGTGCATTAAATTTGTGTAAGTGTAGATAATGTGTATCTTTGCTCTAATTCAAAAAAAGCGCCCCCGTTGTAAGGTGGGGTGCGTAATCTCAAAAGCGTTTTTCCTTTACGAACGGCACTCGAGCTATCACCGCGCAGGCACTTCATTTTAAACAGCGGGGCGCTCAATTCAAATTCACTGCTTGCTCCCCGTTGCAGGTAGAGGAAAAGCTATTGGTACAACAAAACGAAAATTGAATATACTGGGGGCTTCGTTAGCAATAAGTGCTGACTAATCAGCCCCGACGAAGAACGAATAGCATATTGCTGGAAACCCAAATTACATATGAACGATCTCAAAGGTATTGTCTGCCTGCTCGTGAATAACCAAGCAGAGGGTCAGACCGCTACCCCGGACATTAGAAAATTAATTAAAATTCATTACCCGGAATTGGAAGATGTTCCGTTGGTGCAGTCCTTTGTCTACGATGCTCCACTGCTGAAAAAAACGCAAATTAAAAAGGACAGGGATTTTGAATTTAAATTAAAAGCAGCTATAGTAGAAACTGCCAAAGCTCCGGATAGAAAATTAATTATTCTTTCCAATCGATACTTAGAATCTTTTAAAGATGAGCTATTTGTAGATTATTTAAAGTTGCTAAGCCTCAATAATATTGATTTTGCTATTCAGGGGCTGGAAAACTTAAATTCAAATAATATCCATCTGTTTATTGATATCTACGAGCAAAAGCAGGAAAATCAGGCAGCCGTAATTGCAAAAGCCCAACAAACCAGCAAAAAAACGAGAAAGCCCCGTCAGGCAAGCATTCCGGGTATTAAAGCCCTTAATAGCGAAAAAACTAAAAATTACAATGCGCTGCGGAAGCGGCAAATGGCGGATTTGGACCCTAATAATATTTATGCCCGAAAAGAAATTGCCAGGATCCGCGAAAAAATTGGCAAAGAAGAATTAAATAAAGAAATAAAGGGATATTCCATTTCCAAAAAATTTAATGAAAAAGGGATCCGGACTTCCAGGAACAGCCAGTTTCGGCCCAATGTCATCGACCGGCAGTATGAGGCTTTTAAGGAACTCCAAAAGCGATTCAGCCGGAATAGGGAACTGGAGAAAAAAGTAGGCAGCGACCCCGCTTTTCTAGACGCCCGGCCCGAAGCCGAAATGCACAAGCCCCGTGCTCCCAAGGAACAAGTGCCTCTGGTGATGAATTATCAGGAAAAAATAGAGGATCAATTATTAATAGCCTTCTCAGAGCCGCTACAAGCATCTGTGGTGATGGATATCTTTAATAATGAAAGCAACCTCGTTTTTAGTTCGGAAATTAAAGAAGGCACCTCCAAAATTGATTTTAGTATTGCCAACGATACGCCCATCGGGCCAGGCAGGTACTACGGCCGGCTAACTGAAGTATCGGAGGCGGAAGGCGGCACCCCTTCCCATTACCTGGCCAAATGGTTTTCTTTTGTAGTACGTGAAGATGTAGTTGACCTTAAAGTTGGCGATTCACAATTTGCTGCATCTGATTTCCGATAAAGGAAGGAGAAGCCCATACGGTAGGATGGCTATTGCGCCCTCCGCTTTTGATAAACGACCGTTGGGTTTCCGTCAGAGCATTTACAAAAGTATCCCCCGCAACAAGTTTTTTTAGATAAGCTTTCGTGAACTCCGCTGCTGCCCCCTGCTCAATTTTAAAAAGCGCGTAATAGATGTTCGTGGCTTGTGCCCTCAGGAAGGCTTGCACAATCGAAACCGGCGCTTCACCGCTTTGCAGCTGCCCCTGCCCGCCCCGGCAGGCATTCAGAATGACGAGGACGTTATCCTGGAAATCCAAGGCCTGTATTTCTTCCTGTGGCAAAACCTCCCGCCTGTTCTCCTTTAAATCTTCCAGTAACAGCAGCCCCGGCGTTAATTGGTGCTTTTGCCTGCTGTAGCTATGGCCGAAAAAATGAAAAATGTGAGGCTTGCCCGGCAGGTGCTCGCGCAGCAGCTGCCGGGCAGCCTTGCCAGTTGCTTGCAGGTGCCGTTGGCCATTGATGTTCAGGGTCTCCGCGCTATCTTCCACCGCGTTTACATTGGGGGCATTGAATTGGCCATCGAGGACCCCATTCCGGTTAATTTCCTGGCCGGGAATACTAAACAGGTGAAGTTCCCGCAAGCTTGCAGGAGACAGCGGCATAAACCGCTTTTCTTCCTTCTCCCGCCGGTGGTTGTGGTAGAGCATGGAGGTGGAAATGTGGTAAGTGATTTTATAACGGGTCGCCAGGTAAGGGAAATCCGAAAACGCATCCGGCCAGTGGCTCGGCTCTTCGCACAGGAACGGGAAGGGCACATTAAAGAGCTCCCCGTCCGGGATGAGGTAAATCCGTTCCGCCTCGGGCAACTGCAAGGGGGCAATGAGCTTACGGTAAAGCTGGAAAGCATGGCGGAGGAGGGTTACGCTGGGGTTGTTAATCATGCCGAGCAAATTGGCAGGGGCAGGAACAACCGCTGCGCTTACATCCTCCATCCGGAATTCGGTGAACAGCTTACTGAGTTGCTCCGTCTCTTGCTTTAGGGCCTGAACAGCTTTCCGGTCTTCCGCTAAACGGTGGAAAGACAAGGCGTTGCGTCCGCTGATGACAATAGCAAACAACCCCCGCCTGCCCATGAAATAGCTGATGATGGTACCATTTTCTTTTTCACTGCCGAGCTCTTCTTCAATGTCTTTTAGCCTTATCCGCTTACCGTTTTCCGGGCGGCCTGGCGCTTCTAAACGAGCATCGGGAGCCAGCTGTTCCTGCAGCTGCCTGTCGATATCGGCCGCCTCTTTTTCAAGCTTGGAGCGCAGGCCGGACTCAAAGCAATTGTCAATTTTCCGGACCAGGGCATTGGGGATATGGCCCGGTGCACCTGGTTGGCGCGGCGTGGCGGGAGGCAGAGATTCGAGCAGGAGCGAAGACTTGCTGTAGTAAAAGAAGTCGAAAACCCGGTTGGCGACCTCCTCTTTCTTTAGGATTGCCGTTTGCTCCTGCGCTTCCCAGAGCATCTCCAGCCCCAGTTCGTAAATATCGCGGGAGAGCCGGCCGATGGTCATTTTGGACTGCGCGTCAAAATGTTCATCCCGCACCTGGAAGATAGCCTGTTGCGCTTGCGCCACCCACTTCCAAGCTGCTTTGGCGTCCTTTTCGTCTGGAGTTGCACTGGAAAGATATCGTTTCCAAAGTGCAAAAGCCCTGAAGTACAAGGACCGGAGCGCCTCGTTGGTGGACTGGGCCTGTTTCAAATCTGCAAGTTCCGGAGGATGGCGGGGCGGTACTGCTATTCCGGGCAAGTTGGCATGGAGGGCATCCCTGGTCTGCTGCAAAGCGTTGGTAAAGTCGCTGCGCAGGGCATACACCTGGCTCAGGTAATTCCGCGCTTTGATGATGGTCACATGGGGCCGGCCTCGGAAGAGCCACATCCTGAGCTTCAATTCTTTATGAAAAGCAACCTGAGCGTGTTTCAGTTTATCTGGGGATGGCCCATTGCACTCGGCTTCGTACAGGTAGCTACGGCCTACCAGGTGGTACAGATGTGCCTTGTGGCGGTTCATATTGGTGGGGAAATTGCGCTCCACCATCTGCATCGCCTGTTTCAGTTTTTCCCGGGCTGCTTCGAACTGTTGGTTTTCGATGAGTGACTCAGCGTGCAGTTTGAAGGTTTCCGGCAGGTAAAAATGGCTTTGATACCCCTGGTTTTGATACTCCTTGCGGCTATGCTCAAAGATGCGTTCCGTTTGCTGAAAGTCGAACCCCTTCAGGGTAATTTGGCCAAAGTGGGAAAGCAAGCGCGCCTTCAGGTAGTGCCCGGGCAGTTGCGGGTTGCTGCAATACGCATTCCAGCTGCGCCCCATATGCAGTTTGGCGCGCAGGATGTCCCGGCGCCGCCAGTGGATTTTGGCCAGGATGAGGTAGGCGCGGCAGTAAAAGTAATCTTCGTCTGCCGCTTGCTGGCCCTGGCCTTGTTGGGCCATCTGCAAAGCCTGCAGGGTAAGCTGTTCCGATTGAGCCCAATGGCCGTCCGTGTAGTGCAGCTTGGCCTGGATAAGATTGAGGCGGGCTTTCAGGAAAGGGGAGAGGGCAGCATACCAGTGCTCGCTTTGCAGGGCTGTAATTTTCCGCTCGGCCTCGGGGTATTCGGAAAGCAGCAGTTGGATCCGCGCCCAGTAAATAGCTGCCCGGACTAAGCGTTCGTAGTCGTTGGCACGCTGCCAGGTGTCCATTTGCTGTTGGAAGTGGGCCTTTGCTTCCAGGACTTTACATTGTTGAAGGAATTGGATGTATAAGGGTTCATAATCCGGGTCCATAAGTCGCCTCGCTAGTGGATTGATTCGTATGTGCTTGTACTTCCAGGCCTTAGCCAGTGCAGGGCTTCAAGCTTGAAAAACAGTCAGGTCATTCGGACTAGCCGTAGTGGGTGATGCCAATGGGTATTGTCACTGTACATGTGGAGGCCCTTCACTGTGCATTCAAGTATCAGGGAAAGAAATCCACCAAACATTTTGCGCATAAG
>CAZNSK010000278.1:0-4550 GCA_964575505.1 uncultured Phaeodactylibacter sp.
GAGAGGACGACAAAGGTAGCTTAATTAACTACCTTTGTCTCCTACTCGATTGTTGTGCGATAAGTTTGGATTGACGCGTTCTTAATGCTGTTCAGGCGAGGCCAGCTTCACCGTAAAGCCACCCTTTCTTTCAATTTCCAGGATTTGCGCTGTTGTTGACGTCCCCCGATTTGATCCCAATTAAGTTCAAATCGGTAATATTCCCGGTAATATTATTGATCATAAATACTGGGGGCAGGGGCGAGGCGGTGGGCGCGTTAGCGCCGCTTAGCGGCCAGGAAGCGGGTACGAAGCGCCAAATCTCCACCTCATCGAAGGCAATATCGATGCCCAGGATGGCTTTCCGGATAGCAATTTGGTCTAATACGGAAATGGATTGGGAGTTATTGACATCCGCGGCAAGGATCTTGTAAGGGCTGCCCAGCTCAATCAGCCCCAAATTGTGCTGGCCGATGCGGATCAGGTCAAGGTTGGAGATGCCTTCCTGTATGTCGTCTTGCTTGAATGCAGAAAGCCCAATGGCACTGCCGGTCGGGACATCGAAAAAGGTATAAAGCCCATCCGGGCCTGTCGTTGCCGTATCGGTTACCGGGCCGCTCAGCCTGACTTCTGCATTCGCTACCGGGTCGCCTTCCTCTGTGGCAACAATACCGCCAATGCTCACCATTGCCGGCGGGCTGGCTTCCAGCCCCCCCAGGGTGTCGGTATTGGTGCCCAGCGGGTCCAGCCAATCCCGAAGCCGGGAGGACGGTGTATCTCCGCCATCCCAGGAGACCGACAACCGGCCGTAGTAAGCTGTCGTTTCGTCGCAATCATTGAACCCACCGTGCAGTTGGCCGCGGATTCGCCCCAGGCTGTCCAATAGGGCACTGCCGGAAGAGCCCAGCTCAAAGGTGCCGAGGCTGAATGCTACCTCAAAGTGATGATTGGGCGGGGTAGCGCCGGCTTGCCAGTTGATGCTGGTTGGGTGGATAGTGGCTGGCGTATGGTAAGTCGATAGTTTCTTGACGTCACCACTGGGGTGGTGGAACATCAGGCCCTTCTGCGGGGCGTCCGGCCGGCGGTCCCAACCTGCGAAGGTGGCGTTAAAGGACGGGGGTACTGCAGTACTGATTTCGTAGAGGGCAAAGTCGCTTTCCTGCCGGGCAGCGCGGCGGGTGCACCCCAGTAAGGACTGGAATGCGGGCTCTGAGGCCGGCGGTGTGCAGCCTTCTGCTTCGTAGTTGAAGTCGAAGCGCCAAAGGTCGTATATGGGCGTATAGCCCTGATCGCAGTGGTAGGCACTAAGGACATAGGGCGTTTCATCCGCTGCCGTATTGTTGATAAGGGCACCGCTGCAGTAGCCCGACCCTTCTTCCAGCACCATGACGATGCGGCAGATGCTGCGCTGCACCTCCTGGTAAGCTGCGCCTTCCGGGCAGTTGGCTTCGGGGTGGCAGGCCAGGCTGGTGCCGAACCCAAAGTTGAGTACTCCGCGGCTATTGCCAGGCCGGTAGCCATAGTCTACCCGGTGGATATGAAGGCGGGCTTCCGACTTTACCTGCCGGGGTTCGTAGTAAGTTAGTATAGCAGTTTCGCCCTTCGTAAAACCAGAGAAAAACCGGCCCGATGGCTGATTGTCTTTGAAGGAGTAACTGGCCCTTACGGTTTCCTCCGGGCTGTGCATGTACAACCGGCTGCCCGGGGGCAGGTAGAACTGATCGTAGATAAAAGCTAGGCCTAAAGCCCCCGGCACCTTCACTGCGCAGGACCACACCCGGTCGCCATTGGCCAGCTCCGACCACTGCCCGGCATTGCCCAAGCCAATATCAGCAGCTACCGGAACGGCTATCCGGGTGTCGAGGCCGCGCTTCCGGTCTTGGCGAAGCAGGGTTTCCGTATCCGGCGCGGGTAAGGCTACCGTTACCGCTTCTAAGTCGGATGGGGCAGTGGACAAAAAGGAGGCGGGGGGCTGAGCTGCCAGGTAGACAGGCACCGCCAAGAGCAAAAGGAGGGATTTGAATAGTTTCATAGGATTATGTTCTTAGTCATACTTGTTGCTGAGGCAGTATCCAAAAGTACAAAGAAGTTACGGGATGGCAATAGGCCACCCGGAGTAATCGACAGGGTAACCGTTAAAACAGGGATGACATTTGGGGTCTGAAATAGTTATTTTCAGTCAGCTAGGAGCTGGGCGGAGCACTTCTAAAGGGAAAAGGGCGTTCTCCTTGCCTTCAGCCAAGGGTAGGCTGTATTTACAAACTATTGGCGTATTCAATGATGGTGCGGACCTGGGCTTCTGCGAACCGCTCGACAATTTCGGGGTTCATCAGTAGCCGGGCGTCCTGGAAGTTATCGAAGAAGAGGTGCTCAATCAAAACGGCAGGCATGACGGTCCGGGTCAGCACATAGAAGCGGGCTTCTTTATCATAGTCCCCATCCGAGCGGTCAGTGCGCATCCGGATGCGGTCGCCCAGCAGCTTGTCGATATGTTTCCAGTGAATGTCCGCGATTCCATCGGAGGCCGTGACGCCGGGGGAGGTATACAATTCATAACCCCGTGCCCCCACACCGGAGGCATTGGAATGAGAAGAGATGAAAATTCCCCTCCGGAAGTTGCGGTAGTACCAATTGGCCTGGTCTACGCGGTACTGCAGCGGAAGGTCAACGGATTCGTGATAAACCGGCAAATAATGGATGCCAAGGATGTCCAGCTTCTGCCGGACCTGGCTGACCAACGTCCGGTTCCATACGCCCTCATAAAACCAGGAGCCATTGTGAAATTGGCCCTGAGTATGTTGAAATTGTTTACCGGGGGCAGTGGTATAATCACCGTAGCGGTCCAGGCCACCGTGCCCTGCATCCAGAAATACGCAGAAGTTGTCATTCATAGCCGTAGGTTTGCTTAAGCGATTGCGTAATATAGGAATTTAAAGGATATGATCCGGCTCTTAACTTCGGGAAGTTGCCGTTCTGGCCGGCACGAGGGGCGCGTCGGGCAAATGGCAGGAAAGCATTTTTGGCGAATTAAACAAAACAGGTTGCCATATTTTTGCTTTTTTTGCACCAAAGTGACACCTCATTAAAAATTCAAATCAAAGATAATGAAAAAGTTAGCTGCCCTGTTTTTTCCGGCGATGTTCCTCCTTGGCCTGGCCTGCGAGCAACAAGCCAATCCATTCCGCCCGGAACCCGCAGAAGACCGCAGCGAGGAGGATGAAGCTGCCATCGTCGATTACCTGGCTGAAAATAACTTGCAAGACGAAGCCCAGCGGCACGAATCCGGCGTTTACTATATCATTGAAGAAGAGGGCGAAGGTGCAACGCACCCTACGCCCTCTTCCCAAATTTTGGTCATGTACAAAGGCTACCTGCTGGATGGAACCGTTTTTGATGAAACGGAAGAAGGAGATGCTGTGCAATTTAACCTATCGGGAAGACCTACGGGTTGGCGAATCGGTATCCCTTTGATTAAGAAAGGAGGGAAGATCAAACTCTTCATTCCTTCCAACCTGGCGTACGCCAATAATCCGCCGGTCGAATTAGGCATCCCTGATTACGCCATTCTAATTTTTGAAATTGAGCTGGTTAACTTCCTCTAGCGAATATTGCTTTTGGAAGGCTTCGAAAACTTCGAGCGGCCGGTCGGTGGCTAAAATATCCGCGCCCCTTTCGTACAATTGGTAGTATACTTGGTTGCCTTTGGCCACAGCGCTGTTATCGAGGTTGCCGATGGTGCCGACGATTACCTTCAGGCCTGCATCTTTAAGCATTTTGTAAAAGGCGGGCGGCCGGGCTGTCAGGCCAGTAAATGCCATTAAATTTTTTAGGTTGAAGGGGCCATTGACGTACCGCATAAATTCCCCCTCATTCCGGATATTGACGGATATTTTTACCCGTGGGTCCTCCAGATAAGCCCGCAGTGCGTCTTCGTAATTGTAGGTAATTACGGAAGCAGAGTTAATGGCACCACGCTTCCGGATGGCTTCCACTACCTTTTCTATAGGCACCCCCCGCTTAACGTCTAAAGTGTATGCAGTGCGGTTGAACCCCCAATCCAGTACATCAGACAGGGCCGGCGGGTGGTAACGCGTAAGCGTGCCGTAGTCATCCTTCAGGTATAAGGATTTAATCTCCGACCAGGGTGTTTCCTGTACTTTTCCCCGCCCGTTGGTTGTGCGGTCAAGGGTGTTGTCGTGCATAAGCAAAAGCACGCTGTCGGAAGACATGTTGACATCGCATTCGATAAGGACCGGCGCTACAGACCGGACATACTGGAAAGTTTCTAAGGCATTTTCGGGAAAACCAGCGATAAAGCGGCCGCCACGATGGGCGCTCACAATAGGTGCTGGGGTTCTCTTCTGAAGTGTTGTGTAGGATGCTGGGTAGACATCGAAGGGCGCAGCCATTGTTTGACCCGCCATTGGAATAGTCAGCAACAGGGCGACTACCCACAGGATGTAGGTTTTCATAAAAAGTTTGTGTCTGGGTTATTTGTTTTTGTGCGTTGTTCCTATTAAAACGGGGGTGATTCCGGTTTTGTTTCAATATTTGATAAAAAATAATATGAA
>CAZNSK010000279.1:0-4523 GCA_964575505.1 uncultured Phaeodactylibacter sp.
GCGGTCGGTTTTGTGGTCTCCACCCCCTGCCCCCGCCGAGGGAAAGTTGGCTTCTGTTGGGTAGTGCGGGGTGGCGGGGGATCCGCCTTCGCCTTGTTGGCTTCGGCAGACGGGGAACGAGCATTGCCGGTCGTGGTGGCTGCAGATGGGTCTTCGCTGTTTGAGCTTCGGCGGACGGCGACCGCCTTCGTTTCGCTGGCTTCGGCGGACGGTGGCCTCTATTGCCGCAAACTGGTCTAGGCTGTGTGCCGTTCTTTACCCTGCAGTCGGGTCCCGTGCGACATAGCTAAAGCGAAGTCGGACCGAAATGGCTAAGCACCACAAACCGCCTTGGCCGGAGTTAGGGTTCGCTTCTGGGGTTGGGTTGCGGTGTGGGGTTGCTGGCCTATGGGGTAAGTACAGCTCGTACCAGGTGCTGTTTTCAACGCCCTTCCAGTCTGCCCCTCGCGCTATCTTCTCTGGCCCGTTCCATCTGGTGGGCACCAATTGAGCAAAACAAAATTCTATTTCTAAGCCCTATATAAAAAAATATCCGCCAACCTGAAACATCCGCTTAGCAGCCCCGTAATAATGGTAACCCTCCAACATGCGCATATAACAAAAGCACACTTTCCCGCTCAGCACCATGAAAACAAACTACAAACATTCACTCTTGTTTCTGCTCCTGCTGTCTGCCTGTACGCAAGACCAACTGCCGGATCCGCTGGATACGCAGCTTGAGCAGCGACTGAGTGAATTGTCGCCCAACGGTGACCTGGATTATTTTCAGCTGCCAGATAGTGAGCAGGAACTGGGGCGGGTGCCGGCGGGGGTCGGTAACCCCCTATCCCCGGAAAAGATTGCCCTCGGCCGCATGTTATTTTTTGAAACCGGTCTGGCGGCTGATGCCCGGCACGAAGCTGGCAAGGGGACCTACTCCTGTGCCAGCTGCCACGTCCCTTCCGCCGGGTTTATGCCGGGCGCCAAGCAAGGCATCGCCGATGGGGGCGTAGGCTTTGGCCGCAACGGAGAGAGCCGCGGCCGGCAGATCGGCTACGCCGAAGAAGAACTTGACGTGCAAGGCGCTCGTCCACTCAGTGTACTCAATACCGCATTTGTGACCAACTCCACCTGGAGCGGCAAATTTGGCGCCAATCATGCCAATGAAGGGACGGAGTATGCCTGGGTGGGCGACGCCGAAGTCAATGAGCTGGGCCTCGATGGGCTGGAAGCTCAAATTATTGAGGGGACGGTCCTGCACCGCATGCGGGTCACGGAGGGCTGGCTGGACACCCTGGGCTACCGGCCGATGTACGATGCCGCCTTTGGGGATTTTCCGGTGGGGGAACGCTACACCCGCCTGACGACAAGCTTTGCGCTGTCGGCCTACCTGCGCTCCCTGACCACCACCGAAGCGCCCTTTCAGCGCTGGGTGCGGGGCGAGCGCAGCGCGATGCGCCCGCAGGAGAAAGCCGGCGCGCTGGTCTTCTTTACAAAAGGCGGCTGTTACCGCTGCCACAAAGGGCCCAGCCTGAGCAGTACTGAATTCCACGCCCTGGGCGTGCGCGACCTCTGGGAGTCCGGCGCCTTTGCCACCGGCCCCGATGATATCCGGAACCTGGGCAGAGGAGGCTTCACCGGCTTGGAGGCCGACCTGTATAAATTTAAGGTGCCTCAGCTGTACAATATGAAAGATTCGTCCTTCTACTTCCACGGCAGCAGCCGGCACTCCCTGGAGGCAGTTGTGGAATACTTCAATGAAGGCATACCCGAAAATAGCCGGGTGCCTGAGGATCAACTCTCCCCCTTTTTCCACCCCTTGAACCTGACCGAACAAGAAAAGGCCGATCTGATCGAATTCCTGAAGCACGGCCTGTACGACCCCAACCTGGAGCGGTTTGTCCCCCAAGAGGTGCTGTCGGGCAATTGCTTTCCAAATAACGACCCCCTCTCTCAGCAGCAGTTGGGGTGCCAGTAAGATTTTACGAGAGGCTTCCAGCCTACTATAATTGCAACTATCTTTGGATGGGCAGCTTTACCGGCTGCCCTTTTTGCGTTGGGGGCGCTATTTGCCCATCCTAATCGTAACACTGGCTGTATGCAGGCATAAGCCCATTCTACGCCGCCCCGGGAACGCTCCTGCCTTCGTAGGTGTTGTCTGGCCAACGATTTCTACTTTTTTACTGGTTAACCCCCACTCGATATGACCCTACAGGACCTTCAGCCCAGCTCCAATCTGGTATTCGACGCTATCACCGGCAGCCGCGCTTACGGTACCAATTTGCCCACTTCTGATACGGATATCCGCGGCGTCTTCGTCCTTCCCAAAGCCGAGTTCTACGGGCTGCGCTACACCCCGCAGCTCAGCGATGACACCAACGACACGGTCTACTACGAGCTGGGCCGATTTGTAGAACTGCTCGCCAAGAACAACCCCAATATGCTCGAGCTGCTCGCCACACCCGAGGATTGCATCCGCTACCGCCACCCCCTGATGGATCATCTCACACCCGAGCTCTTCCTCTCCAAAAAGTGCAAGGATACCTTCGGCGGCTACGCCTACTCGCAGATCAAAAAAGCGCGCGGCCTGAATAAGAAAATCGTCAACCCCATGCCCCGCAAGCGGCAGACTCCGCTGGACTTCTGCTACGTGTTAAAGGGCAATGGCTCCGTCCCCCTCCGGCAGTGGCTAACGGAAAACGAACTGGACCCATCCCGCTGCGGCCTTTCCGCCATCCCGCACTTCCGGGAGGTCTACGCCCTCCACTATGACCCCACGGGTGAACTGGGCTACGCCGGCCTCCTCCGCAAGCCCACCTCGAATGACTTGTCGCTGAGCAGCATCCCCAAAGGCGCGCCCATCCTGGCCTACCTGCACTTCAACAAGGACGGCTACGCCACCTATTGCAAAGACTACAAAGCCTACTGGGACTGGGTGGAACAGCGCAATGAGGCCCGCTACCAAACTAACCTGGCCCACGGCGCGCAGTACGATTCCAAAAATATGATGCATACCTTCCGCCTGCTGGAGATGGGCATTGAGATTCTGCGGGAGGGGGTGATCCGGGTGCGGCGGCCGAATAGGGCCGAGCTGCTGGATATTCGGCGGGGTGCCTTCGATTACGATACCCTGCTGAGGAAGGCGGAGGATAAGATGGGGGAACTGGAGGCGGCTTACGCCGAAAGTACGCTGCCGGCGGAGGTGGATATGGGTAGGGTGGGGGAGGTGTTGGTGGGGATGCGGGGGGCGTGGTATGGTCAACGCTAGCTGGCTTATGAGCGGAATCGTTTTGTAAGCCCATGTATTAATGATGTTGCCGGCGAGTTTTAGTTTGAATTACTTGGTTTTCATCTCTCTATTGATTGGAGCACGAAATTTTAGTATTTTTGACAAATTATTCATGAATATCTATTCAAAAATGAACTCCATAACATTTGGTGAATTAATAAGGAAGCGAAGGCTGGATTTAGGGAAACCTATACGGGAAGTAGCTGGAGCAATTGGTCTGGACCAGGCCATTTTGAGTAAGGTAGAAAGAAATAAAAGAACCCTATCAGCGAAGCTTATTCCTGATCTGTCAAAGGTATTGTCTCTGAATTACAAGGCGTTACAAACCAAATATTGGAGTGAAAAAATATATAATGAGATAAAGGGAGAGGATTATGGATTGGAGTCGGTAGAAATGGTATTAAAGCGACTGGAAAATGAGCATGGCGGGACCTCCAGAAGTTACAAGAAGGAAAAACTAATTGAAAAAATAAAAGCGTATGTGGATAGTCAGCCCATAGATCGAGTTTGGTTATTCGGTTCATTCGCCAGAGATGAAGCGGGTTATGATAGTGATATTGATTTACTCGTCCGATTTGGAAATCATCAAAAAATTGATCTGTTTGATTATGTAGGCATCAAGCAAGATCTTGAAGACTTAACGGGGCGACGAATTGATCTAGTCGAAGAAGGTCAGGAATTAGCCAAAATCAAGCCGGTTATTGAAAAAGAAAAGCAGTTGATTTATGAGCGGAGGAAAGCCGTCTGATCAAGAGCGGTTGGAACATATGATGGATGCGATAGATCGGATCTTCCGATTCAGTGATCAATTGTCGTATTCCGATTTTTTGAACGATGAAATGGCTCAGTTTGCGATCATCAAGAATTTCGAGATCATAGGAGAGGCTGCCTACAGGCTTTCCGAAGAGACAAGAGCAAAGAATGACCGGATCGAATGGAGGAAAGTGATTGCATTCCGGCATATTTTAGTCCATGACTATTACAAGATCAACACCGAAATTATCTGGAATGCGATTGAAAACAAGTTAATGGATATTAAAGTAGAGGTGGAGGGGATGTTAGGTGGGAGGTGGGAATGAGGTTGGATAATAATGCTTGAGACCGTCATAGCCTGTTTGATTATCTTTGTACAACCTGTTTTTCCAATGCTTTTTCAAAGGACCTCTGTTGGGGCGTCAGGTAGTTATAGCCCAAGTGCGACCTAAGGGGTCGCGCAACAATAACTTACCGATTTAGACTCGTTCTTTTGCACGCT
>CAZNSK010000280.1:0-4438 GCA_964575505.1 uncultured Phaeodactylibacter sp.
CGTGCAAAAGAACGAGTCTAAATCGGTAAGTTATTGTTGCGCGACCCCTAACGGTGGGTGCTGCTTGGCTTCTGGCGGCAGGCGTTTTTGGCGTGGATTTTTATATTTTTGTGCTGCCCTTTCCCGGTAAGCCAACAACAACTAACCATGTCAAAGATTGCTATTTTTCCAGGTTCTTTTGACCCGATTACCATTGGGCATGTCGATTTAGTCAAGCGGGCCTTGCCGCTATTTGATAAAATTATCGTCGCCATTGGCGTGAACAGCCAGAAGCAGTACCTCTTCTCGCTGGAAGAGCGCATGGAATGGCTGCGGCGGGTATTTGCCGATGAGCCCAAGGTGGAGGTCGGGCAGTTCCAGGGGTTGACTGCGCACTATGCCCGGGAAATCGGAGCCCGCTATCTGCTGCGGGGCCTGCGCAATGCTTCGGACTTCGACTACGAAAAGACCATTTCCCAGCTCAACAATATTGTGGGGGAGGGGACCGAAACGATATTTCTGATCAGCCAGCCCGCCTATTCTCATATCAGTTCGACCATCGTCCGGGAGATTATCATTGGCGGGGGGGATGCCACGCCCTTTGTGCCGGCGGTGATGCGAGAGCGTTTCCAGGGTTAGGGCCCATCCGCCTTGCCGTCTACGTGCACAATCTGGTCTTCTTCCAGGAGCGGCATCAGCTTGTAGCGGAGATAGAGCTGAGTGGTCGCCAGCACATCCTTTTCGCAGTAGAACGAAATCCGCCTGAGGTCTTTGTCTTCCCAGTAGACCCGGCCGACTTCCGAGCCATCGATGTCGTCTTTGGGGGAAGGGAAGCCGAGCAAGGCGGCCAGCAGCTTCAGGGAGGTGAAATTTTTGCGGTCGCCGAAGGACCACATATTCATGGTGTCTATGATGTGCTTGGTCTCCCAGGGCTTTTTGCCAGACAGGTCGAATGGCACCGGCAGGGGCAAGCGGTTGACGATGAGGCGCCGGCAGATATAGGGGATATCGAACTCTTTGGCATTATGCCCGCAGAAGCCGAACTTATTGGGGTCGTTGTAGTACTTGAAAACCATATGGGAGAACTCCTGCAGCAGTTCTGCTTCGTTTTCGCTGGCAAAGGATTTCAGGCGTATTTTCAGGCGCTTCTCTTCTTTGTCGCGGTGCACGACCCCCACCGAAATGCAGACGATTTTGCCGAATTCTGCAAAAATACCGGCCTTTTCCTGGTAGGCCTCAGCGACTTCCGCCTCGGTCAGGGGTTCGGTTTGGCCCCGGGCCAGCTGATTGGCTTTGAGGGCCCAGAGTGACTGGAAATCTTCGCTCAGGCTAGCGTAGTCCGGTTTTCCGGAAACGGTTTCAATATCCAGGAAGAGGATGTTGGCGATATCTGGCATCGGGTTTGGTTTTTTTACAAAACTAAAAATTATTTGGCAGAGGGGGCGCAACCGGAGGATGGTTGCACACAGCCCGGTTTTTCTCCAATCTGCCCCTTCACGCCCCCCGGCCTAAAGGCTAATGCCGGAATACCCGATGCGCTCAGGCAATACCAGCCTGCGCGCCAGCGTTACATCCCCATCCTGAAGTGGCGCGGGGCTTCGGCACAGCGCCCTTTTGAAAACAAAATCTAACTAACTAAATTTTTATTATGGCAACCAACAAATCCAATCCCACGCCTCCTAACCCGTCACCGGGTTCCGGGCCCTCTAAGAAGGATGACGGGCAGCAACGCCTGAAAATCGCGGCTATTGCTACGATTGCGGTGCTGGCGATTGTCTGTATTGTATTGGTAATCAACCTGGTCAACAAGAACAACGCCAACGAAAGCCTCACTTACGAGCTCAACGAGTCGGAGCAGCTCAAGGCAGAGTTGGAGAAGCAATACTACGAGGCGCTGTCCGAATTGGAGGAACTGCGTGGCAGCAATGAAGAGCTGAATGCCCTGATAGAAACGCAGAAGGCAGAACTCAAAGAATCGAAGGACCGCATTGATGTTTTGCTGCGTGACAGCCGCAACCTGGCCAAAGCCCGCAAGGAGATGAAGGGGCTGAACGCGCAGGTAGAGCAATACCTGGCGGAGATCAATCAGTTGCGGGAAGAGAACGAAATGCTGACGGCCCGCACTGCGGAGCTTAGCGAGGAGAACTACGAGTTGAATACGACGCTGGATTCTGCCCGCATGCGCAACATGGAGCTTTCCTCTGCCAAAGCGGCTTTGGTGAGCGAAAAGGAAGCAGTGGAGGCCGACCGTGCCCGCCTGGCTAAGAAGGTAGACATTGCCTCCGTAGTTAAGGTGATGGAAGTAGAAGCGGAGGGCCTGAAGGTGCGCAATAACGGCAAAACGGCAACCCGCCGCAGCGCCAAAAATGTGGATCAGCTGCAGGTGTGTTTCAACACTACCGCGAATGAGGTGGCGGAGCCGGGTGCCGAAGCGTTTCTCATCCGCATCATCAATCCACTGGGGGAGACACTGGCGATAGAGTCGATGGGCTCCGGCGTATTTGTCAATAGCGCGACCGGTGAGCAAATCCGGTACACGACTTCCAAGGAAGTGGACTACGACCGCGATGAGCAGCGCATCTGCCTGGTTTGGAACCCGGGCGAGGCGTTTCAGGAGGGCAACTATGAGGTAGAGGTTTACAACAAGGGCTACCTGTCGGGCACGACAAGCTTCCAATTGAGGTAAGCGCTATTCTGGCCGGGCTGGTCGCAGACTGGCGAAAATGGTTTGCACTGGTACTTGGGTACGGGTGTGAACCATTTTTTTTGGGGCAGGCGTTGCCGGTGTGTCAGCTCGGCGGTCGCTATTGCCGCCCTATCCTTGCCGCCGGCCTTGTAGCATTCAGGGGCCCATAAACCAAATTGTCGCTTAAAGCCTCCTCTTGAAAGAATGCCTTTTTCAGAAAAAACCGTGCAGTGCAAGGGGTTCCGGTCATTCCCGACTCCGTAGGGGTCGAATACCAGTAACATTCAGCTAAAGTCCGCTATCGACCCCGGAGGGTGTCGCACTCCAATGTATACGGCTTGGGTTTTGTTGGCGGGAGCTGGCTGGCTAGCGGTTTTGTGGTCTCCACCCCCTAGCCCCCTGTCATGCGACGTTAAGTTAGGTACGCTAAATAGACAGAAAGTTGTATCTTGCGTGTTAGTACAAACTTTATTGAAATGGGAAAAGCAATTCCTTATGATTTCCGTGTGAAGATCATCGAGCGGCGCAAGGCTGGCGAAGACTACAGCGATATTGCTGATGATCTTCAGCTCTCCATCAGCGGGGTGAAAAAGCTGTGGTATAAATACTGCCGGCAAGGCGATGCAGCTTTGTCCACAGCATACAAAAACTGTGGCCGCAAGTCGCCATATGGCTCAGACGTACGCCAGGCTGTAAAGAAGATAAGAGACAATGCGCAAGGTGCCGGGTACGTCCGCTCAAAGCTGGAGATGCAATATGATAATGGGGCCATCCCCAGTGCCCGGACCATCCAGCGTTGGTGGTCTGCGGAAGGAGTCAGCCGGCCCAGAGGCCCTGTGCATAAAAGAAAAAAAAAGGGTGGAGCCGCAAAGTCCACGAAACCTGGCAAATAGACGGAAAGGAACAAATCCCGCTAGGTGACGGCAGCGAAGTGTCGTGGATGAATGTCGTAGACGAAGCAAGCAGCGCCCACCTGCAGGCTAAAGTTTACGGATGCCGGAAAGTCAGCGAGCTGGACCTGGGCGAGACAACCCGGGGGATCAATCTATGCTTTGAGCGCTGGGGGCTGCCCCAGAACATAAAAATCGATAACGGCTTGCCTTTCGTATTGCCTAAACAGCTTTCGGTCCCGACACTTGCAAAGCTTTGGTGGGTGGGGCTCGGTATAAACGTGATACAAAACAGGGCCAGCTGCCCTCAGCAGAATGGTGCAGTAGAAGGTTCCCAAGGCGTCATGTCAAAATGGTCCAACTCTGCTGGCTGCCACAGCCTGGAAGAACTCCAAAAGCGCTTGGACGATGAAAGCGGCTTTCAAAGAAACCATTACCATATGCCTAACCGGGCAGGCTTCACCCGTATTGAGCTGTATCCTGAACTAGAGCAGAACCCACGCAAATACAGCCCTGCTAATTTCGATATGCAGAGGGTCTATCAGTTCCTGAGCCGCCAAGTGTGGCAGCGGGCGGTGAAAAATAGCGGCGATGTAAGGCTTTTCAGCAGCTCCATTTACATCGGGCAAAAATATGCTAAAGAGAAAGTAACAGTAACGCTGGACCCGATAGAACGAAAATGGGTTTTCCGTTTAGGGTGCGGCACCTATGTCAAAGCCTCAGAGAAGGGAGTGCCGACCAGTCGAGAAATACTTGAATTTGCGTTGGGCGACCTGATGGATACAACTTAACGTCGATTTGCAGTACCCAACAATATGTCGCATGACACCCCCGCCGAGGGAAAGTTTGCTTCTATGGGGTGGTACGGGGTGGCGGGGGACAC
>CAZNSK010000281.1:0-4330 GCA_964575505.1 uncultured Phaeodactylibacter sp.
GCATCAGGATTTTCCCTTCATGCTCAGGCAATAGGCTGAAGGGGGCATTGGGGCCACAGGGCGTATGGTCCAGGTGATGGCCCCGCAGCAAGGTTTCAGACAGCCGGCCCCTGGCGCAAACGGAATGGGTGGGGTGGATGCTTCGTTCTACCCCTTCAGCCTGCCGGAATGCTTCGGGGATAGCCCCTACACAGGAGCGGGTCTTCGTAATATGAAAACAGGGGTTGTCTGGCGTGACAAAAGCGTAACTCAAAGCGGGCATTAGCAGCGTCCCGGCTGCTCCGACGTAACGGAACAGCGATTCAGCCACCTGTCCGGGCTGTGCACCGGAAATGCCGAGTGACTTGAAGGAAGCGTGAACGAGAAGGACATCCCCCTCAGCTACACCAAGCTGGCTAAGCCCACTGTGAAACTGGCTTTCCCAGTTATGAACGGCCATAGGGGTCTGGATTTCGTTTATCCCCAATCGCCGATCTGAGCTCACAAGAGCCCCGCCCCCGATTAGGAGATTGACAAGCCCGGCTGAAGCGGTAAGCGTATCGGCTAGCCCAACGCTTATACAGGCTCCCAGTAAATTTTGTGGTTAGGATACTCTTTGTGGAATTCATATTTCAGGACATCGTGTGTGGTCACGATCCCCACGAGGTCTTTATCTTCATTGACGATCGGAATACCGTGGAAGAGATTTTCGAGAAAGACTTCGGCTGCGGCACCGATTTTGTCGTTGGGCCCTAGCGTCGCCACTTTGCGCGTCATCACGTCTTCCACCTTTATTGTCTTGTACTCATCCTGGCAACGGCCCAGCCTGACCAGGTCGAAAGAAGTAATAATCCCCATCAGCGTCCGGCCTTCAACTACCGGGATGTGATGGACATGCTTAAAAAACAGGATGTCTTTGACGACCTCCAATGTATCCGAAGGGCGGACCGTAACCACCTTTCGGGTCATGATCGAGGAAATAGGTTCATTCATCATAGGGCGGAAGATTTAGGGTGGATAATCTTCCATAAATTAAGCAAAAATTTTGCATTTTAAAATTAATGCAAAACAAAATCGCCTGCTTCCCCACATTCGGAGTTAGTCTTCGTCTTCAACAAACTTGTAGCCTACCCCGCGGACCGACAGAAAATAGCGGGGGTTTTTAGGGTCCTCTTCAAAGTACTTGCGAAAAGAAAGGATAAAATTATCGATCGTCCGGGTAGAAGGGTATACGTCGTAGCCCCAGACGGACTGCAGGATTTGCTGACGGGAGACGACCTCGCCCCGGCGGTCTACCAGCAGCTTGAGCAGCATAGCCTCTTTTTTGGTAAGCGTGAAATGCCCCGGGTTACCTTTCGCTTCGTAGGTTGCAAAGTTGACCCAATTGTTGCCAAACTCGTACTCCTCAGGGGTATTATCCGGGCTTTTGCTGGTACGCTTGATCAGGTTATTGACCCGCAGCAGCAACTCTTCCAGGTTAAAAGGTTTGGTCAGGTAATCATCCGCGCCCTTTTTCAGGCCGGCAATGCGGTCTTGGGCGGCATCCTTAGCGGTAAGAAAGATAATAGGGACCTCCCGGTTGGTCAGCCGCACCTGTTCGCAAATCTGAAAGCCATCGACCTCCGGCAGCATCACATCGAGGACAAGGAGGTCAAAGTGCTGCTCTTTGGCGTACTTCAAGGCATCTTTGCCGTTGTCTGCCGCCACCACCTCGTAGTCTTCCATTTCAAGATTGAGCTTGATCACATCCTGAATATTCTCTTCATCCTCAACGAGTAGTATCCGCATATAAAATGATTAGGTTTATGATTTAGACATTTCTACAGAGCGCCGGACGGCATTTTTATCCAGTCGCTCCGCGGGCAGCACGATGCGGAAAACGGTCCCCTTTGGCTCGTTGTCCTCTACAATAATCTGCCCGTCGTGTGCCTGCACGATCTGCTGCACAATGTATAAACCCAAACCTGTTCCTTTTGTTTTCCGGGTATCTTCGTTGCCAATCCGGTAGAACTTACCAAACACCAGCGGCTTCTCATTATCCGGTATCCCGTTGCCCTGATCGGCAAACCTCAGGGTTAATGCTTCCTCGGTCTCCTCCAGGCTGACCTCGATATCCGCAGGCGGGGGAGAATATTTCACCGCATTTTCCATTAGGTTCAGCATCACAGAGGTCAAGCCCGTACGGTCTCCCCGGAAAGCACTAATAGCGGAGCGCTTGTCGAAGTGAAACCTGGCATCCGGATACTTGGCATCCAGAGTTTCAATCAGGTCCTCCAGAATCTGCGGTAAATCCAGATGCTCTTCGTGGGGCTGATACGCGTTTTCTAATTTAGCGGAAAGCAACAAATCACTTACCAGCCCATTCAGCCGCTCGGTTTCCAGCAAGGCGCTGCGCGTCAGCCGGTCCGTTTTGTCTACCGGCAGGTTCCGGCGTTGCAGCGTCTCAAGCACCAAGCGGATGGAAGCGATTGGGGATTTAAGCTCGTGGGTAATAGACAGCAAGAAGTTCCGCTGTTGTCGGGCAGCCTTCATTTCCTTATGGTAAGCCCGGTTGAT
This sequence comes from uncultured Phaeodactylibacter sp., assembly GCA_964575505.1. Lineage (GTDB taxonomy): Bacteria > Bacteroidota > Bacteroidia > Chitinophagales > Saprospiraceae > Phaeodactylibacter. Next base: position 2,536 of record CAZNSK010000281.1, read on the forward strand.
GAGGTACATCCCGATGAGCAGGGTAAGAATGATCACGCCAGCTTCCCCGAGAATCATATACTCCTGCCGCTGATACTGCTGCTTCAGTTTGAGGTAGGGCTCGGACCGAAGAAACTCCGCCTCGCTGCTAATGGCACCCTCCGCAACCATCAGCAGCTGCATTTTGTCGCGCTTAGCCGCAAATGCATCGTTGTTTTTCGTATACAGCAAGACTGACCACCATGCAAAGGCCATCATCATGTAGGCGATGACCACGTAGGATAGCAGGCGCAGCCTTATATTTCTTCGGCTTTCCATCAGATAGTGGATTTAAAGACCAAGTGCAGGGCTTCTTCCATAACAGAAGCCGCTTCGTCCAGGTCTTGTTCAGAATGGGCTGCAGAAACGAAACCAACTTCGTACCCGCTTGGCCCCAGGTAGACCCCTCTTTTGAGCAATTCCTTGTGCAATTGTTTGAAGCGCTCCATACTGCCTGCCTCGATCTGATCAGCGCGGATGACCCGCTCGCGGGTGAATGCCAGCCAGAAAATGGAGGCCATCTGCTGTATATGCAGCGGATAGTCGTGCCGCAGCGCAAAGGTCTGTAGGCGGTCGGCCAGCCGTTTGGTTTTTGCTTCGAGCTGTTCGTAGAAACCCGGGACCAGCAATTGCTGCAGCGCTGCGAAGCCGGCAGCCATGGCTACCGGGTTAGCTGAAAGCGTACCAGCTTGGTAAACCGGGCCATCCGGTGAAATGTGGCGCATCACCTCGTGGCTTCCTCCGTAGGCACCAACCGGCATTCCACCGCCGATGATTTTTCCGTACGTGATAATATCAGGCTTTATGCCGTAGTAGCCGGCAGCACCTTCAAATCCGACCCGGAAGCCGGAAATGACCTCGTCGAAGATGAGCAGTACGCCGTACTTGTAGCACTTTAGCCGCAGGCATTCCAAAAAGGAGCGGTCCTGCAGCAGCAAGCCGTTATTTGCGGGCACGGGCTCTACGATGATGCAGGCAATGTCGTCTCCATACTGCTGCAGGGTATCGTCCAGTAGCTGCCGGTCATCCAAAGGCAGGACGATGGTCTCCTCCGCGAAAGCCTTTGGAATACCTGCCGAAGTGCTTTCCCCGAAGGTTGCCAGGCCAGAGCCGGCTTTGACAAGCAAGGCATCAACATGGCCGTGGTAGCAGCCTTCAAACTTGATGACCTTGCTCTTTCCGGTAATGCCGCGCGCCAGGCGGAGGGCAGACATCACCGCTTCGGTACCAGAACTGACGAACCGGATTTTATCGATGTAGCGGTTATTGTCAATAATGAGCTTGCCCAGTTCGTTGCCCAGGCGGGTCGGCGTGCCAAAGGAAGTCCCCTTGGCAACCGTTTGAGTAACCAGGTCTCTGACCCTGGCATTGTTGTGCCCCAGAATCAGAGGGCCCCAGGAGCAGCAAAAATCGATGTAGGTATTATCGTCTTCATCGGTAATGCGGCACCCTTGGCCTTCTTTGATGAATAGAGGAGGACCGTAAACCGACTTAAAGGCTCGGACTGGCGAGTTGACGCCGCCCGGGAAGTAGTGTTTTGCTTCCTCAAACAATTCGGCTGAGCGCGTCCTATTTTCTAGGGATATCGTATCCATGTCGATTATTTTTCTAATTGTGCCAAAGGTAACGAATATTGAATAGAGCAGTTGTCAATCCCTGGTAAACTCAACAGATCACCTATGCAAAATACGACCCTGCCCTTTTACGATAGCCTCGCAGACGATTAGGGGTCGCGCAGTAATAAGTTACCTAGAATAGGCGAAGTTATTTTGTGCGC
>CAZNSK010000282.1:0-4304 GCA_964575505.1 uncultured Phaeodactylibacter sp.
TACTTTACCGGGATCCGATAGGTTATCCAAGATAAAGCTGGGGCAGAGCGCTCCGATGGGGCTTGGATTAAGCTCTACGCCAGCAAGGTGGAGGCTTATTCAAAGTCCTCCAGGTAGCTCACCACGCCTTCGTAGACGCGCTCGGCGGTGAAGCCGAATTGCTCGTCCAGTACGGTGTAGGGGGCAGACTCGCCGAAGTGGTCCAGGCCAGCGACCTCGCCCAGTGGGCCGACCAGGCCGCGCAGGGTCACCGGCAGGCCGGCGGTAAGGCCATAGGTAGGGACATCGTACGGCAGCACTTCCAACTGGTAATTGAGGGGCTGATTGCGGAAGATGCCCTCGGACGGGGCGGATACGACCCGCACCTTAAGCTTTTTCTTGTCCCGCAGCAGCGCCGCCCCTGCTACCAGGGTCGCTACTTCTGAGCCATTGCCTACCAGGATGACATCGGGGTTGCCGCCGTTTTCCTTTTGGACGATGTAGGCGCCCTTGCGGGCCCCCTGCGCTGCTTCGTAGCGGCTGCCTTCGGCGGGCAGGCTTTTGATATTTTGGCGGGACAGAATAAGCCCGCTCGGCCCTTCCGTATTTTCCAAAGCCATTTGCCAGGCCACCGTGGTTTCGTCCACATCGGCGGGGCGTAGGGCCAGGAAGCTGTTGCGGCCGGAATGGTTCTGCAATTGCTCCAGCAGGCGGATTTGGGCTTCCTGCTCCACGGGCTGATGGGTGGGGCCGTCTTCGCCTACCCGGAAGGCGTCGTGGGTCCAGATGAAAATCACGGGCTGCTCCATGAGGGCAGCGAGGCGGAGGGTGGGCTTCATGAAGTCGGAGAAGACGAAAAAGGTTGCACATACCGGCACGACGCCACCGTGCAGCGCCATGCCGGTGCACAGGGCTGCCATGGTCAGCTCCGAGACGCCCGCCTGTAGAAAAGCACCGCTGAAATCACCGTGCTTGAAGGACGTCGTCTTCTTTAGGAATGCATCTGTTTTGTCGCTGTTGGAGAGGTCGGCGGAAGCCACAACCATATTCTCCACTTTGTCGGCCAGATGGCTCAGTACAGCTCCCGAAGCGTTCCGGGTTGCAGCATCTGCCTTTTGCTCGATCTCCGGCCAGTTGATGTCCGGCAGCGCCCCCGCCAGGAACTGCTCCAGCTTGGCAGCCAGTTCGGCATTGCCGGCTGCCCATTTTTTGTGCTCCTTGCGCTTTTCTTCAGCGTAAGCGTGCTTCTTGGCCTTTACCTTATCATAGTATTCGGCTACTTCCGGGAAGGTGGCAAAGGGGTTGCCCGGATCACCGCCTAAAGCCTTTATTGTCTTTTCAAAGGAGGCGCCCGCCCCGCTCAGCGGCTTGCCGTGGGTAGATACCTGTCCTTCGAAGGGTTCGCCGTTTTCGTCCAGCGCCCCCTTGCCCATGATGGTATTGCCAATGATGAGGGAGGGCTTGCCGGTTTCAGCGGTGGCAGCGTCCAGTGCTTTGCGGATGGCTTCCGGATCGTTGCCGTCAATGGTCTGCACCTGCCAGCCCCAGGCTTCGTATTTCTTGGCTGTATCTTCGTCCATGACGTCAGCGACCTCGCTGGAAAGCTGAATTTTGTTGGCATCGTAAAACATGATGACGTTGCCCAGGCCGAGATAGCCGGCGGTACGGCCGGCACCTTGCGCAATTTCTTCCTGTATGCCGCCGTCCGAAATGTAAATATAGGTCTTGTGCGCCATCCACTCCCCGAAGCGGTGGGCCAGGAAGCGTTCGGCAATAGCCGCGCCAATACCGAAGGTGTGCCCTTGCCCCAGTGGGCCGGAGGTGTTCTCCACACCCCGCTCTACATCGATTTCGGGGTGGCCGGGCGTCGGGCTGCCCCACTGCCGGAAGTTCTGAAGGTCCTCAACGGTGTAATGGCCCAATAAGTGCAGCTGACTGTACAGCATGGCAGACATGTGCCCGGGGTCCAGAAAGAAGCGGTCCCGGAATGGCCAGGTGGGGTCCTGAGGGTCATAGTTCATATACTCCGTAAAGAGGATGTGGATGTAATCCGCCCCACCCATTGCGCCACCCGGGTGGCCGGAGTCCGCTTTTTCCACCATCGCGGCGGCGAGCACCCGGATGTTGTCCGCAGCTCGTTGCGTAATTTTTGAATCTGCCATGTTTGTACTGAATTTTTTGGTCAACAAAAAAGCGGCAAGCCCATGCGTACGATTAAAACGGTTGGCAGCGGTTCGAACAGCACCGCTGCGCAGCATTCTGCATACCCGAAGCTCACCCCACTTTCAAAGGATGCCCAATTCCGGATGTTCAGCCGGCCCTCTGATTTTCGCCCGAATATAGTTAAACTCTGAAGGATTTGGGAAGCCACGAACGGCTGGAAAATTATTCTCAACTAAAAACACCAAAAAGATTTGCAATAACAACAATTTGTTTTTAAACTTGCACAAACCAAACAAACTGTGCCATGGTGAAGGTACTTTCCTACGAAGACTTCCAAACCGTACCGGTTGTAGAAATGGAAGAGATGAGCCCTTATATGAAGCTTGCGGAAACGAATGGCCAGAGCTTCCCTTTGCCCGGCGAGGCGTATCATTTCATCCGGCTCGACCTGAGCCTAGCGCTGATCCGCAACCCGGCGCATACTTTCTTTTTGCGCATCAATCAGGAGACGCTGGGCAGCAAAGGGTACTGCCGGGGGCACATCGCAGTGGTAGACCGGCACGCCCAACCCCGGCACCGGCAGGTCATCGCAGCGTACTATGAGGGCAGTTTCATCATCTGCCGCCTGCTGATGCGGGAGGACAGCCTTCAATTGCAAACCGATGAGGAGACAATAGACCTGGAGCCAGATACGGACTTTGCGATATGGGGCGTGGTGCGGGATGTGCTGCCGGGGCGGTAAGCTTACGGCCTTATCTGCTGCCGGGCTTGGTTTTCTAGGTCCTCTTTGGTGTCTTCGGCTACATCCTGAGCGGCTGCCTCGCCGGGGGCTTCAGTGGGCCCGCCCTTTGGCTGCTGATAGAGCGAAACCAGAATACCAGCACCCAAAGCCACAAAGATAACGGCCAGAGACAGCCATTCGGGGATGTGTACCTGATGGACCAGAAGCATCTTGACACCCACGTAGGCCAGGATAAATACCAAGGCGTGCTGCAGGTACCGGAAGCGGTCCAGGATAGAGGCAAGCACGAAATAGAGCGACCGTAGCCCAAGGATGGCAAAAATATTGGAAGTAAATATGAGGAAGGGGTCGGTGGTAATCGCAAAAATAGCCGGGATGCTGTCAAAAGCGAACATTACATCGGTGGTTTCCACCACTATTAGCGCTACGAAGAGTGGTGTTGCTGCTGTAATGTGCTTCCGTTTGACAAAAAACTGCTCCCCCTCAAAATCCTTAGTGACCGGAATCAGGCGGCTCACGTACTTGATGACCGGATTTTGATGCGGGTGCACTGATTCACCCGCCGACCACATTTTGTAGGCTGAATACAGCAGGAAAACGCCAAACACATAAGTCAGCCAAGCGAATTGCTGGATAAGGACCACGCCCAAAAAGATCATAATGCCGCGAAAAACAAGCGCCCCAAGGATACCCCAAAACAGGACCCGGTGCTGGTATTTCTGAGGGATGCTGAAGTAGGTAAAAATCATAGCGATAACAAAAATGTTATCCATGCTCAGCGATTGCTCTACGAGGTAACCGGTCAGATACTTTAGCACCGCCTCCTTCGCCGTGAGCGCTTCCGGGTTGGCGATCCATGCGTTGCTGTAGGCATAGTAAACGAAAACACTGAACAACAAGGAAAGGCTCACCCAAACTGTAGTCCATCCTAGTGCTTCGCGGGTTGAAATCGCGTGCGGGTTGCGGTTGAAAACCCCCAGGTCGAGGGCCAGTAAGAAAAAAACGAGGGCAATAAACCCTATCCAGATGAACATGCAGTTGCTTTTTGACGGCTCTGGCCAATCAAGCCGTATATATTTAACAGTTAAAGCCCCGGCAGCGATGATAACCCATGCGAAAAAATCCGGTCTAATCATCCGCTACGGTTGTACCAGCTAAAGCAACCGACCGGACGATTAGCGACGCTTATTTGACGCCGGGGGGGAAAGGAAGTAACAAACTCCACTAGCCTAAGTTGCTTTTAAACGTGGTTTACGGGCCAATTGTTAAAATGTTCGGAAAGGGGGCTTGAGAGCGGCAGAATGTTGATATTAAAGCTACAAATGCGGCAGCTTCCGGGTGGTGGCGATTTTGCTGCCTGCCTAGGGCTAAGGGGTCGCGCAACAATAACTTACCGATTTAGACTCGTTCTTTTGCACGC
>CAZNSK010000283.1:0-4152 GCA_964575505.1 uncultured Phaeodactylibacter sp.
AGCTGAAAAAATAGCTGCGCCATAATTTCACAAATCTTAAGTTGTTGGACTATATGTGCACTATTTTCCTGCCTATGAAATTATGATGGATGAGCTGAGAGATTACCGGTTCTATAAATCGGACTACGTACACCCTAGCCCGGAGGCGGCTGCTTATATCTGGTCGCGTTTTCAGAGCCTGGCATTTGAAGCAAGCACGCTGGGGATAATGGCGGAAATTGAAAAGGTGGGCAGGGCGAGCTGGCACCGCCCCCGTTTCCCCGATGCGCCTGCCCACCGGGCTTTTGTTCAGCAACAGCTCCGCTGCATCAGCAATTTGGAAGCCCGGCTGCCGGGTCTGGACTTTTCAGAAGAGCGGGCACGCTTGTCGGGCGGGGGCAGTAGGCAATAGTAGGCCGGGCCGGCGGCTATTGGTTCAATTTGCAAATGCTTCCATATTTACACTTGCCCTTTTGCGCCTGCTCTTCCCCGGAGAACCGGGCTTGGTAGCTTTCCAGGTGGTTAAACGGGCACGAGAAATATCCCTCAAGCAGGGCGGTTGCCTTGCCGCCATGCAAAGCCCTTAGGCGTCTGCCGATTTGGGGCAGGCACCGTCAACAAATGGTTAAGCTTGCCCGCCGCTCAACATTTGCGGGCTTTTTTCCTTAAACTTGCGCTGACTCAACTCATTGGCCCCATGAAAAAAAGCTTGCACCTCACCTCCATTATTATATTGGCTATACTGTGCATATACGCTTGTGCCGATATGGTAGAACGGGGCGGCATGGGGCAGCTCTGGGGGTACCGGCCATTGCTGGCTTTTCTTTCAGGATGGGGCGCTTTAGTCCTTGCGGTTAAATGGTTCCGGCCGGCGCGCTGGAGGTGGCTGGGGTGGTCTACGCTGAGCGGGGTGCTGCTTGGGGTGGGCTTTCCTGATTTGCTGCCCTTGCCCTGGCTGATGCTGATTGGCTTTGTGCCGCTGCTGCTGGTGGAAGCCGCGATAAGCGAGTTGAAAAGGAAGTCCAGCCGGTGGGCGGTTTTTAAATACACCTACCATGCCTTTGTGGTCTGGAATGTCATAGCCACCTATTGGGTAGCGAATACGGCATTTGCAGCCGGGGTGTTTGCTATTTGGGTCAATGCGCTGCTCATGACCATCCCGGTACTGCTTTTCCACACCACGCGCTGGATAATGCCCGGGCTGAAATACCCTGCCCTTATCTGTTTCTGGCTGTCATTCGAATACATCCACCTCAATTGGGAGCTGACCTGGCCCTGGCTGACCCTGGGCAATAGCTTTGCCGAGTATCCAAGCCTGGTGCAGTGGTATAGCGTGACCGGAGCATTCGGCGGCAGCCTTTGGATTTGGGTTGCAAACCTGCTGGCTCTGAAAACCTGGAAAGCCTACACCGGTGAGGCTGCTTACCGTAAGCCGCTCTTACAGCTGCTTGGCCTGGCAGCCTTGCCGATGGCTATCTCCCTGCTGCTGTACGTCACCTATACACCCCAGGGGGAAGCCCGGGAAGTGGCCGTGGTGCAGCCCAACTTTGAGCCCCATTACATCAAATTTAATTTGCCGGAACGGGAGCAGGTAGCGCGCTTTATAGAGCTGTCATCGGAGGTGGTCCGGCCGGAAACCGATTACCTGGTGTATCCCGAAACCAGTTTTGGGTTGATCAACGACCGGAATATCAATCAGTATCCGGCTATCCGGCGGCTGCGGGTAGCTTTTGGGGATTATCCCGGGCTCAAGCTGGTCACCGGCGTAGATGCCTACCATGTTTTCGAGGAAGGGGAAACCCATAGCCCAAACGTTAGAATGCAAGTCCGCAAAAGCAGCCAGGATACCATGTTCTACGAAGTGCTGAATGCAGCTTTGCAATTGCAGATGGGGAACGAAGCAGTTGAGCTTTACCGAAAATCCAAGCTGGTCCCCGGCCCCGAAATATTCCCCTTTAAGGATGTCTTTTTCTTCATGGAGCCGTTGGTAGACCGGCTCGAAGGCACCACTGCGGGTATTGGTACACAGCCGGAGCGTTCTGTGTTAAGTAGCGATGCTGGCCAGGTCGCTCCGGCTATCTGCTACGAGTCTATCTTCGGGGAGTACGTGACGGGCTATATCCGCAAGGGGGCGGAAGCGATTTTCATCATGACCAATGACGGGTGGTGGGACAATACCGCCGGGCACCGGCAGCACTTGTATTTTGCCTCCCTGCGCGCCATAGAGACGCGGCGCAGCATTGCCCGCTCTGCCAATTCGGGCATTTCAGCATTCATCAATCAAAGGGGGGATATTCAGCAGCCTACCCGCTACGATGAGGCAGCTGCTATCCGGCAGGATATTTTGTTTAGCGGCCACGTTACTTTTTATGTGCGCTGGGGCGACTTGATTGCACGGGTGGCGCTGTTTGGTGCTGCCCTTATCCTGCTGAATGCGCTAGTGAGAGGGTTGCTGCCCAGGCAGGGGGGGCGTTGATCCGCTACCGCATCTTAGGCCGGCGCCGCTTGCCACCCGGCCGGAAGCCTCCACCCATTCGACCCGCCTGCTTAGCAGTGCCGCGGTTTTTAAACTGCTTTTCAAAAGTAGTGAATTGTTCCTTGATGTTAGGCTCTGTAATTTTACAAGACTTGGCAATGCGGTAATGCCGTTCGGCTTGTTTCCAGCGGCCCTTGGAAGCTGCTATATTAGCCAGCTGTAGCTGCAACATAGCCTTTTCATTATCGGTAGGCACCTCTACTTCCTCGGCTTTCTTAAGCCACTTTTCGCCTTCTTCTACATCCTTCTGGGCAAGGGCAACAGACCCCTTGATCATGTAAAAGTAAGCCCGGTTGGTGGCATATAGCCATTCTGGCTTCAGGGTCAGGTTGAGCCGCTGATTGGCCCCGTCAAAGTCGGTGCTTTGCAGCATAGCTGCCGCTGATTGCACAGTGCCTAAGAAGATATACGATGCCAGCATCGCAACGCCCAGGATGACAAACCAAATGCCGTACCAGATGCCAAGGGTGGCCCAGAGCGCAATGCCCCCGATCAAGCCGACGGCAATCAGTGCAAATTTGAGGTAGATATTTATCGTGAGCATCAGAAACGTTTAATTTTTGGCAAATGTAATAATTGTGCGGCTTTAGCAGCATCACTTTCGTAACATTCCCGAAAGCTTAGTTGTTGCGTGCCGCCAGGGCTTGCTCGAGTTTATCCAGGTTTTCCTTGATCAGCAAATCATTGGCCGGGAAGGTTTTGGCCTGCTCCATCCAATGCCGGGCTGGCTCAAATTCCTGCTGTACATAGTGGATGTGCGCCAGGTTGAGGCTAGCCAGCGCGCTGTCGTTGGGGTGTTCCATACCTATAGACAAGGCGGCTTCCAAATGCTGCCGGGCGGGCACGAGCTCTTTGCGCTGCAATTCGACCAGCCCCTTCGTAAAGTGGTAATAGGCCTGATTGCGCTTGAGCAGCCAATTGGGAGACCACACCTGATTGAGCACCTTTTCGGCATCCAGCGGCTTACCTTTTTTCAGTAGGCTGTGCGCCGTCCAGACATTGCCCATCAGCACTTGGGTGAGCAATAGCAATAGCCCGCCGGCGTACAAATACCAAGCCTGGGCTATGCCTAGTTTGAACTGTAGAACGGCACCCAAAACAAAAAATAGAAAAATGAGCAGGTACCTGAGATAAACGATCCCCATAGATTCAAATTTGTGCAAATATACTCAGCCAGGGCGGTTTTCAATAACCTGCCTGCTGCCCAGGGCAGTGGCTGCGGCTAGGCCAATGGCTGCAACAAATTCCCATTTTGGGAAAAATGTCTTGATTTGGGATTAAATATTGATTTAATTGATGCTTAAAAAGCTGATTTTCAGAATTAATAAGGTTTTGGCACGCCATTGGTAATAGAAATAGCAACAAACATCATAACAAAGTTTCCTACGGGATACGATTAGAGGTCTCTGACCTGACAAACACTCAAACGAACACTTCTTGGGCAACACCTAAGACAATCGGGCGCAGCCACCGGCTGTAGTTCCAAAAGAGCTTTGAAGATGCCTGGCATCTTTAGTAAGAATAGGTAAATAGGTTAAGCTAAGTAGACGGGGAACGACTTTACAAGGGTTGTTCCCCTTTTTTGTCTGGCGAATCGCTTAAATTTGGGAAAAACATCCCATGGTACGCCGGTTTGC
>CAZNSK010000284.1:0-4145 GCA_964575505.1 uncultured Phaeodactylibacter sp.
GCTGAAAAAATAGCTGCGCCATAATTTCACAAATCTTAAGTTGTTGGACTATATTTTCTCATAGTAAGTCTTGCAGCCTTTTCAAATAACGTTGTTTGCTTCTTACATCTACAAATGTAGGGCAGGTTGGCAAGGCACTCAAACCACGAATGCAGGCAACTTTAAACTTCTAAGGCTGTACTTTTACAAGAGCACCCCTTCGCCACAGCAAAATCAAAAAAACACAAACAGCTAATTATCAATGATAAAAACATACAATAAACTTTTAATTGCACACCCCAACAAAACCCGTTAGTTTTACATTCTAAAGGCAGTAAAAAAATTGGACTTTTTTCAAAAAAACCTGATTTTGACCAGGGAACGGTGTAAAAAATCCAGAAAGCGGCACTTTTTATCAATTTAACGGTACTTACGCATGAAAAACAAAACAGCACTATTCGACCTCATACAGTCTATGTCCAAATCCGAGAAACGCTACTTCACCCTGGATGCTCAGAAAAGCGGGCGCCGCAGCAGCCGGTACCTCGACTTGTTCAGGAGCATCAACGCCATGCAAGATTACGACGAGGAAAAACTCAGCCGCAAATACGGCAAGAGCCTGCCTACAGACAAGCACTATTTGTACGAAGCCATACTGAAGAGTATGCGGGATTACAACAGCTCCAAGTCCCGCAACGCCCGCATCAAAGAAATGATACTGGATGCCAGCCACTTGTACAACCGCGGCCTCTACGCCCAGAGCGAAGAGCGGCTCAATCAAGCCAAGGGGCTCGCCCAGGAGCTGGACGACCAACTGGCCCTGTTGGAAATCAGCCGGGAGCAGCTCAACTATGTCTGGACAATGAAGCAGCGCGATTACGGGGCGCAGATCGACCACCTGCTGGCGGATAAAGACGAACGCATCCGCCACATCAATGAGGAGCTGCAATACCTCTCTATTGCCTACAAGATCCAGGTAGAGAAAGAGAAGCACCGTGCTCTGAACAGCCGGCGGGAGCCCCCCGGCTTTGCCAGGCATCTGCTGGATGATGCCCCCATTTTTCCTGAAACTGCCCACGCCCAGCGGCGGTTTCTGCAGAGCAATGCGCTGCTTAGCGACCTGATGGGCGATATCGACCGGGCAAATACCTTTTACATTAAGATCGTAGAATGGTGGGATGCCTACCCGAATATCAAAGCAGAAGAATACAACCGCTACCTGGCGGATGTCTTCAACCTCCTCCACGCTTCTTACTCCCAAAAGAAATACGACCAGTTTGAAGCGCTGCTTCAACGCATCAAGCGGGAGCAGCCGGGCAGCTACCACGACCAGCGCCTGATCTTCAAGCAAATGACCAACTACCAACTGCTTTACCACATTAACCTGGGCGTAGAGGAAGGCTACGAGCAGCTGCTGCAGCAAGTGGAAGAAGGGATCGCAACTTACAAACTCAACCCGGTCAGCCAGTTGATCATGACCTTCAACATTACCGTCTTGCTGCTCATCCTCGAACAGCCCATGCAGTGCCAGGAATGGTCAGAAAAAGTACTGTTCAACTACAACCGGAAAGTAGACAGCGACCAGTTCCGCCTGGCCACCTTGCTGATCAACCTGATCGCTGCCTTTAATACGGACGATATCGACCGATTCGATTCTGCCCTGCGGGCTCTGAGGCGGGCCCTGCAACCCCGGCAAGAAACCCCCATGGCTTTCTTCAAGGCCTGCCTGCGGTGGCTCAGAAAGATCAATGCCTTGCCTCCCGAAAGCCGCCGCAAAGCCCTGGCTGGCTTCAAAGCCGAACTGAGCACCCTAAAATCCGACAAAGCGGAAACGGTCCCGCTGGGCATGGATGACCTTGTGCTCAACTGGGTCAACAGCCGCCTTGAGGGGGTAGCTCTAAAAGATATCCTAAGGTCGCAGACGCAATCCCAAACCTAGCGGTCCGGGCCATCCTCTTCCTTAACGACCACCGGCTTTACGATAATGGCATCGCCCTGGCGCCGGATGTTAAGGACCCAGCTCTTAAGGTCGAAGAAGACGAGCTCCGGCTTGTAATCGACCTCTTCACTTACCCTTACCTCCACCTCTGTAGCACCAATAAAAGAAAGAATACGCCGGCGCCGATGGTATGCCGCCGACCAGACTGTTTTTTTAGTTGCCAGCTTAACTTCTTTGGCCGGCCCAAACCCTACCGAGCGGCCTTCCGGCGTCCTGAATTCAGGGTCAGGAGCCGGCGGCTCAAAGTCGGTAGCAACGGTCAGCTGCCCTTTGAGCACGCCAATGAGGATGCCTTTTTTGTTATTGAGGGGGAAAGCAATCGCCCGGCCATTATCGATCAGGTAGAGCGTTTCCATATCCGTGGAGAAAGTGATGTTGTTGACCATGGTGTATACGTTTTGCTTGATGATGCCCAATGGAGCCTCATCGGAACTTCCGGTCAGCATACGGTGTAGCCTGTTGAAAAGACGGCGAATGGGGTCCATTGATCAATTTGTGAGTACTTGTCAAAAGTAAAAAAAAAGCCCCTCGCGAAAAAGCGAAGGGCTTGGGTTATCTCGTTTCTCTGCGGATTAGGAAGTCTTTTTGCGCTTGCGCCGGGTTTTGAACATTTCCACGACCTCCTTTTCTTTGAGGAAGCCCAAGTCCTGGAAGGTGGTAGCAACAAACTTTTTGATATCCTGGTAGTCTTTGCCCCGTTTGTCTGTGTAGTGCTTGAGCAGCTTGCGCACGTAGCCCAGGCTCAGCTCCTTGAGCTGCTGGTTAAACTGCTGGTTGGCAAAGATATTCATATACACAGGGTAGAGCTTAGAAATTTCGAACAACTCCGGGTAATCCTTCACTTCCAGGTTGCTCACCAGGCGGTGGAAATATCCATAAATAGTTTGCCGCAGGCATTCGTTGATGGTGCTTAGCCCCTGATAATTAACGTAGAATGCCTTCACTGCTTCCTGCGCCTCGTCAGTGGTATAGCCTTTGGAGTGCACTTCATCCAGCAAGCTGTAATAGCCGGAGAGGTCATCCTTGATTTTGTGGTCCATCACGGCAGACATGCGCTTATCCGCATCGGGGTCTACAATGACCTCTTCCAGCAGATGGAGCTCCAGCAGATACTCCAGGTATTCTTCCTGGAAGCCTTCCATTTGTTTGCGCACCTCGTTAAAATGCGTCCTCAGGTGGTCGAGGTCATCGCCTTCCAGGTCAAAGTAAGCAGCGTAGAGCACCATCACTTCCATATGCTCCCGGTACCCCTTGAAATCTTTATTCTCTACAAAAGCGCGCAGGGGAGGAATGATGCTGCTGTTGTCGTATTGGCCTTTCACCCGGTACAGCAGGAACCGCTTAAGCGGAGAATACAGGGTTTTGAGGTCCGAAAGTTGCTCCGGGAATTCGGCCGACATATAATTTTCGTTCCGAAACTGCCGCTGATAGCGCTGATAACCCCGCTCCCGCTCTTCAAGCACCCGGTAGCGGTCCAGTTTTTGCCCCTGCAGGAAGTAGCGCACACGCTTATTGTCAACTTCGTTTATCAAGTTAGTCACCCAGATATCACTGCTCAGAGCGAACCCCATCTGAATGGACTGGCCAATCCGCTTCCGCAGGAGGTCAAAGTTAGCAGAATTGCAAATCGCCATCAGAACCTCCTTGAAATGGTCCTGCGTACGGGTATACTTCATCTGAGCCTGGTCGACCTCGCCCCGCAGTACAGTAAAGCCAAGGATTTTGGGCAAGTACAGCCCTTCGAATTCAGGCTGCAGCAGCAGTGTCTCCAAAGCGATCAGCTGCAGGGGGTTTTCGTTCGCCACTTCGTCGTAGACCATAGCGATGCGCGGCTCGTACATCTCTTTGAGCTGCATGTACTGTTCTTCTTCCTCTTCTTCCAGATAGACCCGTAATTCCTCAGATTCCTGGATTTCGCCAGCCAGGGTTTCCAGTTTGGTTTTGTAGGCTTCGGCTAAAGCTTTCATGAATGTATATTTTAAAAACAAACCTGATAGTGCAAATTAATGCACTACCAGGTCAGACTATTATAGAATTAAAGTATTGCCGTATTGATTGAGATGCAAATATAGGCGAATACCGCAAAAAGCGCAAACATTAAGCGCGCCTTGCTTAAAATCGAGTAGGAGACAAAGGTAGTTAATTAAGCTACCTTTGTCGTCCTCTC
>CAZNSK010000285.1:0-4085 GCA_964575505.1 uncultured Phaeodactylibacter sp.
AGCTTCCCGCTCAGCTCCAGCTTATTGCCCAGTTGCTGGGGTAGAGCTTCCCGCTCTGCTCCAGCTTATCCAATAGTGAGGTAAATAGCAACTGCTGCCAGGCTATTCAAAAAGTGCAATTTGTTTTCATACGAAGTGATTGCTTACCGCAGGCACCCGATTATCCTCCGTGCCAGCGCATCAATCAGGCCCTCCGCCAAATCGTCATCATCAGGCAGGTCGCTGAAATGAGTCTCCTCGATATGTGAGGGGATCGCCCGCGTATCCCCCGAAATCTCAATCTGCTCATCCCGGGCTTCCACCTGATCAGAAAAGGAGCAGCCCAACATCGTACACTGCCCGCTCTGATTGATGATGTTCACCGATACGGAAAGGCTCGCCCGCTTGTGATGCGTGATGTAGGCCACCGTGCCAGAAACTTCCTCGTAAACAGGTACTTCATAAGAATTACCGCTGGTGTCGCGTTTGGTTTCGTGGCCGGTGATGACCTCCTTGGTATGGTAGTCTTCGCTACTGTCCTCCCATTCGTCAACATCCACATCACTGAAGTTGATCCGTACGATGCAGTCCGCTTCTTCAGGGTGCAGGTTAAAACTCAATTGGTAGAAATACCCGGAAGGCCCATCGAGGCCGTCCAGTGCCCGCTCGGTATCGAAGCGGTAGAAAAAGGGCGGGTCGAGCTCCACCCGTGCCTGAAGCGTTCCCATTGCCCGGGCCGCCTTCAGAAGGGAGTCGAGTGAAGCCTCGGCCGCAGTACTGGTATATTCCGCTGCATGCTTGAAGTCAAAGTAGGCCGATTGGGCGGTGGCTTTGAGGCCTGTAGAATCAAATTCCAGCATCCTTTGCCGGCCACGGTCGAGGTAAGCCTGATAGATTAAGGGGCGGGTACGCTGGTATTCGCTTTGCAGCCCATCCAGCTCGAACTGCAGGGTACTTTGCAGGTAGGGCAGGGCAGGGGAGAGCTGCTCTTGGAGGTCTACATTACGGTCGAGTGCTTTCGCCCAGTCCGCGGGATCATCGGAGGCGTAAAGTTGGCCGCGTTTGTCGTGCTCGCGTTGCAGGATTTGCTCCGCAGACCGCCGCATAAGTGTCCGGAGCTCGGGGTCGCCCTGACTATGCTCGTACCGGGCAAGGGCTTTTTTGAAGGCTTTGTCGTACTCGCCGGCTTCGAAGGCCTGCTGCGGGGACTGGCAAGCGGTGAGGAGTAGCAGTAGGTAAATGTACTTTTTCATACCAAATGGTTTGGCTTTGAAAATACGAACCGCTGAGCAGAGCGAGGCCTGACCTTACCTACTTTAGCGCGCCTTTAACGGATAGGAGCGCGCTTTATGAACTACTTAACCTTTTCGGCATGATCTGCTCTAATAGCCACGCAATGCCCATCACCAGTGTACACCCAATCAGGTTCAGCCAGAGGTAGGCGATATTGATGATGCCTATGGAGTTAAGCGTGAAAATAACCAGTACAATGGTTTCCCCGATCAGTGCACCAATGAAAACCGCTTGGCCGCCCACTTTTTTTAGGAAGAAGGCGACCAGGAAAATGCCCAGGATCGCTCCGTAAAAAAGGGAGCCGATGATGTTGACCGCCTGAATGAGGTTCTCAAACAAATTGGCGGTGGCTGCAAAAATCAACGCAATGCCGCCCCAAACCGCCGTAAACGCCTTAGACGCATTCAGGTAGTGCCGGTCGCTTTTGTCCTTGGCAAAGCTGCGCCGGTAAAGGTCCACCACAGTGGTCGTAGCCAGGGCATTCAGCTCAGAAGCGGTAGACGACATGGCAGCCGAGAAAATCACTGCAAGCAGCAGGCCCACCAGCCCTACCGGAAGGTATTCAGTCACAAAAGTGATGAAGACGTAGTCGGTATCCTTGGTTTTGGAAGCCGGGTCAGCTTCCAGGATCAAATCCTTGGTTGCAGTGCGCAGCTCCTTGTCCGTTGCGCGCAGGGCTTCCAGCCGGCTCTGAATTTCCGTGATGGCGGGTTCGTTTTCGGCTTCAATCGCATCCATCAGGGCACGGACCTCTCCCTGCTGGGTCAGGAAAAGGGTGTTGTGCTGCGCTTGCAGGTTAGCAAGGTCGTCGGCATATTCGGTATTTTCCAGCTTCTCCAGATTGGCTGAATTGAAGTGGATGGGCGGCTGATTGAACTGAAAGAACACAAATACCAGTATGCCCACAAAAAGCACCAGAAACTGCATAGGCACCTTCAGAATGCCATTGAAAAGCAACCCCAGCCGGCTTTCATTCAGGGACTTGCCGCTGAGGTAGCGCTGCACCTGCGACTGATCCGTACCGAAGTAAGACAGGAACAGGAACACCCCGCCGATCATACCCGACCAAAAGTTGTACCGGTTGGACAGATCGAATGCGAAGTCGACAACGTTGAGCTTGCCCATTTTGCCAGCCACGCCCACGGCATCGCCAAAATCGACGTCCGAGGGCAACTGGAAAATCAAAATCATCGCCGCAATAAACATGCCCGACAGGATGACGATCATCTGCTGCTTTTGGGTGACGCTGACGGCCTTGGTCCCCCCGAGCATGGTGTAGAAAATGACCAGGGCACCAATGAAAATGACGGTCCACCGCAAGCTCCAGCCCAAAATGGTCGACAGAATGATAGCCGGTGCGTAGATAGTCAGCCCCGCGGCCAGCCCCCTCTGAATGAGGAACAGGATAGCGGTAAGCGTCCGGGTGCGCAGGTCAAAACGCCCCTCGAGATACTCGTAGGCCGTATAGACCTTCAGCCGGTAGTAAATGGGCAGCACAAAGATGCATAAGACCACCATCGCCACCGGCAGGCCAAAGTAAAACTGGGCAAAGCGCATACCATCTTCGTAGGCTTGCCCGGGGGTAGACAAAAAGGTGATGGCGCTTGCCTGTGTGGCCATGACCGACAAACCGATCGTCCACCAGGGCAAATCCCGGTCGCCCAGCAGGTAGCTCTGTACGTTATCTACTTTGCGAGTATACCATACCCCATAGGCTACGATGCTCAGTAAGGTGCCCAGCATTACAATCCAGTCAAGTATTTTCATGTGCGCTTTGGTTGCTCTGTACTTTGGTTAGGAGGGCGGCGGCGTGCGCCTCGCAATGAACGATCAGGTATTAGGAATACGCCTTGGTAAACCAGTAGAAAAGGGTGATAATAATGGCGTGCAGGATAAGCACAAACAGGTACATCCGGTTCCACGTCTTCAGGATGGGTGGCGGCCCGTCATCGGGCAAAGGCGGTTGGTCTTGTTGGTCGGGCATAGGCATACGCTTGGTTGGGTTTGATCCGAGTGGCTAAAATAGAAGGATATGCCGGAATGGACAATTTTGATTCCGGATTGTTGCGTCGGGTTTAAGCATTCCGTTATTGGAACTGTTTTGCCAATTTTTTAGTTTTATTGGCAAAATAAGGATTATGGAAGTCAAAATAGACAAGTTTGGGCGCATTCTAATCCCCAAAAAGGTTCGGGAGGAACTGGGGTTGAAGGCTGGGCAAAAATTGGAGCTGTCATGTGTGTCAGACACAGAAATTATTTATCTGGCAGCTGCGGATGTAGCTACACCAGATGATATAGAAGTAACAGACTTTGGGTTGCCCGTTATTCATAATGGGAAGAACGAAGAGGGTGAATTTGATAATGTTGCATTTATGAAAGAGACCCGTGAGTCCTACTTTGATAAGAAAATGGTTTGGAATGAATAGTTACTTTGACACCTCCGTTTTATTTCCTGCCATGGTAGAAGCGCACCCTTTGCATAAGGTGAGCAAAGCTGCATTCCGGGATGCGGTAAAGTATGGTAAAGTGGTTTGCTTAAGTACGCACTTGTATGCTGAGTTATATGCTAACCTCACCAGGTTTCCAGGAGGGAATAAAATATCGCCAGTTGCTGCAGCCAAGCTGATCACCTCTTTAAGGAAAACGGTATCTACCATCGAATTGGGAGCACAGGACTACGAAGCCGCCCTCCATCGATGCGCCCAAAAGGGGCTGGTCAGCGGAGTGATCTACGATGCGCTGCACCTGCAGGCGGCTTTGAAGGCAGAGGTGCCAGCGCTGTACACTAATAATTTTTCCGATTTCGAACGCCT
>CAZNSK010000286.1:0-4050 GCA_964575505.1 uncultured Phaeodactylibacter sp.
CGATAATCTTGAGCGTCCCGCGCCCCCAGGCTTCAATAAGGCCGGCTCTAAAAAAGTAGTGGCCAGATCAGGGTTGAACGGGATAGAAGGGTGGTCGGTCAACAAACTATCAACCGTGAGGCTCTTCGGTAGTTGCCCGGCATTCCAAAAGCTGATCCTGTCTTCGTATACTTTTATCTGAATCGGGTTGCCACTACCATAATCTTTATGGGCTATGGCATTCAATAGCGCTTTGACGGCTTCGGTTAATCGGGCTACTGCAGCACTCCCTCCAACCCCAGCGCCCGCAAAATCCGCTGAAAGCGTGGTTCATTGTGCAGGGGGCGGAAGGCATAATCCACGCCAATCCAGTTCAGTTCGTTGTCGCGCTGCTCCAAGGCCTCTTCCAGGAGGCTTATGGCTTGGCCGGGCTGGCCGGCGGCAGCGTAGATCTTGGCAGCATTTCTGGCGCAGTATTTCTCCCCGGCGCGGTGGCGGGTTTCCAGAGTTTGGCACAACTCCATAGCCCGGCCGTGTTCCCCCTGTGCGAGGTAGGCCAGCCCTAAGAAGCCCAGCAAATTGCTGCCCCACTGTTCTAATGGCTCGTCCTGCATAGACTGCAAGTACTCGATCGCCTGCCCGGGCTGCCCCTGAAGCGTATACATATTGGCGCGCAGGCCAATACTGGCCGCGTGGCGGTCGTACAGGCCGAGCCCTTTTTCCAGGGCGGCCGCCGCTTTGTCCCATTCTCCAGCGTAGTAATGGGTTTGCGCCAGCGCAAAGTAGTTCCAAAAGAGATGGGGGTTATCTACCAGCCCCTGCTTGGCGAGGGCTTCCGATTCTTCATACCGGCCCTGCAGGCATAAAACCATGGCGAGCCCGCCAATGGCGTACTCCTCCTTATTGTCGATAGACAAACTGCGGCGGAGGTAGCTTTCTGCCTGCTGTATGTCGAGCATCCAAAAAGCCATCCAGCCCAAGTTGTGGTAGTAGGAGCTTTCCAGATTAGGGTCACCGACGATAGCGTCCAGGGCAGCCCTTACTTTTGGGTACACCTCCTCAATGCGTTTGTCGCCCCAGCTGCCGGCCATGGTACAGTACACTTTAGCCAGCTCATTGTAAGCGAGGCTGAAGTCTGGATCCAGGGCGGTGGCTTTTTTAAAAAGCGTAAGGGCTTTTTCCAGAGAATCCGGATGGGCGAAATAGGAAAGATTGCGCCCTTTGAGATAGGCATTATAGGCCTGGTAGTTTTCGGTAGGGGGAAGTACCAAATACCCCCCGGTTAAATCCAGGCTGCCGGTGAGGTTGCGGATGACCTCCCGGGAAATGCTCTGCTGGAAGAGGAATACTTTTTCTTCTTTTTGGTGGAAGCCATCGGACCATACCAGATGGCCGTCTTCCACAGCGGCAAGCTCTACCCGCACGTACCAGCCTCCTTCCTGCTCGGACAATGCTCCCTTGAGCAAGTAGGGCACACCGAGCTCTTCGCCAATTTGTCGCAAGGATTTGTCGGTGCCCTTGTACCGGGCAGAGGCTTGCCGGGAGATGGTGGTGATGCCGTCCACTTTAGACAAAGCAATGATGAGCTCATCGGTCAGGCCGTCGGCCAAGAAGGCGTTGTCCGTATGATTGTCAAAGGGGAGTACTGCAATGCGCCAGCTTGCCGGTTCCGGCCGCTGGGGCAAAAACCGGCTGCCCAGCCAAAAGGCCAGCAACAGCAGAGCGCCCGCTAATACACCGTACTTGCCCAACGCAGACTTTGGGGTGGGGATATCTCCATTTTGTATCGGCTTTTCCCGGGGATCAGCAGGCTGCGAAGCGGTAGGCCAATGAGCAAGAGCAGCAGTAGGGGCCTGCCCCAGGTCGCGCTGCAGCTTTTCAGCAAAAAACTGGTAGCTGCGCTTGGCCTGATGGTGCTTGCCAGCCCGTTGGAGCAGCTGCAGGTAATCACGCATACTGGCCTCATCGTAGGGCAGCAATTGAACCTGGTGTTCAGCAAAGGGCAGTGCTGCTTCCGGCTGATCAGCATACCGCCGGACTAGGGCCTGCAGCCACTCGGCCTTTCTGCGCCGCAGGCGTTCCCGCATGCTGTCCACCCACTCATCAAAACCGGAAGCATCTGGTACAGAAAAGTGTTCCAGCAAGGGAGGCGACAATTGGGCCAAGGCATTTTCTACAGCGCTATCCGGTGCTTCCCCCATTTCATTATTAGCCAACCAGGACAAATCTGAAGCCAGGCCGACCTGCTCATTGAGCGCTACCTGCTGACGGTCGGTAAGAATGAGGGGAGCCTCCTGGCCCGCTGAGGGTACAGCTTTACGGATGCGATATACAGTCTGCCGCAGGTTTTGCAGAGCCGAAGGAATCGGCATCCCTGGCCAGAGCATTTCCGCCAGTCTTTCTTTAGGAAAACTCGCCTGCCCGTTCACCTGGCATTCCACGATCAGGAAGTACAGCAGCGCCCGGGCTTTGACCGCGCGCAGAGCCGTTAGCTCTTCTCCTTGGTACCAAATGTTCGGATGCCCCTGCAGTTTCAGGCGCAACTGCGGTTTTGACGTTTCTTTCACGCTAGTAATATCCTCCATATTAAGCTCTTTGACGGCTCCCTGACGGGGCAGCGCTTATTTAGCGATTGTAATTCCTATACACCCTCCCCTAAAGTTACTAGGAATATAAGACTTACAGAAGGCCCGAGGGGGCATTCTGTAGAATACTTAACAAGAAGGCAATGGGGTGCAGAAATGCGTTAAGAATGAGTTTACATTTTTTAAATAAACGCTTTACACATTATGAAAAACGCCATTTTTAAAACCGCTGCTGTCTGGTTGCTTAGCCTGGGGATGCTTGCTGGATTGACGAGCCTGCGGGCGCAGTCCTATGACAAGCAATACTACAAGGTCACCTTCTTTGACACGAAGAAGGAGGATATGAGCCAGCAGGAATTCATCGACTACATGCTGGAAACCCACATCCCTCTGGCGGCTGCCATGCCCGGGCTCAAGGGATATATCGTCAATTTCCCCAAGCCCGAGCTGTACGGCAGCGAGCAGGAGGAGCCGCCCTACGATGCCATAGCCGAGCTTTGGTTTGAAGACGAAGCCGCTTTTCAGGCCGCGATGGAATCGGAGGAGGCTCAGCCGGCCTTGGCTGATGCGAATGAGCTATTCGCGGAATTCCCGCCGATGGTCGTCTCAGAGGAAGTCATGATGGTATATCCGGATAAGCCGGCCTGGAAAGATGGCTATAAGGCTACCTACCTGTGCATGAAGCAGCCGGATATGGAGTTTGAGGATATGCAGCTGACCACTATGAAGCATTACATTCAACGGGTGATCGGCCTGCCGGATATTCAAGGGTACTCCTACAATTTTTCCGCTACCGACGATTCGGAACTCCCGTTCCACTTGATGGTGCACACTTGGTTTGACAGCAAGGAAGCCGCCGACAAAGCCTTGAAAATAGCCTACGGCAGTTCCGTCATGAAGCAAATCCGGGAGAAAACCCTGTCTAAAATGACCGGTATGGAAGTGCAGGAGTACGTGGTCATCACGCCGCCTACTTATCGCAAGCATTTTGCTATTCCTAATTAATGGTATCTTCAGGCCAACCCGTGTGGCAGGCGCTTGTTGCCTGCGCCGGTTTGGTCTGCCTACCATCTGGCTCAGGCTAAAAAAGCCTGCTCAAAACCGATGCTGACCTCAGTATGAATGCTAATCTTGCCCAAACCGAAGCTTTTCAGCGCCGCCGGCAGCGCATTTACGCCATCGACTTCCTGCGCGGGATGGTCATGATACTGATGGTCCTGGACCATGTGCGGTATTTCTTTTACTACGGCTCCTTTTTGAACAATCCGCTTGATCTGGAGACCACCACGCCCGCTCTGTTTTTTACGCGCTGGATCACCCACCTGTGCGCCCCAGCCTTTGTCCTATTAGCGGGCGTATCCATCTATCTGAACCGGCATAAGATGCGAGACAACCGGAAGCTGAGCCGCTTCCTGTTGACCCGAGGGCTACGGCTTCCCGCTTTGGGTGGTCTACGCAGTCTGGGCCTTTGCCGTAGTTATGCTTT
>CAZNSK010000287.1:0-4026 GCA_964575505.1 uncultured Phaeodactylibacter sp.
AGCCGGAACCCAACGCCGTGGATATTCTCAATCTTCAGCTTCTGGTCGCCGCGTAGGTACTTGCGCAGCCGGGAGATGAAAACATCGAGGCTGCGCCCCAGAAAGTAATCATCCTCCCCCCACAGTTGTTTGAGTATGTCGGACCGGCGGATGACTTCATTACGCCGCTCGGCGAAAAGCTTCAGCAGGTCAGCCTCTTTTTGCGTGAGCCGCCGGGGTTCCCCTGCTCCTTCCAGCGCAAGGTTTTGGTAGTCGAATTGATAATGGCCCAAGGTATATTTGGCAGTAGAAGTCGAGGAGGTAGCGATTCGGCTGCGCCGCAGAAATATCTCCACTTTGAGCATTAATTCCTCAATACTGAACGGCTTGGTAATATAGTCGTCGCCTCCGAGCCGGAGCCCCTTCAGGCGGTCTTCCTTCAGGGATTTGGCGGTCAGGAAGAGTATGGGGGTGTGCACGTCTCGCTCACGGATATGCCGCGCAATGGCAAAACCGTCAATATCGGGGAGCATGACATCCAGGATGTACAGGTCGTAGGGCCCCGCTGCCTCACCATTAATCTTGTCAATAGCCGCTTGGCCCGTGGCGCAATGCGTAATGGTGTACCCCTGCAGCTCCAGGTTGTCCCGGGTCACGAAGCTAAGGCTCTCGTCATCTTCTACATATAAAAGGTGTGCTTTCATAAATCTTCCTGGTGGGTTTTAAAAACTGGTTAAGCGGCTTGACGTCCGGCGAATAGGCGACAGGAAGGACTGCCGGAGGCTATGCCACCACCGTTGCAGGCCAGGCTGAGGCAACGGTATGATGAGGGTAACCGTAGTGCCTGCCCCTGCTTCGCTGTCGATCTGAAGGGGCCAGCCCTGTGCATCACAGATGCGCTTGACGTAGTACAAGCCCAGGCCAAAACCTTTTACTTTGTGCACGTTTCCGGTCGGCACCCGGTAGAACTTACTGAAAACCCGGCTAATGTGTTCTTTGGAAATACCGATGCCCTGATCCTGAATGCAGATGACCACCTGCCCGTCCTTCTGCACAGCGGAAAGGCGGACTTCCGGCCGCTCCTTGCAATACTTTATGGCATTGTCCAAAAGATTGTGCAGTATATTGGTAAAGTGCAGCCGGTCGGCTTCAATGCAGGCTTCCCCAACCCTGATGTTGCTTTCCAGGGTGCCACCCTGTTTTTCCATCTGTACAGCGGTGCTGTTCACAATCGCTTGCAGGGCCTCGGCCAGCACAAAGGATTCCAGCTTGAGCTCAAAGTTGCCTTGTTCGATGCGGGCCAGCTGCAGTACTTTTTCTACCTGGCTGTTCAGGCGCTGATTTTGTTCGCGTACGATATCGGCGTAGCGGAGCAATCGCGGGTTTTGCTGTACCTCAGGGGCGTTGCCGAAAACTTCCGCCGATATCTTGATCGTAGAAATGGGCGTTTTGAACTCGTGAGTCATATTGTTGATGAAGTCCTTCTGCAATTCCGACAGCCGTTTTTGCCGCAACATAATATACATGGAATAAGCAAAGAACACGAGCACGATCAGCAGAATCGCGGAGAAGAAAATCGACAACTGCATCTTGCCCAACAAATAGCCGGACCGGTTGGGGAACTTGACGCTAAAGTAGTACGTGAACTTTTCGTCTTTGGGCAAATCACCAAGCTCCGTCAAGTCCGGCTGCTTGGAAGGGTTGAAACTGCAGTAGTTGCCATACATCATCTCATTCGTGTTGCAGTCGTAGACGGCGTACTCGAAATCAACGTAGAGTGCCAGGCGCTCGAATTCTTTTTGCAGGAAGTACTCCAGATGGTCATCGTCAATCTCACTTTCTATGTTGACGACGTAATAATTGGTCGTCCTTTGGTTGACAATGTTGCGGGGCGGAAGGTCGCCTCCGTTCAAGTCTGTCAAGCCACAGGCCACCCGGTATAGAGCCAGGCTGGCCTTTTTGCTAAACTCTTCCTCATTGATATTCCAGGTGTTGATCACCCAATAAGCTTGCATACCGATAATGCCGGCGATGGCAATAGCGCCCAGGATGATGACCCGGAAAATCAAGCTATTCTTCATTTTTGGCGTTTTGTGCTAACTTGCCTTTAAAATATCAGCCTTCGGCAGTATAGAAAAATGGTTAACAGCTCTTTAACAAAAAAACGAATCTCATGGATTATTCCATGCAGAGCGCTACATTTGTAAGGCTTGTGATAATGCTTGGCAACATATCAGCTTTGGTTCGCCCCTGGGCCTTAGTGCTTCTCGCCTTTACGGGGAGCGGTGCCGCCTTGGTTGGGCAGCCCAACCCCTTTGACCTTGTGCCCCGGCTGCCTGAAGCCTCGGTGGCGGATACTCTCTTCGAACCGGCAGGGGCGGTGGGCAACCCCTTCGATGTCGTGCCACCCGCTGAGCAGAGCGCGGCTTTGTTTCCGCCTGAACCCGCTGTGGCCGAAGACCCGGCTTTCTCCCCAAAGCCGGTCGTGACCATCGAAAGCCGGTACCGCCGGGTGGTATTAATTGTTACCGCTGCTATATTCTTTTTGCTTACCGTTTTGGTTACCCTGTTTCGGGCACAGCTCGGGCGGGCTTACCGGGCTTTTCGAAACGACAACCTGATGAATCAGCTGCAGCGGGAGCGCGAAGGGGGCGGGAGCCTGCCTTATTATTTGTTCTACGGCCTGTTCTTGCTCAACGCCGGCTTTCTGATATTCCTGCTTACCGAGTACTACGAGAACCCTGTAACCCCTTCCGCTTGGCGCAGCCTGGGTTGGTGCATTTTGGGCATAACTGCCTTTTTCCTGGGCAAGCACCTGCTGCTTACCCTGATACGGTGGATTTTCCCGGTGGATAAAGAAGTGAGAATCTATAACCTTACCATTGTCGTCTTCAACCTCATCCTGGGCCTGGGCTTGATCGTGGGCAACAGCCTGCTGGCCTTTGGGCCGGAGGAGATGAAATGGGGGGTCATCCGCGCCCTGATTGGCCTGATCGGCGGGGTGTACCTATTCATGGTTTTGCGCAGCCTGCTTTCCGCAAGCCGATTTATTGCCTTTCATAAGTTTCACTTTTTGTTGTATATTTGCACCGTTGAAATAGCCCCTGTTTTAATTCTCGTGAAGTTGTTAATGTACAATTGATTCAGGTGGCTCTTGCCTTATATCAGGCATCAGAGCAAAGGCTAAAAACCCAAAAATTGTTGTTGCATGGCAGCCAATGGCAAAGCTAAAGAGGAAACTTACAAGCCGGTTAAAACGATACTAATATCCCAACCTAAGCCGGAGCGTTCTCCTTACTATGAGTTGGAACAGAAATATGGACTGACTATCGACTGGCGGCCTTTCATTCACGTAGAAGGGATATCAGCTAAGGAATTCCGAAAATCCAAGATCAAACCGGATGAGTATACAGCGGTAATTTTTACGAGCAAAAATGCAATCGACCACTATTTCCGAATTTGTGAAGAACTGAGAATAAAAGTTTCTCAGGACATGAAATACTTTTGCCTCTCAGAAGCGATCGCCAATTACCTGCAAAAGTTTATTGTCTACCGCAAACGGAAAGTCTTTGTAGGCAAACGTACCATCCAAGACCTTGCTCCGGCTTTGAAAAAGCATAAAAAGGAAAAGTTCCTCCTGCCTTGCTCCAATCTGGGAGCTAAGCAAGTGAGCTCTTATTTGAAGGAAAGTGATTTTGACTGGCAGGATGCCATGATGTACCAAACGGTCAGCAGCGACCTGTCAGACCTGAGTGACGTTACCTACGACGTGCTTGTGTTCTTCAGCCCGCTCGGTATCAAGTCCCTCTACGAAAACTTCCCGGACTTCAAACAAAACGATACCCGCATGGCGGTATTCGGCAACTCCACGAGCCGGGAGGTGGAAAAGCAGGGCCTGACCATCAACATTAAAGTGCCGGCCCCGGGCATCACTTCAATGGCAACTGCCTTGGAAAAGTATTTGCAAGTATCTAACAAAGATTTGTAATGCTGCCTGCCGGCGGATGCCCTTAAGCCCTGAAATGGAATTGCCGTTTCAGGGCTTTT
>CAZNSK010000288.1:0-3752 GCA_964575505.1 uncultured Phaeodactylibacter sp.
TAACTTATTACTGCGCGACCCCTAAGGACATGGAAATGGAAAAGCACCGGGCTATGTGGTTGGGCTCAGCATACAGACGTCATGGCGGAAACACCCAGTCGGCGATTATGGAATCGCGGCCTGAGTAGAACGCCCATCCGGTCGCGGCTCCAAAGCCGCCACCTGACTTCAAATGATGAAGCCTATTTTCCAGCTCAACTCATTTCCGGTAATCTTCATACCCCTCCGTTTCAAGGCGGGTATACTTTATTTTGACCCCTTCTGCCAGGCCTTTTTTGTAAGCCACAATACGGCCCCGCACCACTTCATCCTGCGCACCGATGATCTGAGCGGCGAGGATGCCCGCATTCTTAGCAGCATTGAGGGCCATCGTGGCCACCGGCACGCCATTGGGCATTTGCAGGATGGATAGAACCGAGTCCCAACCGTCGATAGAATTGGAAGACTTCACGGGGACGCCAATCACCGGGAGTGGCGACAGGGAGGCGACCATACCGGGCAGGTGGGCAGCCCCACCGGCTCCGGCAATAATGGCTTTAATGCCCCTGCCGTGGGCCTGTTTGGCAAACTCAAACATCCGCTCCGGCGTCCGGTGAGCCGAAACGATGGTGACCTCAAAGGGGATGTCCAGTTCCTTTAGCACATCGGCGGCCTGCCGCATGACCGGCAAGTCGGAGTCTGATCCCATAATAATGCTAATCATATCTTTGGTTTTTGCTTTTTCGTATCGAGGTTACCTTCCCGGTGCCAGCCCCTCGGAAAAATCCCGTACATCTCTAAAATTATTAGGGATAGCGATGGCACCGGTCGTATCAATAAAAGCCATGCCCTGCCGGGTGGCGACCCGGGCGAGCCCTTCGGAGAAGTTCCACACCAAGCCATACTCCGGAGGGGTGATGACGCGGCCGTCCTGATGGAGGAAGCCCCAGCGACGCCCCATCCGGTAGGGGATGAGCTGCTCTTTGAACGACATCAACTGGTCGAACTGAGCGGGCACGGCTTCTTCGCCCTGCTGATTGAGAAAGCCGTATTGGCCTTCTTGTTCAAAGGCCCATAGCCCTTCCCCTGCGTACCATAACTGCTGGTAGGCGGCCGGCGTAACCAATTGCCCGCCCGTATCGATCAGGCCGTAGAGCTGATCCGCGCTAACGGGGGCCCGCCCCTGCTGAAAGTCCCGGGCGTCCGCCCAAACAAAGGGCAGCACCTTATCTTGGTCCAGGTTCAGGAAGCCGTATTGGCCGTCTTGCCGTGCCCGGGCCCAGCCACCGGAAGGCACCGCAATTTTGGCGTAGCGCGGCTCAATGAGCCAGCGCCCGGCGGTATCGATCAGGCCGTACTTGCCGGCGGTTTTGACTTCCGCCGCCCCGTTCCCGAAATCGGAGGCCCGTTGGAATTCAGCGGGGATGCACAACCGGCCCGCCGTGTCGAGGTAGCCAAACTGCCCGTCAATGCGCACGCGGGCCCGCCCCTGCACAAAGTCATTCAGCTGTGCATAGGTGGGTGGAATGGCCCAGGAGCCATCCCGGCGGATGAACCCCATCTGATTGCCTTCGTAGGTAAGCACCCGGGCCCGCCCCTGCCAGAAAGCATAGGCGCTCTGGAATTGCGGCTCGATCACCATTTGCCCGCGCCGGTCGATGTACCCCCAGTGCCCGCCCAGCCGTACTGCTGCCAGGCCTTCTGAAAAGGGTCGGACTTCGTCGTAGCGGCGGGGGATGGCAAACTGGCCCGAGCGGTTGATAAAGCCCCAGGGGGCAGCCGCCTTGTCGAAATCTTCGGCTCGTCCGGGGAGTGGAGGTGTTGCTGTTTCCGCTGCGGGCGGGTCATTCTTACACCCCAGCAAAAGGAGGCAGAGGGCGGCCAGAGGCAGCAAGCGGTGAATACAGTGGATGGTTTTTGGGATGAAAAGTAGCATGGTTGGAGGCAGCTGACGTCATTAAATTTCGAAGTCGACGCCCCGGCGCAGGAGATCGTCGTACCGCTCCCGGAAGAGCTGTTCGTAGGCTTCTTTGTCGAAGCGGTAGAGTTTGGCGGGGCGGTGGGCTACGTTTTCCTGCTTGCCCACTTCCTCCAGTACACCCATTTTAAGGATGCGGGTCCGGAAGTTCCGCTTGTTGAGCTCTTCGACGCCCAGGATGGTTTCGTACAGTTTTTGCAGTTGAGAAAGGGTGAATTGCTCCGGCAGCAATTCAAACCCGATAGGCTGGTAGCGGACCTTGGCGCGGAGCCGGGCGATGGCGGTTTGCAGGATCTGCTGGTGGTCGAAGGCCAGCTCGGGCAGTTCGTCTACGCCAAACCACTCCACCCGGCGGGCATCAGAGGCCGCTTCCACGGGGTGCTCGCTGAGATTGACCAAGGCATAGTAGGCAACGCTGATGACCCGGCCCCGCGGGTCACGGTCCGGCGCGCCAAAGGTGAATAGCTGTTCGATAAACACTTCCTTTACCCCCGTCTCTTCCTCTAGTTCCCGCAGGGCTGCCGCTTCCAGGCTCTCCTCCATTTCCACGAAACCGCCCGGCAGCGCCCATTGCCCTTTAAAAGGGGCGTTCTTGCGCTGTATCATCAGCACCTTTAGCTGATGGCTCTCGTCCAGTCCAAAAATCACACAGTCCACGGTCAGGGCTGGCCGTGGGTACTCATAAGTATACGCCATACCATTGGGTTGATTTGCGTTGGGTGAAATTAAGGAAATTAATTTGCGGCTATCAAACTTTACCTTATTTTTGCCCAGCTTTTCAAAAACTGTACGATAATGGCAAGAAGAAAACGAAATAAGAAGCAGACGGACGAGACCTTGGTGGATATTGTGGAGGTGCGCGATCAGGCGCAGGGCTTCATGGATAAAAACCAAAATTACATCTTTGGCGGGCTAGTCGCCATCGTGCTGATCATTGGCGGCTACCTGGCTTACCAGAACTTTTACGTAAAGCCCAAACAGCAGGAAGCGGTGGAGCAAATGTACCGCGCCCAGCAGCGCTTTGAGCAGGACTCGTTTGCCCTGGCGCTGACCAACCCCGGTGGAGGCTATATGGGCTTCCTGGATATTATCGACAATTACGGCGGCACCGATGCCGGCAACTTGTCGAAGTACTACGCGGGCGTGTCTTACCTGCACCTCGGGAAGTACGAAGCTGCCCTGGATTACCTGAAGGACTACAGCGCAAAGGGCGAAATCACCCCGGTGATGAAGCACGGCGCTATTGGAGATGCGCATTCCGAACTCGGCGACTTCGATGCCGCTATGAAGCAGTATAAAAAAGCCATTAATACCGGCGACAACGAAGTACTGACGCCTTACTACCTGAAAAAGATGGGCATGTTGCACGAGCGCAACGGCAATATGGCAGACGCCAAAGCTGCCTACGAGCGCATCAAGGAAGAGTATCCGGCTTCCCCCGTTAGCCGGGATATCGAAAAATACATCGTCCGCGCTTCTCAGGGATAAATTCCTGGGTTTTTAAACCAGCTACAAAAAGGTAAGGTTCTTCTTTGATGAGAGCCTTACCTTTTTTAGCAACAGGTAAATCGTAAGGCCGTATCCACAGTTTGTTATCAACCGTTACTCAATCCAAAATCAATTATGGCAAGCGCACTGAAAAACCTATCCACTTACGACGAAGACCAGCTCCCCTCAGCCAAGCCCTTTTCCTTCGGGATTGTAGTGGCCGACTGGAACCCGGAGATCACCCATGCGCTCTACGAAGGGTGCTACGATACCCTCCTCAAACAAGGGGCGGAGGCGGGCCGTATCT
>CAZNSK010000289.1:0-3663 GCA_964575505.1 uncultured Phaeodactylibacter sp.
CGAGGTGGAAAAAGAGCAAGTCAGAAATCACAAATTTTGGGTTGGCGGACTATAGTAGTTTACAAAGCCAATAAAAAACATGTATGGGTCGCAGATCCAGGAGCCGGTAAGTTCAGGCTCCCAGCGCAAGAATTTAAGGCAGGTTGGTTGTCTGATGGGCAGAAGGGGGTATGCTTGTTGCTATCGCCGGGAGGCCACTTTTATCAGGAAGAAGAGGACCAGAGTAAGCCTTTAGGATTCGCTTATCTCCTGCAATATTTAAAACCCCATCGCAGGCTGCTCTCTCAACTTGTGGTCGGACTGTTGTTGGGCTCGCTGTTTTCTTTAGTATTTCCCTTTCTGACGCAGTCAGTCGTAGATATCGGTATACAAAACCAGAATATAGGGTTTATATATTTGATACTCATCGGGCACTTGGTCTTATTTATAAGCCAAACTGCGGTAAGGTTCATACAAAACTGGATACTGCTCCACATTGGCACTCGTATTAATATTAGCCTTATTAACGATTTTCTTTCTCGTCTAATGAGGCTTCCCATCGGTTTTTTTGATACCAAAATGACGGGCGACCTGCTGCAGCGCATAGGTGACCATCGGCGGATCGAGGTGTTTCTGACCCAATCGGCTTTGTCTGTTATTTTCTCTGTTTTTAATCTAGTCATTTTCAGTTTTGTACTGCTTTATTACTCGGTCACCATTTTTTTAATTTTTGCAGTTGCCGCAGCCTTGTATATGATTTGGATTGCATTCTTTCTTAGGAGAAGGCGGGAGATTGATTACCGTGCTTTTCAGCAAATGTCTGACAATCAAGATACCCTTATCGAGTTGGTACAGGGTATGCAGGAAATAAAGCTGCAAGATAGTCAGGCCAAGCGGCGTTGGCGGTGGGCTGAAATTCAAGCCAAGCTTTTCAAGGTTCAGATCAAGTCACTGGCTATCACACAATACCAGGATGGTGGCGCCACTTTTATTAGCCAGCTCAAGGATATTGTAATCACATTCATTGCTGCAAAAGCAGTTATAGATGGACAGATTACGCTGGGTATGATGTTGGCGATTCAATACATATTAGGGCAGCTCAATGCACCGCTCACCCAACTGGTAGGCTTTGTACGTAGTGCCCAGGATGCGAGGATTAGCCTGGAGCGATTGGGGGAGATTCAAAACCAATCTCCTGAAGACGCCGAGGATAATGACAAGTCCACTTTGATTCCTAAAGGTGACTTGGCGCTCAATGGAGTTTATTTTCGTTATAACCGGCTCCATGACTGGACGCTGGCAGATATTAACCTCACTATACCTCGAGGTAAGGTGACGGCAATAGTAGGTGTAAGCGGGAGCGGGAAGACAACTTTGCTCAAGTTGCTGCTAGGATTTTACCAACCGGAGAAAGGCAATATAAGTATTGGATCAGCCCACCTCGCGCGTATACGACCGAGCGTTTGGAGGCGGCAATGTGGTGTGGTGATGCAGGATGGCTATATCTTCTCGGACAACATAGCCAATAATATTGCGGAAAGCGAAAAGGGGTACTTTGGCAGCTACGATATTGGGAAGCTTCAACACTCGGTACATGTTGCCAATATCCGTGATTATATAGAGCAGCTGCCATTAGGGTACAATACCATTATTGGTGCCAGAGGCAATGGTATCAGCCAGGGGCAGCGGCAGCGATTGCTCATTGGGCGTGCGGTCTATAAAGACCCAGAGTTCCTTTTTTTCGATGAGGCAACTAATGCCCTCGATGCCAATAACGAGCGTGTCATTATGGAACAGCTCAACCAGTTTTTCCAGGGAAGGACAGTAGTGGTTGTAGCTCACCGGTTAAGCACGGTCCGGCACGCAGACAAAATCGTGGTGATTGATCAGGGCAAGATTGTAGAAGAAGGTTGTCATGATAGTCTAGTCACAGAGGGCGGAGCTTACTACACCCTCGTGAAAAACCAATTAGAGCTCGGCAATTAACCCAGAAAAAGAATTATACCATGCCTTC
The DNA here is from genome assembly GCA_964575505.1 of uncultured Phaeodactylibacter sp. Lineage (GTDB taxonomy): Bacteria > Bacteroidota > Bacteroidia > Chitinophagales > Saprospiraceae > Phaeodactylibacter. The sequence continues at coordinate 1,994 of CAZNSK010000289.1, forward strand.
ACCAAATGGAATAGAGATAAGAGCAGCTGCCCCACAGGATGATTTACAGGAAATGCTGGGCCATCCTCCAGGATGGATTATGCATTTCGGGATTTCAGCTATTGGGTTGGTAATCAGTATAGGATTATTGCTTAGTTGGCTGATCCGATATCCAGATGAATTACCGGCTGCTGCTGTATTGGAACAGCATCGCCCACCGCACGAACTACGCTCGTTAGGCTCTGGACGTATTGATACTATACTATATAAGGATAGAGCAAAGGTGTCTAAGGATAAGCCCATCATTATACTCGAAAGTGCAGCGAACTGGAAGCATGTCGAACAATTACTTAGAGGGCTACGCGAAGTGCCTGCAGGGTTGCCCCCTTTGGACGCACCGCTGGAATTGGGGAGTCTGCAGAACGCCTGGGCTAGTTATGGGCAGGCTGCAAAAGATTGGAATAATTTCCTGCAGCGGTCTATTTTTCAGGAACGGCAGCATGCAATAGAGCAGGAAATACGGTCACTGCATGAGTTGAGCAGCGCTTACCGGGCACAAAAAGCAGTGTTTGAAGAGGAGCAAGCCTTAGTGCAAAGTGAAATGGAACGCACGGATGCTTTACATCGAGAGGGGGTACGAAGCACCTACGAGTGGGAGCAGCAGCGAGTACAAGTCTTACAATACGAGCGGCAATTGAAAGCCCTTGAGGTCACCCTCCTGCAAAATGAGGTGCAAATTCAGCAGCTCATCACACAGCTTGCTAACTTAAAGGATGAATTTCTTCAAAGCCGGAACACACTGCAACAAGCCCTTGAGCAAACGAGGAAACAGCTCATAGGCAGCCTGGAAGAATGGCAAGCCCAAAATCTATTGCGCAGCGCAGTCAGTGGGCAACTAGAGCTACAGCCGGATGTGCAGCCGCGGGCAGTAGTTCAGGCGGGTGCCCACCTGGGCACTGTTGTGCCTGAAGGCTATTCAGAAGAAACCATTACTGTCAACTTATTCCTGCCTGCAGCCGGCATCGGAAAAATTGATGTCGGTGCTCCGGTACGAATTAGCCTGGATGCTTACCCGGAAGCAGAGTTTGGGCAACTCACCGCTCAGATTACTTCAATAGATGAAGCTCCCCAAAGCCAAGAGGATGGCAGTTGGGCATACGGAGCCAAGGCAAACTTGCAGGATGCCCTTCGGACGAATTATGGCATCACACTACCTGCTACAGCACGTCTAACCGGGCAGGCGGTAGTGATTACGAAAGACCGGAGGATACTGGAACGTGTGTTCGAGCAATTCCTTGATTTAGTGAAAAATTAGAATGATTAACCTATAAAAAACCTGTCAATATGAAAATGACTTTTCAAGAACGTCTTCAGAAATTAGACCGTTTACACCATCTGGTTAGAAGAAAAGGGACTGGCAATGCCGAGGAGTTATCACAGCGTCTACAAGTTTGCGAAAGGACGATATATCAGCTGTTAGATGACCTGCGCGAACTCGGTGCCTCAATTGAGTATTCCCGGAAGCGCCGCTCTTACTTTTATACACAGGATGTGGAATTTCACTTTACAGCCCTGATTAATAATCAAGGCAAAGGAGGAATAAAAGGAGGGAAAAATTTGAATTATTTTCTTCACTCACACCACTAGACATTTTGAAAAATTAAACAATATTGCCCTTTCGTAATTATATT
>CAZNSK010000290.1:0-3656 GCA_964575505.1 uncultured Phaeodactylibacter sp.
AAAGGGCTCAGATTACACACCCTACTTCTAATGGTTGCAATAGATTTTAATTGTTTTAAGCTTTGGCCTTCTTTTTTCTCAATGGATGACCAGGATGCATCAAATCTATCAATTTGGCTGATTACTCTTAAAAGATTCCAGTCTAGAGTTAATTGGAAATTATATACATTCTCTTTCATACCATAAAGATACGATTATTCCGTAGCCTTGATACGATTTGATACGAAAATATTCGATTTTGATACGATCTGGCACACAACGGGTTGTGCAGCCGCAGTACGGAGCGCAGCGGAGTATTGTCGGCTGCACTGTGTTGGCTGCAGGCTTAAAATCATTCATTAGTCCCAATTTCTATCTTTCCACTCATCAATCCTACAGACTGCTCCAAATTGACTGATTTTTCCTGCATTGATTAATATTTGGCAACAAGTTGTAGCAATATCTCGATCTTTTGTCACATTGATTATCCTTTCTAATTCTTGACTTATCTCCTCTGTTAAATTATCGTCGCCTGAAAAAGCAAAATAAACTTCTAGCCCATATAATGCAAAAAATTGAAGGTCTTTGTATTTATCTTCAATCTTAGATTCAAAAACTTTCTTGATTCCTTTTATTTTATAAAAACGTTGCAATTCATTTAACATCCGTATTATCTCTTTAACTCTTTTTTTATATCTTTTGCTTTTATCGTCTTTGCTAGCTATAACCTCTTTCCCGTATTTTAATAATCTTGAACTCATTCTCAAATCAATTCTTTGGCTGGACTCATAGTTTTCCTTTAATTCCTCAATTTTATCTTCTGGGATATCTTCATCCGCCATCCTGATTCGTATTGGCAAATTCACAAGTATTAATCTTGCTATTTCTTCCTCCAAAAAGCTCGCTTTCCTATTCTTTATTGTTGATAATTCTCTGTGCAATGATATCAATACTGCCAATTCCTCTTCATTTTCAAATTCGATATATCGTAACTGATTAAAGTAGTTAACCAATTTATCTTTATTTTCTTTATAAGATTTATTTTTCGATTTGCATATTCTTAAGATCTCTTTGCTTATTTTCTCTACAGTCATATGTTTTACTTTTGTTTTTGCTTGCAGCCAACGGCCCGGCTACACGCAGTGGGGGACTCTTAATCTACCCTTTTCATCCCCATTTCAAAGATACAGTGCAGCCAGCAAAAAGGCTAGCTTGTCAAAGCCTGGCTTTTTGATGGCTGTGCGGTTTTGCTACTTCCACTTATTGTTTCCAGCAAATCTACCCCCATTGTGTGTAGCTCCTGTTGGGTGCCGCCGCTTTCCCTTTTTTATTCATCGAAGTGAACGATAAGCGGCAATCCTTCAAATCTTTCGGAGGGTTCATTAAGGGGGCGCTTATTCAATCCCTTTCAATTATTCGTTAGGTGCAAATGATTTCTCTCCCCACCAATCTACCGTCCCTAATTTATTCACCCTCGGCCAGCAACTCTTTTTCTTTAGCCAGCAACCTTTCTTTTAGGTAAGAAATCCTATTCTCTCCACCTCGCAACCGTTTGAAAAACAGCTTATCCAAGACACCAAAATTTCAAAATCTTCTCAGTCCCCCCACCGTTTATAGTTCCAAGCCCCCTGGACGAAATCTCCCACATGATATTCCCCTTTTTACTCCATTCATGAGGCCGCGCTTACTTCTGGGACCCGGCTTTTTCCAATGGAGTTCGATTAACTTTTTAGGAGCAATGCTTTTCTTCTGCTACCCTGCCTCACTAATCCTGCCTGACATTTCTGGGCCGACTAAAATTCCCATTTTGCGATTTCCCAGTTTTGTCTGCAGTCTACAAGGCAGGGCTCCCACCCTACTCTTTTTCATAGATGTTAAGTTCACTGTAGGGGCGGTGGCACCCAACGGTAAGTGTATGTGGCGTACCGACCGAATGGGAGGTATGAACATCATACACATTGTTCTCTTCAGTTTTCACTCTTTTCTTTCATAGATATATTCTAATAAATTTTGCGGGTCTTTTATATATATTATCCCTTCATTCATGCTGTATTTTATTTCAAGGTTTGGTATATATGCTGGATAGTTCGGTTCATATACTGAATAAAATGTCTTTCCCGCGATTTCAATGCTATCAAGATAATTCAACTGAGGATTGTTTATATTGAAGTTTAAGTCTAAAAGTAAATCTCCGTTGCCAAAACGATCTGATAAATATTCTCCGATAGAAATCACAAGAGATTCCTGTGCTTGTCGAGACGGAATTTCAGGAAATTCTAGTAGGCTAACTATTAGTGGTTCTGATGTTATCGAATTATTTATCAATGAATAACCCAAAAATTGGGAAGTGCCCCTAACTAACTGACCTTGAAGAGTGTCCACTTCACAAGAAACTGGTTCTGTATATGAGTTAATCGTGTCCTTCTCAATTACATTAAAAGAAATTTCATCGCCAGCTAGTGTTTTGAAAATTATTCTATCTGCACCAATGTAGTTGTTTACATAAGTTTTAGCAGAATCGCTAAGCATATAGTTTTCACCTTCTTTGTGTATGTCACAGGGGTTATTTTCTTTTTCACATCCATAAAAAAAGAATGTCAAAAATCCGGTTAAAATAGCATACTTCATTTTGATTTTCATCATTTTGATTTTGTCTAATTGAAGAGAACGTCCCGGCTACGCGCAGGCCGACGTTAGGAGGCTTGTCGTCGTAGCCATTGTTCGCTGCTGCCTTCCAATTTATCTATTAAACTCATTTCCGTCTGATAGTTGTACTTCAACTCCAATCCATCTATTATTCCTTTTTTGAGGATATAATAAATCATCTTTCCCATCTCCATTAAAATCGCCTATATATTCCGAATTAAACCTTGGTCCTAATAAAGACCACCTTTCACCCGATTTGAAAGTATTTCCTAAAGAAAGTATTACATTAAACCCTTCAGAAAAATTAAAATCCTCATTGAGGTCTCTTGCTAAATCATCTTTCCCATCTCCATTAAAGTCTCCTATAAACCAAGTCCGAAATCTTCCCCATCCATGATTAGTCCAGCGCTTAGCTGATAAGAAATCAGTTCCTGTAGACAATATCACATCTGCTCCTCCATGCTTATTCTTTCGCCTTAATAAATCATCTTTCCCATCTCCATTAAAATCTCCAATAAACCATTTTCCTCGTCTTCCTCCCCAACCATGTCCTGTCCATTTTTTAGCTGATAAGAATCCAGAACCTGTAGACAGTATCACATCTGCTCCTCCATACTTATTCTTTCGCCTTAATAAATCATCTTTCCCATCTCCATTGAAATCTCCTACATACCAGCCTCCATTATTATATCCATGTGCTGTCCATCTACTCGCACTTGAAAAACTTGTTCCTGTTGAGAGGAGTACTTCTGCTCCGCCATGTTCGTTAGCAACCCTAATTAAATCATCCTTGTTATCTCCGTTAAAATCTCCCACATACCAAGTTCTTCCTTTGAATCCATGAGAAGTCCATTTTTCTGGTTGTTCAAAACCAAACCCATTTGATAACATTACTTCACCACCACCGTATCTATTAATTTGCCGCATAATATCAGTTAGACCGTCCCCATCAAAATCTCCTAAGTATAGTCTACCATAATCATTTTCATATTTTGACCAAGGTTCTGCCCCATAAATTATTTGAACTCCTG
>CAZNSK010000291.1:0-3589 GCA_964575505.1 uncultured Phaeodactylibacter sp.
CAATCATTTTGTTGAGAAAAACTAAAACTACTACAAATCATTTTTAGACAACTTCTCTGTAAAGAAACAGGCCTGTATTCGGAATTCACATTAAAATATTCAAGCTCACCTATTTCATTGGCGACTAAACTAGAATTATAGAGTTTTCCCGCAGAGTCTCTTAAAAAGACCCCACTTTTGAAACAGCTCGACTCTAAAAGCATCCCATCCATCTTACCGAGTTCTATAGCTGCTTCTTGAACTGGGTTTTCTATATCACACAATGACAGATTCTGATTTGGAGATTGAAAAAATAAATTTCCAAAGAACCAATCAAAGTCAGATTTACCAGAATACATTTTGACAGTAACATCCTTTTTTTTCCAATTCATATTTTTAATCTGGTTTTCAGTTCACAGAAATAAAATCAAGTACAGGATGATTGATAAGGTTGCCGTCAGTAGCGATACTCTGCAATTGTGGAGCATCAATGATATTGTTACCCTGAAAAAAAGCTGGATTGGCATCGAAAACCTCCTGCGCCTTCCCCCCATCACTAAGCATACCCTGAAATTGTTGCCTGATGGCATTCTGCGCTGCGGCGGCATCCGAAAAAAACCAAAGCCGCCAAGCCCACCAAAGAACGGGTTCCCCCGCTTTCTCAGGTAGCCTTGGCGGCCTTATTGATACTGTTTTACTGCTCGATCCTAGTTCCGGCGGCGCCGGTTATTGTTGCGGCGCTTGTTGCGGTTGCCACCCCCGGAAGAACGGCCGGAACGTTGCCCCCCGCCCCGGTGCTGCCCGTTGCCATTGGCAGGTTCTGTTCTTGTGCCGTCATCCGGAAAAGGATGCTCGTCAACAACGGGGATGGATTGGCCAATGAGCTTTTGTATGTCTTTGAGGTAGGCGCGCTCTTCCGTATCGCAGAAAGACAGCGCAATGCCGCTTGCATCCGCCCGGCCCGTACGGCCGATGCGGTGCACGTAGGTCTCCGGTACATTGGGCAGGTCGAAGTTGACCACGTAGGACAGCTCGTCCACGTCAATGCCACGGGCGGCGATGTCGGTGGCGACCAATACATTCAGGTTGCCGTCCTTAAACTTTTGCAGTGCCTTTTGGCGGGCGCCCTGCGACTTATTGCCGTGGATAGCAGCGGCGTTGATGCCAGCTTTGTCCAACTGCTTGGCGATGCGGTTGGCCCCGTGCTTGGTGCGGGAAAATACCAGGGCGGAGTCCACCTCATTTTCCTTGAGCAAGTGCAGCAACAGCTTGCGCTTGTCCTTTTTGGTCACGAAGTACACATTCTGCTCCACACGCTCGGCGGTAGCCTGCTCCGGCTTGATCGTGATGCGTTCCGGCTGCCCCAGAATGCCCTTAGAGAGCTTCAGGATTTCTGGCGACATCGTAGCGGAGAAGAACAGGGACTGCCGGTTTTTCGGCAACTGCTTCACGATTTTCTTAATGTCGTGGATAAAGCCCATGTCGAGCATGTGGTCAGCTTCATCCAAAACAGCGTACTGCACGTGCTCCAGGGTGATGTACCCCTGCCCGATGAGGTCGAGCAGGCGGCCGGGGGTAGCCGTCAGAATATCAATGCCTCTGCTGAGGGCCCGGGTCTGAGCGCTCTGCTTGACGCCACCAAAGATAACGGTGTTGCGCAGGCCGGTAAACTGCCCGTATGCCGAAATGCTTTCATCAATTTGTATGGCGAGCTCCCGCGTGGGGGCAACGATCAGGCACTTGATGTCGCGCTTGCGGCGGTCCCAACGCTCATCCTCGTACATTTGCTGCAGGATGGGAATGGAAAAAGCCGCTGTTTTGCCAGTGCCGGTTTGTGCACAGCCTAGCAGGTCTTTGCCTTTGAGTAGTTTGGGAATGGCTTGTTGTTGAATGGGTGTGGGCTGTACATAGCCCTGCGCACGGAGCGCCTTGATAATGGGATCGATAATCCCGAGGTCTTGAAAAGTCATCGAATTGATTAAATGCCTATGCCTGAACGGTTTGACGGAAAGAAGAAAATTACAGTTGTATCGCCGCCATCCCACTAAAGATAGACCTGTTAAAAAAGGTGGGAGAAGGCTTTTGTTGGAGCGCGCTCCCCATCCCGACCGCTAAAATTGATTGGCGGGAGATGCATGAGAACGCAAAGGTACACAAAAAAGTTGAGTAGGGTAGTTTTACTGCTGAATCTGCCAGAAAGCATTAACTTTGCACCCAAAAAGTTGAGGTATGGAATGGAATAGCAAATTAGGATTGGTAATGGCGGTGGCGGCAGCGCTGCTGTTTGGGGCCTGTGAGGAAGACCGGTTTGATTTCAATATAGCCGAATGCGAGCCCGAGGCTTTCCTCGACGGCTGGACCCTGGAGGTCATACAACCCAATATCTCGTCTAATTTTTTGCCGCAGCTGAACAATGCGGACTTTACCACCACCTCGGTGGGTTATGCGGTGGGCGAGCTCGGCACCCTTATCCGTATGGGGGCGAGCGGGTCGCAGTGGGAGGTACTGCTCACAGGGCAGGAAACGGAGCCCCTTACCACCCAGTCCTTGCTTTCGGTCGACTTCTTCGCCGAGGACCAGGGCTTTGCCGGCGGGTCGGATATCCTGCCGCAGTTCAGCCCGGAGCGGGACTCCGCCGGGGCGGTGCTCCTGAATACGGTGGATGAGGGCGTGACCTGGACCAAGCAGTACGTCCCTGAAATCCGCCGCTTTGCTGATCTCGAGTTTTACAACCCACTGCTGGGCCTCGCCCTGGTCATAACAGAACAGGCGACAAGCAATAACGACTACAGCATCGCTCGTACGGAAGACGGAGGCGAGACCTGGGCGATCGAGGATTTGCCGGAAGACTTTAGCTTTGCCCGCTTCTACACTGCTGGCAACCGCATTTTCGTGCCCATGAACCGGCAGTTTTACTTTTCCGACGACCGGGGGGAGACCTGGACGGTACGCGCTACGCCAGCTTCCAGCATTCAGGCTTTTTACTTTGCTACGCCCGATCTTGGGTTTGCAATTGGCGAAACCACCGCTTTCAAAACGGCAGACGGGGGTGAAAACTGGGATCAAATCCCGCTGCCGGTAGCTGAAGGGGGCGGTATCATGCGTTTTGTGGATGCCGAACAGGGCTTCTTCATCCGCAGTGTATTTGATCAGGAGCCGGAAACGGGCATCACCTACCTGAGCGGTGTACAGACCCTGGAGACTACCGACGGGGGCGACACCTGGAATGTCGTGGCTGAAGAGAGCGGCTGCCTGGTCAACGGCGAGGTAACCTTCCCCTCTTCTATCATTGGCTATGTGGTCAACCTCAATACCGTTTACCGTTTTGTCAAACAGTAGAATTAGCCCCGAGGGGAAGGAGCGGGCGGATTAAGCCGTTGGCTATACCCGGTGCCTCCTCAAACGGCCTTCTAAGTTCTTGGTACGTCCAATGTAATATTTACCATCCCGGCACTTCAGGGTGTAAACGTAAAATTTCTGCTGCTCCATGGTTAAGGGGGTTAGAGCGGTGGGGGGCGGACGCTGTCCGCCGTAGCCCGATGGGGTAAAGAATCTGCTATAGTCCAACAACTTAAGATTTGTGAAATTATGGCGCAGCTATTTTTTCAGC
>CAZNSK010000292.1:0-3563 GCA_964575505.1 uncultured Phaeodactylibacter sp.
GTTTCCCCAAAATCCAGCGTGATCTCCGGGCCGCCACCACAGCCGCCAAAGTTTTTCTTGTCCAGGGAGTAATGGTACTGCCCCCCACCTGGCTGAGGGTATGGCTTTGGAAAAAGTCAAAGAAGCCATTGCCGCTGAAGTCGATGCTGCCCTGTACCTCCAGCTCGCCCTGCACTTCGAGCACAGCACGGCCGAAGGGGCCGTCCCCGTCCCAAAGCTGCACGATGGCGCCCGGCTCCAGTACTAGCTTGCCGCCCGGCTCAATGGTAAGCGCAGATTCCTGGCTGATGCGCAGGGTGGCATTGGATTCCACAAGCACTTCTCCGCCGTCTTCCACGCGGATAGCACCGCCGAAGCGGGCTTCGAGCAGCCCGCCGCCGCGCACGAAGGTGCGGCCGCCGTCCTGCACGATGTACTCCGAAGCTTTGTTGACTTCTACCTTGCCGTCCTGCTGTATGTCTACGGTGGCGTCAGCTTGTACGTAGACGTGGGCGGTGTTGGTGATGCCGGCGCCTTGGTTCCATTCGCCGAGTAGGAAGCGGCTGTTGTTGCCGACTAAAACAGTAATAGGGCTAGGTGGTATGCAAATGGTGCTTCCTCCCAGGTACAGGTTAAAGTTAGAAGATAGCTGATTTTGGGGATTTTGGAGTTGGTCGGTAAAAGCAATTCGGTCTGCTCGATTGACCCATAAATCACCGTCGTTGATAATGTCGACATCGTAACGAATAACATTCTCAGTTTCTTTAAAGAAGCCAGGAATGTTTGGATTGAATGGATTTAGTGTACGGCCAAAGTTATAAGCACGATTGTTGATTACGCCCAGTCCATCTGTAGACAATGGATCTTGGGTAAAAAAAGAGAACAAAAGGAAATCAATATTCCTGTCGTTAATTATGGGATTATGTTGCTGGTTCTCCTGAGCAGGAGGGTCATACTCTGTAGAAATAATGCTGGTAGTCGAACCAGCATAACGATCCAATACGGTCAGGCTACTGGTTACGCTGCTAACATCCTCAAGGTTGGTGTACAAGTTTGAAGCATTCACGGGAATATCAAGGCTGCTAACAGTTGGTACGATGCATAGCGTGTTAAAAACCAATTCTTGTTCACTTAGCCCAGTGTCATCACGATTAATCCCCATCATTCCTCCGGGGGAACTATCTAATGGTAGCGTACCGGATACAGCATAAGTATAGAATGAGCTAACAAAGCTTTCAAATAGTATTGTGATTTCAATGTTTCCAAAATAAATCCATTCTGGCGATACATTTTGATCTGGCAGGGCTTTTAAAATCATTCCTACGTTTGCCGTGTTTCCGAGAAGCCCTAAAACAACTTCTAATGAAGTAGCCCAAAAGCCAGACCATCCCCCGACAATATCTGTTAATACATCATTTAAAGAGCCACTATAATTTACAATGGTAGCCCCCGGTGGAACGAGTTGTCCAACTCCTCTTATACTTCCTGCGGAAAGCGCGGTATATTCAAAATGCTGGGGGGCTGAAAAAGCTTCTAGTTCTGCGTAGAGCTGACCATGTTCTGGAGCGGGATTGATGCCATCAGATGAAAAAGCATGATATAAGAGCATTTGTCTCATAGCTGGTTCTTCCAGCAAATTACGCAATGCAGAAAGTTGTGGAATAAAGTTTCTTAATGGAGTATTCCACGGACCTTCCAATTCATGCAGATGCCTAGCCGCATGTTGTATGCTCAGCGGCACATTCGCCCCGCGCTGAACTCCGTCCAAAAGCATCAGTTGCTCAATTTCATGGCTTTCACCATTTTGCTCCATTTCTAATAAGGCATACTCGGTTACAGGGCCTCCCATGCTGGGGCCAAGCAAAATGCCCTCCTCTTGGCTGTTATTAGCAGCCTTCATTTGATTGATCATCCGCAGCGCGTCCTGCACCATCCGCGCATTGCGCTGTATATAATCGCCTCCGTTGTTGTAATCCACGAAGATGATGTCGTAGCCTTCAGATTCTAGTTGATCAATCAAAACATCACCTGATTGTAGCTGATAATTTAGCAACTGTATTGCAAATGTCCATGTGCGCCTATCATCCTCGGGTCATGAAAGGGGGTCCAGCCCATCGGCAATAATGAGAGGCTTTGTCAGGCCTTCATTACAATCGTTGATAAAAATATTCATCACGCCGCCACTGTGCTCTTGGGTTGCTGGAATTTCAATATCCGTTGGAGTGTTAGGGAAACGAGTACCAATACTCTGCTCTATCACCCTAAAGGAAAAGTGGGCTACATACTCTTTCCGGTCAAATGTTTGTATTTTCAGTTTGACCCGCTTGCTACCCGCGCTGCTGTACTGAGCGGAGACAACCTGGCCAAGGGAGACCAGCTGATAGCCGTTGCCGTCATCCAGGTCAATGGATAAGGAAAGAATTGCGCTGCCACCGGTGTTGCAATTGGAGAAAAAGAGATGAGATGGAAGGATAAAGGAAGGCGAAGTACCTAATGCCTTGTCGTATAATGCAGAAGCTGCAAAGAGGCGCTGTAATGCGTAAGGGCTTTCCGGGCGGTTTGCTACATCAGATAAGCTTTGCCCCCCCGCATTGGCAGTCCAGGCCAAAAGGTTAGAATCTATTGCGTACGGCTTAAATCGTTCGTAATCCATGAAGAGCATGCTAATGGGAAAAGTATCCGAACTCGCATTCAGATCATCCATAGCCGGAACGTAGGTACTGCCGGGGTCCGGTAATGCAGGCCCATTCACCCCCATTCCCGAGAGCGTAGCATACAACAGTCCGAATCCATTATGGTTAATCAGATTTGTATCAGAAACGCTTTGCCCGTGGAACAGCAATGGATCTGCCCATGGAATGGTCCGTTCTAGCAGCAAGCCCGTGCTGAGCTCTGAAAAATCCAAGTTGCCAACCACATCAGTGATCACGGCATCGGCATCATTCTGAAAAGAAAGCGTGCCCGTTGGCTGCTGAGCCCAAAGCAGGCTCGCCAACAACAGGAGCGTAAGTAATCCAGTTAATTTTTTCATTTTGGTATTTTTTAAGTGTTTTAGAATTTCAGGTCAAAGCGCCCGTCTCTGACTTCGCGTACTTCATCTGTACCGTAATCCTTAAAATCAAAGCTAAAAGTGCCCGAGAGGATGCGCTCATCAAGATCAAACTTATGAATGTCGACAACACGGCTGACAGTAGTATCAAGGCGATATTGCCAATTGCCTGTGTTCCAATCGCTGAATGAGGCAGACCCAATAAACGAATCGTCCAACTCATTTTTCTCGCCAATATTTAGTCCAATGTGAATAACTTGATCAGTTGTGTCACAATCGCCATTAGGTCTTCTATCAACGCGCAGATAAAAGTGGTTTGCCTCTTCATGGTACACCACCGTAATCTCCCCAAAATCAAGCGGAGTTTGGATCAGCTGCCAGTCCACGTGGGGCACCCATACCTCCCCGTCAATCACGCAGCCGAAGGCATTAAGCCCTTCTGTGGTGAGTGGGGGGAGTTTGAGCTCCGGGCAGTCGTTTGGCTTATCGCACCCGCCCCACAGCAGGGGCACGGCGAGCAGCCAGGTGAGTAGTA
>CAZNSK010000293.1:0-3537 GCA_964575505.1 uncultured Phaeodactylibacter sp.
CGCCCACATTCGGTGCTGCGTTGTCTACTGTTTTAACCAGCTCCAGGTCGATGATTGGGTTCGGTGTAGTTTCTGCGCTGTCTTGGTCGTCCTCGCCCGGCTCGTCGTTGCCCGGTGTAGAATCGTCATCGTCCTCATTGGCGGATTCTACTTGCGCTACGTTGGTGTAGTCGCCAGTGGCATTCACCGTGGCGGTGATCTCCAGGCTTGCTGCTTCATTGATCGCAAGGCCGCCAATTGTCCAAATGCCGGTAGCTGCGTCGTAAGCGCCGTTGCTGCTCACAAAGGTGTAGCCGCTTGGCAGTTCATCCTCAACCGTAACGCCGGTGGCGGCGCTCGGGCCCAGGTTCTCTACAGTGATGGTAAAGGTGACCTCTTCGCCCACGTTTGGCGTAGCATTATCTACAGACTTAACCAGCTCCAGGTCAATGATGGGGTTTGGCGTGGTCTCTGCGCTGTCCTCGTCGTCTTCGGACTGGTCGCCGTCGTCGTTGCCTGGCGTGGAGTCTGGGTCGAACTGGTCAGACTCGGTTACCTGGGCTACGTTCGTATAATCAACACCAGCTCCTGAGGTTTCTACCGTTGCATCGAAGGTGACGCTAACGCTAGTACTCACTGCGATATCAAAGCCGCTCCAAGTAATGATATTGCCATTTGCTGTACCGCCGTCACTAATGTTTGTGATATTAGAATAACCGTTTGGCACGACATCCTCAAAGGCAACGCCTGTCGCATCGCTTGGGCCGTTGTTGCTCACTTCAATCGTGAAAGTGACTACCTCTCCAGTGTTTGGCGTGGTATTATTCACGGTTTTAACTAGCTCCAGGTCGGCCTGTTGAGGTATCACGCTAGCATCATCTCCATCATCCTCGTCATCTAAGTCCTGAGAATCGTCATTATCTATAGGGCCTATAAGACCGTCGTTATCGGTATCTGCACCATTATCCGGCGTGGAATCTGTATCGAATTGATCAGCGGCTGTCACTTCAGCGGTATTCTCATAGCTTATACCGAGCGATGGTGCTTCTACAGTAGCCGTGAAAGTTAGCGTAGCGCTTTGTCCGGAGGGTATAAGTGGAATATCCCAGGTAATTGTGTTACCAACCAGGGCACCTGATCCATTAATATTCTGGATATTAGAATAACCGTTTGGAAGTACATCTTCGACCTGTACATTGGTAGCAGCATTTGGCCCATCATTCGTCACCAGGATAGAGAAGGTCACCTCATCGCCTACATTTGGCGTAGGGTCATCAACAGCTTTAACCAGCTGCAAGTCTATTAGCTGGTAGAAACCAGCATCGTTGCTGTTGTCGGTTTCGTTCGATACTAAAGTGATGGTACCTGTCTGGCCGCCTACTGCGTCACTATCCAGCTCATCGTCAACGCCTTGGCTAGGTAATGTGGCGTCATAGCCAGTGGGAGTACCAAAGCTAATCACGTAGTCACCAGGTACTAAGCCAGTAAATTCATAGAGGCCAGTTGCATCCGTGGTTGTCGTTGCTATAGTATTGCCATTGTTGTCCAACAAGGTTACAGTCACGTTTTCGATACCAGGCTCACCGGCATCCTGAATACCATCACGGTCTTCATCATCCCATACGAAGTCACCTAAGGTGGCAAAACGATAGAAGCCTGCATCGTTGGTTAGGTCATTCTCGCCACTTTCCAGTGTGATCAAGCCCGTCTGACCACCGTCATTATCGCTGTCGGTAGCATCATCGCCTGTATTGGCGGTAGTGGCTATATATCCGCCAGCTGGCGTGCCAAAGGCTACTATGTAATCTCCGGGTGCAAGGCCTGTGAACTCATAAAAGCCGGTAGCATCGGTTGTAGTGCTTGCCAGGGTATTGCCATTATCATCCTGCAGGCTTACCGTTACGTTTTCTATGCCCGGCTCCCCGGCATTCTGCTGGCCATCCGCATTCGTGTCCTCCCATACAAAATCGCCAAGGCTTGCTGGCTCGTAGTAGCCGGCATCAACCGTATCGTCCGTTTGACCGCTGATTACGGTAACTGTGCCCGTCAGGCCGCCTGCGCCCGCATCGCTGTCCAGCGCATCATCGCCGCCCTGGTCCGCATCCGTCGGGTCAAAGCCCGCTGGCGTAACAAACTCCACGATATAGCTGCCGGGGTCTACCGGGAAGCCGTACTCGCCGTTCGCATCCGTCACACTGGTGGCTATCATCCCGCCGTCCGGGACGCCGTCCTGGTCATTATCTTCATATAGGTTTACAGTAACACCGGGGATACCAGGCTCGCCTGCATCCTGGGTGCCGTCGCCGTCTGTGTCTTGCCATACAAAGTCCCCGATAACGGCAGACTCGTAGAAGCCTGCATCGATGGTCTGAATGTTGTCCCCATTGTCCAGTGCCACCAATTGGCTCTGCCCATTTACGGCATCGCTATCCAGTGCGTCATCACCAATATTTTCTAAAGTTGGGTTAAAGCCGGCAGGCGTTTCAAACGCTACCCGGTAAGCGCCAGGAATCAAGTCTGAGAACTGATAGAAGCCATTTGCATCAGTGACGGCATTACTAAGAATATTACCCTCGCCGTCCAGGAGAGTTACAGGTACCCCTGGTATCCCTGGCTCACCGGTACCCTGAATACCATCTCGGTCCAAATCTTCCCATACAAAATCTCCAATAGCTGCACATTGGTCCGGGTCGATATTCACCGACACCATATCTACATCAAAGCATCCGTTAGCATCCGTAACCGTAACGAAATAGGCTGTATTTTCGGTAGCCGTTACTGTGATGGTGCTACCCATTTCATTGGTGCTCCAGCTAAAGGTATACGGAGGTGTCCCACCCTGCCCCTGAGCAGAAAGCACCGTAGATTGGCCTAGGCAAACCGCTACATCATCGCTAGCCTGAGCCGTTGGAAAAGGGTTAACGGTTACCTCAACTTCATTTACATCCTCGCAGCCATTGGCATCAGTAACCGTTACTTCGTATAGAGTTGTCGTGATAGGATTCACCTCGATATTGGCGGTGGTTGCTCCATTGCTCCAGCGATAGGTATATGGAGGCATACCGCTGGTAGCAGATGCACTCAAGTCTTGGCTATCGCCCAGGCAAATCGACGTATCTTCCCCCGCATCGGCTATAGGCGTATCAAAGATGTCCACGGTAGCAGTAGCAACCGCTACACAACCATTTGCATCCGTTACCGTAACGTCAAAGTCGGTCGTAGTAGAAACGGAGACCTCAATCGTTGGGGTTGCTGCTGTAGTTGCCCATTCGTAAGTAAACGGAGCGGTCCCTCCTACTACTTCAGCGGCCAGCTCGACCACTTCATCCGGGCAGACGGAAGGGTTATTGACCGTTACTTCAGGCCCTCCAATATTTAGAACATTCGTGCTTGCGGTGGCTGCGCAGCCGTTGGCATCCGTCACGGTCACCTCGTAGGTGCCCGCCAGCAGGCCGGTGGCGGTAGCTGTTGCCTGGCCGTTGCTCCACGCAAAGGTATATGGCGCGGTGCCGCCCTGCGGTGTTGCAGTGGCTGTGCCGTTGTCGCCGCTGCAGGTGG
>CAZNSK010000294.1:0-3504 GCA_964575505.1 uncultured Phaeodactylibacter sp.
AAAAATATAAGCCATGAAGTACTATATACTATCCGCTCTTTTAATGTTGGGATGTAAGGTCTACGCAGAGATTGAGATTACGACAGACGTAGATTGTGCCTGCGAAGGGAGAGAGCAGAAAGCCTTCTCCGTCACAGCGACCGGTGAAGCTGGGCCTTTTGAGTTTTTATGGAAGGGGCCAGAAGATTACACCTCCCACGCTCAAGAACCTACAAATATTGAATTACCTGGGAATTATACGCTAAAGATTTTAAATAGCTATGGTTGTGTGTTCAGTTATGACATATTTCTGCCCCCATGCCCCGGCCCACAGTTCCAATTCAATACCACCCCCGCATCACCTACCTGCCCCGGGCAGATAACCCTTGAAGAAATTATCGGGCCAGACACCTATAGTCCAACAACTTAAGATTTGTGAAATTATGGCGCAGCTATTTTTTTAGCGCGCAAGGCAAAAAACGTAGGCGATGCCTAAGCATCGGCGAGGCTTTTTAACGCAGCGAGGTGGAAAAAGAGCAAGTCAGAAATCACAAATTTTGGGTTGGCGGACTATAAATCTGAACAATAGTATTGATGAAGGAGAACAGGTTTACTATTTTAATGAAAGCACTGATATGGATATTTGCGCTGAATTCGAAGGAGAAGGAATTTATTCCTTAGACCGTTTCTGCTCTGAAGGTGTGGATGATTGTTTCACAATTGCCGGGTCAGCCTCGTATAATTCATGTGAACAGGATGGGTGCGGCTGTTCAATAGAGATTATTTGTGGAGAAGGGGGAGCACAGACAATAAATGGCGAAATAGTAAATGATTATATCTCGAGCCAATCTTATGAATATGACTGTCCAGAATTATGTTATGATGGATACTTTTGTGTCCGACGAGTTGACTGTGATTTTTCAAATAGTAGCCACCCTGAGCTGGGGATACAAAATTTGGATATTAAAATGTCAATGGAAACAAGCTTTGATCCGAATGGCGACGAGGAGTGTGAAACTGAGTTTGGAGGTAATACTGTAACAGGTTGCAGGGTGAAGTATCAGTGTGGAGATGAAGAAGTAATCGAGTTCTGCCATCCAGAGCCGTGCTATGGCGATATCTCTGGAATTTACAATTGTCAAGGCGAATTCCCTCCAACACCATGTGGAGAAAACGTTACTCCAGTAGTCATAGAAAACCGCAGTCAGGGCACCGACTCTTTAGGCCGGGAAGTCGTCAGGACCGACTTCGCCATCGTCCCCGACAACGCCTTCCGCATCTCCTCCGTTTTCCCGAACCCCTTCAGCCAGCAGTTGACCATTAAACTTACGGCTTCCTATGCCGGGAATGCTCAGGTCAATTTAGTAAATTTGCTAGGGCAGGTGGTGCATACCGAGCGCCATGAATTTATCCGGGGGTATACCCCTATTCAGGTCAGCACCGCTGCCCTTGGCCTTACGCCCGGGCTGTATCAGGTCGTCGTTACCGATGAGCTGGGCAATTATTTCACTGAAAAAATCATGTATCAGCCTTGATGTATCCTCCCTTATACCGGTTTCGTTTGCTTGTTCAAAACCTTCGCAAAGCCCTGCTGCCCTGCCTCCTGCTGCTCACTGCCCTGAGCAATGGGGCAGGGCAGGTGCCGGAGTTTAGGGTGTTTACTTACAGGGGGGGCTCGCTTGCTCAGTCTCAAACATTCTCTTCTCAATTGTACTATTTGGATTTAGCTGCTTGTAATGAGTTGCCAATTGTAACCACTACACCTCAAATTACCTCGGCAGCAACTTCTCATCAAAGCACAAATAACTATGCTTTTTCAAGTGGATTTGAACTAAATCCACTCGCTTATTTTGAAAGCAATACTTTCATGTACCTTTCAGGTACCAATTGGGAAATAGGCAACTTAGGAATTAACACTGCTTATTGGGGCAACGACTCCTCCATCCACGCCCTGGCATCCGGCCTGGACTCCATTGTCTACAGCGGCGGGCATGCTTTAAAGGCTTACAGCCCGATGGACGGCACGGAGTGGGACATTGGCCCGTTCCCTCCTTTTGTCGGGCAGGCCCGGAGCATGACGCTGCGGGAAGGAGAGTTATACATGACAACTACAGAGAATGACCTGGTGCGCATCAACCGCACCGACCCGGAGCAGAGCGAGCTGCTGCACAGCTTCCCGGACAGCGTGGGGCGGATAGAGTCGATGTCGACCTACCCTTTTGCCTGCGATAGCATCGTCACCTATGCTTTTGAGCACATTGGGGATGATTTTGGCCCCTCGGTGCTGCATGTGCTGGACTTTAATGACTATTCCCTCAGCCCGGTCTGCACCATAGGTTATTTCATCACAGGCACTGCCCTGCCTGAGGAAGTCATCATGCCCCCCTGTGACCTCTACGCTGACCTGGACATTGACGACAGCAGCAGCGCGGGGCTGGACTTTGCGCCGGCGCCTTCCTGCCGTGGCCCTATCCCTTTGGCCGATACGGACCTGCAGGTGTACGGGCAAATCCCTATAGATTCAATCACGCTGCGGTTGTCCGGTATATTGGACCCCGGGCAGGAGTACCTGCAGGGCAGCCCGGCGGCACCGGTTACCGTGGCTGGCAATGGGGGCACTGTGCTCACCCTGCAGAGCAACGGGGCAACTTTCGCATCGCTGGAGGCCGCCCTGAGCGCGCTGGCCTACTACAATGATGCCCCTGCGCCCACCTACGGGCCCCGCACGGTCGAAATCACAGTACATGCCTCCATCTACCGGGGCAGCCCCTCTTATGTCCACCTACAGCTGGACGATGACTTCCTGGAGGTAGATGCTGAAGTTTCCCCGGCCTGCTTTGGGCAGAGCGATGGTGCGCTTGCCCTTGCCGCTGCCAATGGGGAAGCCCCTTACGCCTACGCGTGGTCGGACGGGGGCAGCGGCGCATCACGGGCAGGCCTTGCCCCAGGTGCCTATGCCTACACCCTGAGTGATGCCCGGGGCTGCACAGCAGCAGATACGCTCCTGGTCCCGGAAAACGATAGCCTTTGGGCACAGATTAATGCCGCTTCGGACTTCGTCTGCGGCGAAAGCGGCTTGCTGGAAGGCAGCGCTACGGGAGGTACCGCACCCTATACCTACGAGTGGGATGGGGCTCTTGCCGGGCCGGTGCTCGAAAACGTAGGCGCAGGCACTTATACCTTGCAGGTAGAGGACAGCCTGGGCTGCCTGGCGGCCACTGCCTATACACTCGCCGGTGCGGACACGCTTTTCACTTTCGATACGCTTACAGCCTGTGCCGGAGGCGAGCTGGCCTATGAGGGGCAGGTATACACCACAGATACTGTGCGCTGCGACAATAGTATTTCTTCATTTGGCTGTGATTCCATACACTGCACCAGCCTCGTCTTTCGGGATACCTTCCGCTTTGCCGAGGCATTCACGCTTTGCCCGGGCGATGCCCTGGAGTGGCAAGGCCAAACCTTCACCGCCGACACCGCCCTCTGCCTCACCTACACCTCTCAGTACGGCTGCGACAGCACCCA
>CAZNSK010000295.1:0-3500 GCA_964575505.1 uncultured Phaeodactylibacter sp.
ACCAGGACCCGCCACGAACCACTCGCCTATTTTTTTCACCTTCCGTTACCCAGGCGCTGCCGTCCACAGGGGCACCTTCATAGTTTTCATGCCAGTGATCTGCGCACCACTCCCATACGTTACCACTCATATCGAAAAGGCCCAGTTCATTCGGCAGTTTCAGCCCGACCGATTGGGTTTGTCCATTGCTGTTTGATCTAGACCAGCCTACTTCTTTGAGTTTGTTGCTACCGGCATATTGCAGACCCTGATTGTTTTTTCCTCCGCGAGCTGCATCCATACGGATTTGCTTGCCTCCGCGCGCGGCATATTCCCATTCCGCTTCGCTGGGCAGGCGGAATGTCTCACCGGTCAGTTGATTGAGCTTGTTCAGGAATGCTTGCGTATCATCCCAACTTACTCGCTCTACCGGATGCGCTCTACCCCTAAATTTGGCGGGATAATTCCCCATCACTGCTGCCCACTGTTCTTGTGTTATGGGGTATTTTCCGATATGAAAATCGGGTACCTTTACTTCGTGTATTGGTTTCTCATCATCATAATTATTCCCACCCATCATAAACGTACCACCCTCTACTTTTACCATTTCGAGTTCTATATTGCCGGGAAGTATTACCTTATATTCGCTTTTGTTTTGGATAGGAGTGGTGGCCATTTTGTTTTTTGAGCTTAAGAAAAGCGGCGTTCCCCATTTTGGTACTAACCGCGTTTCCGTTTCGATGTATTCGCCTTCGGTGAAGAAGACAGGGCTAAGGCTCGTACTAAACGCTAGCACGCTTACAGCGGCAGTTTTGGCGCTGCAACTCTGGCTAATAAGTTATTTCTAGTACCGGGCAAGACGAAAACCGATATTGTTGTTTCGGTTATTCGTATTGTTCCTGTTGCGGTTAGACGGGCGGCAGTTGTTATCATTGTTGTTCCAGGACCCGCCACGAACCACTCGGGTGCTTAAACAGCCCAACCCCATGATAGCGAAGATACCAAAAAATGTTATATTCTAATCTAGTGTTATTTCCAAACCGAATGTGCCCCAGCCAAGCATTCAGCTGGTTTTCTAAATCCTGTGGGCTTATCTCACTGTTTTCTTTAAGTCGGAGGTTACTTCGGAGGTACCTTCGATACCGGCTTATCTTTTCTTTTCGTACATAGCAATAGTGCGGATACACCTGAAAACCTAAGAATGGGATACCGTCTTTAGTCTGATGTATCTGTGTTTTTGTGGGGTGCAAAATCAAGCGTAATGACGCCAGATAATCCGAAATAGCAGCCTCCCAACGATGAATCTCCCTTTTGTCATGACCAAGCAATACAAAATCATCAACATACCGAATATAGCCTGGCACCCGCAGCTCTTCTTTTACAAAATGGTCAAAACGATTTAAATAGACGTTGCCCCAAAACTGGCTGGTGAGATTACCAATCGGCAAGCCTTTTCTCCTGTCGAGTGGTGAAAATAAGTCATCGCCGGCAAACCACTGCAAATGCGGTTCCTGTTGATTTGAATTGTCAATGATGGTATCAATCAGATGATTCGTCCTTCGACAGTTTACTTTTCTTCGTAACTCCCGTTTGAGTACTTCATGGTCAATGCTCGGAAAAAACTTCCGAATGTCACATTTGAGCACATAAGGATATCGCTTCGCATATTCCTGATATCGTTTTATGGCTCGATGGGTTCCTTTGCCCTTTCGATTAGCATAGGAATCGAATATGAAAGTTTGTTCAAAAACAGGTTCAATTACATTGCATAAGGCATGGTGTACCACTCTGTCTCTATAGGGTGCAGCACTTATCATTCGCTCTTTTGGGTCGTAAATATAGAAGGTGCGGTAGTCCCCTGGTTGATAAGAGCCATACTGTAATTCTTCTTGCAACGACAACAGATTCTCTTCCAGGCGAAAGTGAAATTGAGCGACGGTTTGTTTATAGCGCTTTCCCTTTTGAGCTTTCTTAGCAGCGTCTAACAAATTATTAAATGAAGTAACCCTATTAAATAACCGCTTTACTGTTTTCATAATGAAAAAGAATATAATAACCCAAAAGGCCTACGATCTCCTGAAGTTTTCAATTCCAACGTTGAATAAGTTTCCCAGAAACCAGAAATTTACTTTGGGAGACCGTATACAAAACCAGCTTTCAGATTTGTTGGAGCTGTACATTGAAGCCTATTACTCCAAAGCTTCTCAAAAACGACTCTTACTTGCAAAAGCGAACGTAAGCCTGGAAATACTCCGCCACTACTTTCGCTTATGCTATGAGCTTGGCCTGTACCACTCTGGAAAATATGAGGAATTTGCTACTCGCCTCAATGAAATTGGCCGCATGACTGGCGGGTGGCTGAAATCGCTGGAAAAATAAAAAATTTTCGAGCGCTACGCGCTAAAAACTAAGAAAGGGTAAAGGGGTAAAAGTGGCCGTGGGTTAGTACCGGGCAAGACGAAAACCGATATCGAAGTAGCGGTCAATCGCATCGAACCCGCCGCGGTTAGACGGGCGGCAGACGTTATCAATGAAGCTCCAGGACCCGCCACGAACCACTCGCCTTTCCTTTTCTCCTCCTTCTATCCAGGCGCTGCCGTCATTAGGCGCACCTTCATATTTTTCATGCCAATGATCTGCACACCACTCCCACACGTTTCCGTTCATATCGTATAAACCCAGCTCATTGGACAGTTTCAAGCCCACTCGTTGAGTTTGCCCGTTGCTATTTTTGCTATACCAACCCACTTCTTTCAGCTTATTGCTACCAGCATAACGAAGTCCCTGATTATATTTTCCTCCGCGCGCAGCGTATTCCCACTCCGCTTCGCTCGGCAGACGAAATTTTATACCATCACTTTTTTCGCTCATCCACTGGCAAAAAGCCATTGCATCTTCCCAGCTTACTCCAACTATGGGGTGATTTGGATGCGTCAGGGCTTTACCTATTTGCTTGTAATGCTCGTCACTACCCGTTTTGATATTATACTTGCTCCCTTCCTCCATCCACTCCGGGTGATGGCTATCCGTCTCCTTTATAAATGCCAGATACTGCCCTACGGTAACCGGATATTTACCGATATAAAAATCGGAAACGCTTACTTCATGTACCGGTTTTTCTCTATCGTATGCCTCACTGCCCATCATAAACGTACCGCCTTCCACCTTCACCATTTCGAGGGGGATGTCTCCGGGGAGGATTACGGTATGGCTGCTTTTATTTTGGGTAGAAGTGGTGGTCATTTGATTTTTGTGAGTAAGGCTTGTATTTTCCTGCAATGTTTTGATGAAAAGGGATAGGCAATATAAGAAAAGGGATGGAATATTGAAAGTGGGTGGTCTGTGATTAGAGCAAACGCACCAAATATCCAACTCAGGGGTCGCGCAGTAATAAGTTACCTAGAATAGGCGAAGTTATTTTGTGCGCTACAACCTGCCTGCCAAGCTGGCTTGCCAGGTAGGCAGGGGCAAAAAACGTAACCATCCGTACGGACGGTGAGGCTTTTTAACCTGTCTGCCGT
>CAZNSK010000296.1:0-3447 GCA_964575505.1 uncultured Phaeodactylibacter sp.
AAACCCAGTAAAACCAGGGCGCCCAAGCGTGAAATACGCTGTGCTATTTCGGACCAGTCGCACTAGTGGATTTGCGCTAAGAAACTTTTGTTACACGGTATTAGTAACCTGCGTTTATTTTCCGGGCATTTCCAAAAAGCCTTTGTCTGAAAGGGCCTGCGAATAACACCAGTATGAACATCTTAATCACCGGAGCTACCGGAACTGTCGGCAAGCCGCTTTGCAACTTTCTAATGCGTTCCACCTCAGAACACCGGTTGTTTTTTGCCCACCGCCGCCCCGCTATTACCCGGTCAAAACTCAACGCCAAGACCTGGCAAATCCGGCAGTTTGATTTCGACGATATCTACAGCTTTGAGCCTGCCCTGAAAGACATCGACCGGCTATTCTTGCTGCGCCCCCCTCAACTGACGGACATCAAGGGGGTGATTGTGCCCCTACTGAAGAAAGCTAAGCAAGCAGGCGTGAAAGAGATTGTCTTTTTGTCCATTCAGAGTGCCAATCACAATAAATGGACGCCCCACTACAAAATCGAGCAAGCTATAGAGCAATCCGGAATCAACTATGTATTTCTCCGGGCAGGTTTCTTTATGCAGAATTTCACCCAGGAAATCCGAGACGATATTGTCAGGCGGGATGAAATTTTTGTGCCCGCAGCCGCCCGACGGTTTAACTTTGTGGATGCAGACGAACTAGCGGAGGTCGCGGCCAAAATCCTGCTTTCCCCTCCGGAAACACCCCAAAAGTATACTTTGATTGGTACTTCCCCAATGGATTACTATCGGGTTTCCCGCCTGCTTTCGGAAGCACTTGGGCGGGAGATCAAGTATGCCAACCCAAACCCGATTTGGTTTATCTTCAAGAAGATGATGAGAGGCAAACCCTTTATTTTTGCCTTTGTACAAGTGGTGCTCTACCGCTTCAATAAAGTGCCCTCTAAGGATCAGTATAAACATACTCTGCAGCGCCTGCTGCAGCGCCCTCCCAAGTCCTTGTCTGCCTTTTTTCAGGAACAAAAAGATAATCTGCAGCCCGCTACTGCTCCAAAAGCAGATAAGACCAGGGGTTGAGCTGCATACTCATCTCAGACGTCAGTTTAAGGGTGCTGTTGGCAAATACGTTAGTGTATTCCCCTTCCAGGTTTTCATCGTCCAGCTTGAAGGTCTGTGGCTCGTTGCTCAAATTGAGGAAGGCCACAACCTGATTATTGCCCCGGACGCGGCGGTAGGCATAGATGGCCGCATCGGGCTCGGCAATGCCCACTGCCTTTCGGACCCCACCCGCCAGGCCATTGCCTAACGCGGGGTTGCGGTGCTTCAGGTCGAGCAAGGTTCTGTAAAAATCCTGTTTCTCAAAATCTCCCCAGTGAATCGTGTCTTTCTCGAAAAACTTAAGGCGATGATTAAGCCCTGCCTCCTGCCCGCTGTATATCAGCGGCATGCCGCCAATCGTAAAGGCGAGGACCGCCATGGCGTCTGCTGCGGGCCCCATCCGCTCCTCGATCGTACCCTGGCTAAAGTTTTCATCGTGGTTGGTCAGAAAGTGCATGAAGTATCCGCGCTTATAAACTTCAGCTTTTTTCTCCAGCACGGTATCAATAGCGGCCGGGGGCTGCTCTCCTTGAGCGATAGCATTCATAAGGTGGTGGAGCTCCCAGCCGTAGTTCATGGCAAACCACTCCTCATTGCGGTGAGGCGGATGGTCTGATTCGGCCAGCATGAAAAGGCCCGGGTTAGTTTGCCGGAGTTGAGGCACTGCCTGTGCCCAGAAATCATCCGGGACTTCTGCAGCAACATCGCAGCGGAAGCCGTCTACGTTGGCTTCCTTTAGCCAAAACTGCATGGCTTCAATCATGGCATTGCGCATTTCCGGATTATCGTAGTTGAGGTCCGCCACATCTGTCCAGCCCCACGACGCTCCGGTCTTTGGGTCAATAGGGTCAATGATATTGCCGAGGCTGTCCCGGGTATAATATTCCGGATGCTCGGTAATCCAGGCGTGGTCCCAGCCGGTGTGGTTAGGCACCCAATCCAGGATGACCCGCATGCCCATTTCGTGAATGCGGTTGACCAGGCTCTGAAACTCCTCAAGAGTGCCCAGTGCAGGATTGACAGCAGTGTAGTCTGATATCGAGTAGTAGCTACCGAGGCTCCCTTTCCGGTTGGTTTCGGAAATGGGGTAGATGGGCATAAACCACAGTATGTCCACCCCCATCTTTTGAAGCCGCGGCAAGTGTTCTGCAAAAGCCTCCAGCGTACCCGCCGGTGTATATTGCCGGATATTGACCTCGTAGATATTCGCTTGGTCCGCCCAGGATGGCGTGGCCGCGGAGGGCAGTAAGTCAGGCGTTTCGGTGGGCATTTCAGTAGAAGCCTCTTCTTCGCCCCCACAAGCCAAGAGCGACAGCAAGAGAATAAACAACGATAGCTTTTTCATGCATGCTTAAATTTATATAGGCTAACAGCGTAATGGGCACTTACTGCCGGGCATACGCTTAGGATAAAGCAAGACAGATAGGGTTCTTATCGTGATTAATGCCCAAAGAGCTGTACCGGTGCTACAAAATACTCAAGACGCTTACTCTGCTACCCCAAACTGCTTCCGGGTGGGGCGGGTCAGCAAGCTGATGGCTTTAAGGATGGCTCCCTCGGTCTTGGTATCCGGCACCCCTGCCCAGGTCATCGTATCCTGGCTCTGGTTGATGCCCTGAATTTCCCACTGTTCATCCTGCCGGTCATCGACATTATCGAAAGCCAGCACCTGTTTGCCATCTTGGTTGAGCAGGCGCCAGGAGCCGTAACCGGTTTTCTGCTGCCACCGGCCGCTTTCAAAGGTGCCATCCGCTGATAATTTAAACCAGCGCCCCTTATTGGCAAGGCGGGTGGCGCGGTCATCTACGACGTAGTATTCCCACACCCAAAAGTCGTTGGTCAGGATTTGGACCAAGTTGGAAGGTTCGGGCGCTACCGGCGGCTGGAAAGAACCGTTCGTCGCTTCGGCGGGCAATTCATCAGGGTTGGCGGGCACCGCATCTTGGGCAGCCTCAGATGCCGAGCCCTGCCCCTCGCCTTCGGGCGGGTCATCTGTACAAGCGAGGAAACCGCAAAGTACCAGGCACCACATCACTTTTTTCATATCATTTTTATTTGATTCCGGGAAGGAATATAACGGGTAGCCCTCATTTTGCCAAGCAAGGGCTGCCCATTTATAGTCTAACAACGCAAGATTTGTAAATTCTGACTTGCTCCCTGCCGGCCGCTGGACCAGCAGGCGGGTTTTAACAAATCTCATGTTGTCAGACTATATTCAACCATTAGCGCAACTAGACCGAAATACTTGGCAGTCTTATCACGCCTGAGCGCTTACTGCCTCGAAGCTATACGGCGTTAACGGTCAAGCATCTACGGCTCAATCCACTAGTGGAGTGTTTCAGAAATGACTAACCGA
>CAZNSK010000297.1:0-3412 GCA_964575505.1 uncultured Phaeodactylibacter sp.
ATCACAAAGATAAGGCTCCCCGACTTTTCACAAATCTTGGGTTGTCAGACTATAAGTTCATTCCAGTTACCGCGGATTTTATCCATTGTCGAGTTCATAATCATTTGGTTTTATGTGGAGAAATAAAAAATTAGTCGTTATCTGACAGCTCGCGGTCAATTTCCTCGAGGGTTGTATTCACATCCCCTTTGAAATCATTCCAGCCGTCCTGCGCAACGCTGCCTAATTTTTGCAGCTTTTGATCGAGCTCACTGCTCCAGGTTCTTAGTTCTGCCAGTTCTTCTTCCATTTCTGCCTTGGCATCAGCGGAAGCATTTTCGAGATTAGCTTCGAGCTCTTCGATTTCTTCATTGACTTCCCGGCGGGATTGTTCAAGCTCTGCTTCGAGCTCTTCCTGGTCAGAACGGAAAGCATCCGCTACATCATTGGTAGCATCTTCCATTGCTTCTTCGGTATTTTCCATACGGTCATTGCCGTCGCCGTCACAGGCTGTGATGCTAAAGGCAAGTGCCAGCAGGAAAAATAACTTTGCGATAGATTGCATTTTCATAATTGATGGTTTTGATTGTTTTCTGATTTAGACCATGTTGGGACTTTAGTAATTGGTCTGCAAATGTCCCTTTTTTGCTAATACTTCGTTACAGAACCGGGCTTCATAGCGCTGCTATGATCCCGAACCTGCGCCTCGTCTAAGCAAAAAATGAATCATTTTCGACTAAAAGACCAAAATCCCAACATGGCCTTAATAAAATCGGTCGTCAGCTTCTGTATCATCATTTTCCGGTACGGCGGGGCGGCTGGTATCGCCTCTGGCCCGCTTCAGCCGGGTAAAATACACCTGGAAACCGATTGAAAAATCTAGTTGATTGGTGTAAGTGGTAGTTTCGTTCCGGTTGCCCTGAAATTCAAAGCTGGCATTACTGCGCGCCCAATTGTATTTGACGAGCGCTTCAATGCCTATGGCATCCGAGCTGTAAATAGTAAAGCCGGGCCCAAAGCTGGCAGCAATTACGTCTGTGCTTGTAGTCTGCGGGTCTTCCCCAATCCGTATCCGGTCCTGAGAGCTGCCAAAACCGAAATTGCCTTGCAGGAAAAAAGCTTTATCCTGTGCAATGGGGAAATAGACCCGGCCAAAGGGCCCGAATAGCAGGTCGCTATCGTATTCCGTGTCGTAGTCCGTATCGGGGTCAGACAGGTCATTCGGCTCTCTCAAGCGATTGAGGGTATAGTCCATGCCGATTCCCAGCGCAAAGTTGTTGGTAATGAAATACCCAATACGCGGAGAAATGTTGAACTGAGTGCTTCGTGTACCCTGATTATCCACAGTAACTCCATCCGTATCAATTTCTACATTAGAGTCGGCTGTGGAAAAGCCAAGGGTACCGCCCATCATAAAGTTTCCCTGACTGGTAACATTCTGCCCTTGCACGTAGGTGAAAACCAGGCAAAAGGATACTACCCAGCCCGCAATACCAAAGTATCTGCTGTTCATGGCACTGATTTTAGTGAGGAGAAAGGCTGTTTTGGTTTGAGGCTTTCTCAATTTGTTGTTCATCTAAGGAACGAGCGCCTTGGGGCGATGTTCGTTAGCAGGCCGAAATTACGGCTGCTCCCGGATCATGGTGGCGGCTTTCTCCGCGATCATCATAGATGGGGCATTGGTGTTCCCCCGGATAATAACCGGCATAATACTGGCGTCCACAACCCGGAGCTGGCCTATGCCCCAAACCCGAAGCGATGCATCGACCACCGCTTGTTCGTCCTGCCCCATTTTACAGGTCCCCACCGGGTGGTAGAGCGTCTGCACCCAGCCTTTGAGGTATTGCAAAACTTCTCCTTCGGTGGCCACCCCGGGAGGAGGCGTAAAACGTTCTTGAAGATAAGGTTTGAGAGCCGGTTGAGACATGATGCGCTCGGTAATGCGGTAACCGCGCAGCAAGGTGTGCAGGTCCCGTTCATCGGAACAGTACTGGGGGTCGATCATCAATTTGTCGCGGGGGTCTGCCGAGCGCAGCCGGACCTCGCCTTTGCTGAAGGGGGCAATCAGCGTCATGCCAAGCCCCAGGCCATTGCCCGTTTTGGGGTTTTCAAACCCATGCCTTAGGAAAAAGCCCGGCGAAAAGTGCCACTGCAGGTCAGGTGCAGCCAAATTGGGCAAACTACGCAAAAACCCTCCGCATTCGGCTACATTCGAAGCCAGCATACCGCGTTTGTGCACAAGGTATTGCCAAAGGTATTTTAGGGAAAACGGAAAGCGCTCCAGGCTATCCAGCGTATCCCGCCGGTTGGTGCGGTACACGCATCCCGCTAAAAGGTGGTCCTGAAGGTTTTGCCCTACCCCTGGCAGGTGATGGGCTACCGGGACGCCGTGATTGCGCAGGGCCGAAGCCGGGCCTATGCCGGAAAGCATCAGCAAATGCGGGCTGCCAAAACTGCCGGCACAAAGCAAGACCTCCCTGCTGGCCTGAGCCTGCTGCATCTCCCCTCCCCGTTCGTAAGCAACACCGGTAGCCCGCCGGCCGTCCAATACGACACGGTGGGCATAAGCGTGGGTTTGCACCTCCAGGTTGGGGCGGTGGCGCACCGGTTCCAGAAAGGCTGTCGCCGCACTGCAACGCTGGCCGGCCCGCTGGGTAACCTGATAAAAACCGAAGCCTTCCTGTTGCTCCCCGTTGAAGTCTTCATTGAGCGGGTAGCCGGCCTGTGCTGCCGCCTCCAGCACGCGTCGGCTTAGGAAATGGTGGTGCCTGCCCGGGCTGACCGTCAGTTCGCCTTCCTGCCCATGAAACGCATCCTCAAATTGCAGATTGGATTCAAAACGCCGGAAGTAAGGCAAGACCGACTCGTAATCCCAGCCCCGGTTGCCAAGCGCAGCCCATTGCTCATAGTCTGACCGGTGGCCGCGGATGTAGATCATGGCGTTGATGCTGCTGCTGCCGCCCAGTACCTTACCCCTGGGCTGGTACAGTTCCCGGTTGAGAAGATGGGGCTGAGGAACGGTCTGGTAATCCCAATCGTAGGCGCTGCGGAACAACTTGCTGAACGCTACCGGTATGCGAATATGCTTGTGGTTATCCTTGCCGCCGGCCTCGAGGAGCAAAACCCGGCAGGCAGGGTCTTCTGAAAGGCGGTTGGCGAGCAGGCAGCCGGCAGCACCGGCCCCGACGATGATGTAGTCAAACACCATGAGCGTATAATTTGGTTAAGGCAAAAATCCGGCCGGAAAGTTAGCGAATTTTCGCTTAACCTATGAGGTGTGCATAACAAATTAGGGCAAACGCACCAAACGTAGTTTCCACTAAAATGGGCGACACAAGCCTTTAGGAGGGAAGATTTAGCTTGTTCCTCGCCTCAAGCCGGCCACGTACGGGTTCGTTTGGGCTAGGCTCTTCCTTTTTTTCCCGGTAAACCG
>CAZNSK010000298.1:0-3242 GCA_964575505.1 uncultured Phaeodactylibacter sp.
GTAGCGCACAAAATAACTTCGCCTATTCTAGGTAACTTGTTATTGCGCGACCCCTTAGGAGGGATCAGCAAAATTGATAAAGCAACTGGCGGCCCCATTTCCGGCAGTGTAAGCCGACTATGGCATAATATACTGTATTCCTACTTTGACGTGGAGCCGTTGAGCAGTCAGTCCCGGTTAGGGCACTACTTCTTTACGGGGCCGGATTTCGGGCACGCTGTTCTATACCGTACTGAAGCTGATGGTAGCCTTCCGGATTGCCCGAGTGTGGAGCGATGTGATTTGGAGATGCCTGCAGCACCGCATTTGGATCCGGAGCCTATTCCCGTAGATGTACAGCCTTACAATCAGCAGGAGCTGCCGCCGCTGACGCTGGAGGACTACCCCGTCGTACTCACGCCCTTCTGCCTGCCTTTAGAGCCTGCTACTGCTGCTTTTTCGGTTCCAGATACGCTCTGCCTGGGTGAGGTGTTGGTATTGGAAGCGGCTGCAACAGACCTCCCTGCTGTGTCTAACTGGGAAGTGCCTGGCCTGTTGCCGGAACCATTAGATGGAGACACCGTGATGATCCCCATATCTGTTTTTATCCCCACGGCCTTCTCGCCCAATAATGACGGCATGAACGATGTGTTTGAGGCCTACGGGCCGGAAGTGGAAATACGCCGTTTGCGCATTTTTGACCGGTGGGGTGGGCTGCTCTTCGATCAAATGGGAGCAGAAGCGCGCTGGGATGGCTGGGCGGCAGGCGAAGCTGTTAACGCCGGCACCTACTTATACCTAATTGATTATCGGAATGTACGGGACGGCAGCTTGGCGCAGCTTAGTGGGCTGGTGCATTTGGTCAAGTAGAAAAATTATTCCTTGTTCAGCCCCTTCAAAAACGGCACGAATTTGAAATCCGCAAACTGTTCGGTTTCCACATCTCCCGCTTTATTTAGCCGGGTAATGCGGAGCATCTTCTGTGCTTTTTCTCCTACAGGGATGACCATCTGGCCACCCACCTTAAGCTGAAGGAGGAGGGGCTCCGGGATTTCCGGGGCACCGGCAGTCACTAGTATTTTGTCGAAAGGGGCAAATTCAGGCAGGCCTTTATAGCCATCGCGCAGGTAGCAGCGGATGTTGCCCAGTTCCAGTTGCCGAAGGAGGGCTTTAGCCCTTTTATACAGCAGCTCCTGCCGCTCGATGGTGTATACCCGGGCACCCATCATAGCCAGGATGCTGGCTTGGTAGCCGGAGCCGGTGCCAATTTCTAAGACTTTATCGCGCTTCTTAATCTCGAGCAGGCTGGTCTGATAAGCTACAGTATAGGGTTGAGAAATAGTCTGCTCTTTGCCAATCGGGAAGGGCTTATCCTGGTAAGCCCATTCTTCAAACGCCTTATCGAGGAAAAAATGTCGGGGCAGGTTGCCAATGGCTTCCAACACTGCTGGGTCGGTAATGCCTTTGTTGCGCAGGTGTTCAACAAGTTGGCGGCGCATGCCTCTATGCCGGTAGGTATCTTTCAAGGAGTTGTGCTTTTCTTTTCAGTAGTCTTTGCTCAGAATGGGTAAATTTACTAAATTCGGGCGCGATTCATCCGCAAGGGAGCCCAGGAATGCTGCACTGCTTTTGAATGCAGCCAAAAATACCATTTACCAAAGCTAAACACCTTAACAAATATGACAAAGATCAAATTCGGGACGGATGGCTGGCGCGCTATCATTGCAGAAGATTATACGGTAGCCAACGTCAAACGGGTCGCGGCGGGAACGGCGTTGTGGATGAAGGAGCACGACGCCGATCAGGTCCTCATTGGCCATGATACGCGTTTCGGCGGGGAATTGTTCGCCACCACCACTGCCCGGGTGATGGGCGCCTACGGCATGAAAGTAAAGCTAGCGAGGGGGTTCGTGTCTACACCTATGGTCTCTCTTGGTGTCGTCAAGACGGGCGCCGACCTGGGCGTCGTCATCACGGCCAGCCATAACCCACCGGGCTACAACGGGTTCAAACTGAAGTCCAAACTCGGCGGGTCGATGATCCCGGCTCAGGTAGCGGAAGTAGAAACGGCTATCCCAGCCTCAGTGGATATGGACTTGCCAACGCTTCAGGAAATGGAGGCGCAGGGGCAGCTGGAATACGTCGACCTCGAGCAGATATACGTCGACCATGTAACGGCCAGCTTTGACTTGAAAAGTATTCGAAATGCCGATTTCAATATCGCTTACGACGCCATGTACGGCGGCGGCCAGAATGCGGTGCGCCGCTTGCTGCCTGAAGCGGTGCTGTTGCACTGTGAGCATAACCCTGGCTTCATGGGGCAGGCGCCCGAGCCTATCCAACGCAACCTGGGCGAACTTTCGGCGCTGATTAAGAACGACCCGGATATTGGCCTTGGCCTGGCCAACGATGGAGATGCCGACCGCATTGGTATGTATGACGAAGATGGGCACTTTGTGGACTCCCACCATATTCTGCTCTTGCTCTTGCTCTACATGCATGAGCATAAAAAGCAGGAAGGCAAGGTTGTCATTACTTTTTCAGTTACTGAAAAGATGAAGGAGCTGGCCAGGCAGTTTGGGTTGGACATAGAGGTGACCAAGATTGGGTTCAAGTACATAGCCGAAATAATGGCGGAAGAGCCGGTGCTCGTGGGCGGTGAAGAGTCTGGTGGCTTAGCCGTGAGCGGGCATATTCCGGAGCGGGATGGTATCTGGATTGGCTTGACGATAATGGAGTTCATGGCCAAGACAGGAAAATCCATTAAACAACTGATACAAGAGGTTTACGACCGCGTCGGCGCTTTCTCCTACGACCGGGACGACCTACACCTGCCAGAACAGAAGAAGCAAGCCATCATTCAGCAATGCAAAGCCGGTGCCCTTACGGCATTTGGCCCCTACGAGGTAGAGCGGGTAGAGGATATCGATGGGTTTAAGTTCTACTTTGGGGGCAGCCGCTGGGTGATGATCCGCCCTTCCGGCACCGAACCTGTACTACGGGTGTATGCACAAGCCCCGGAAGCAGAGGAGGTGCGGCAGATACTGGATGCGACCCATAAAGCACTGTTGGGGTAGTTAAAAGGTTGTGCGGTATAATTTTCTACAACGGGAAGGAAAAATGGCAGCCCCTGACGCTCGCAGCGCTTTTTGCCGACCATCCGCAGCTCGGCCTGCTGCAACCCTATATCCCGAATTTTAGTTTTGTATTTCAGGACGTCTCGCAGCTCAGCACAAAAGAGCTGCTGCAGCTTGACCTGAGCT
>CAZNSK010000299.1:0-3167 GCA_964575505.1 uncultured Phaeodactylibacter sp.
GCGTGCAAAAGAACGAGTCTAAATCGGTAAGTTATTGTTGCGCGACCCCTAAGTCAGCCTTCGCCTCGCAAAAAAGGGTAGCGGATGTCAGTGAGGTAGAGGCCGTCCGGGGGCACGCTCAGGCTTTTTTCGAGCCGGGCCTGATGGTCCATAGCTTCTCGTACGGTCTCCATTTGGAGTTTGCCAAGGGCTACATTCAGGCACATACCCACAATCAACCGTACCATGCCCCGCAGAAACCGGTCGGCTGCGATGTGGAAGGTCATACGGTGGGCGCGCTTATCGATGACCCATTCCGCCCGCCTGAGGTCGCAGAGCATGGTCTTGGCATCTGTATTGGATTTACAGAATGGGTAGAATTCGTTATACGCCATCAATAAGCTTGCCGCCCGCTGCAACTTCTGGGTATCCAGGCTGGCGGCAAAGGGGAAGAAATACCGCATCCCCTGGCCAAAGGGGTTCTTTCGAAAATCGATATGGTATTCGTACGCCCGGTGGCTGGCGTCAAACCGGGCGTGCGCATCGGCATGTACCTCGATAAACCGATAAATGGAGATATCAACTGGCAAAAACTTGTTGATCCGCCGGCCGAAGCCCTGCGGGAAAGCCCCATCGTAATCAAAGTGGAGAAAATACTGTTTGGCATGGACGCCGGCATCCGTGCGGCCGCACCCTACTACAGCAATGGGCGTATTCAGAATGGTGCTCAGCGCGGACTCCACCGTGCCTTGTACGCTGCTTTGCCCGGGCTGGGACTGCCAACCTACGTACCGGGCTCCATTATAAGCTAATTCTGCAAAGTACCTCATTCAGGCTCCCGCTTTTTTTGAAGTACAAAGCTAAAAATAAATACTTGCCCTAAGCAGATAGCTCCGGTGCAGGGTACGCATCCCGCCCTGCCATGTAATTAGTCCCAGTTCCAGTAGCTTCCGAATCCGCCAAACCGGAATGCTATGGCGACTGTTGGGCTGCTGAAGTCCTGGTTATCCAGCGTCGGCAACCGGCTGATGCCACTGACCACCCGATAGCCGCCGGTGACCCCTACACGGAAAAAGTTGGTCATGTTAAATTCAAGGCCAATTTCGGGCGTCAGGGCAAATAAGCGGTCCGAGGGGACGTCCAGAGCGTCGTGCTGAAGTTCTGCGCGGCCCCAGCCGACCTTAAGGCTGGAATAAAGGTGCATTTTTTGCTCGATATTTTTTACGTAGCCAAACCATAACCCGCCGTGGCGGAACTCAATATCGGCATTGAAGGATTCGATTTCCCCATCAGTTTCCTGTAAGAGTTCAATTTCAGGGTAGTCTGTGCCCATACCGTAACCGCCAATAAAGAATTCGTCCAGGATAAGGGCACCGCCGCCGCCGACATCCGCCGTGAGCTGGCCGTTAATACTGCTGAACTCAAGTATGGGCCCACCAAAGGCACCGAAAGTAGACAGGTCGTCGAATAAGGCTTCGTGTTGGGCAGAAAGCGGCAGCAGCCCGAGCAGGCTGAGGGCGCAAAGGGAAAAAAGGTATCTCATAACTAGCTGTTTTAAATGTCCTCTATACAGTGATAACCCGGCGAAATGGCTCATGGTATTGGCTGAAGCCACATAGGCCGCCCGGATAAACATATTCCTCCACTATGATGTATTTTATAAAGGTTTACCCCTATTTTAATGGCTGAACGCCCCTTTATCTTTCCAAGTCAAAACATGCGACGGTATGAATTTCCAAACAGATGTCATTGAGAAGAGCCAAGACCTTCCGGTGGTAGTTGATTTTTGGGCACCTTGGTGCGGCCCCTGCCAGGTATTAGGCCCTACGATTGAAAAGCTGGCTGCGGAGCAGTCCGGCCGTTGGGCGCTCGTAAAGGTCAATACCGAAGAAGAACAGGCGCTGGCTGCCGAATACAAAATCCGGAGCATCCCCAACGTGAAGATGTTTTACAAGGGGCGCGTAATCGGCGAATTTGCCGGCGCTCTGCCCCGCCCGCAAATCGAGAACTGGCTTGCCAATACGCTGCCGGATGCCCGCAAGGAAACCCTGGACCTGATATTGCAGCGCCTGGATGGTGATGGCGACGTTTCGGAATTAGAAGCCTTCGTCGCACAGTATCCGGATATGAAGGATGCTCGCCTCGCTTTATCAATGGCATTGGCGGTTTCTGCACCCGAACGTGCTCAGCATCTGCTGGCGCCCATCAAAATTGGAGACCCTGCTGTCGAGCAGGCTGAAGCTGTCCGCACCATTGCTGAGCTGATGCTCCACCAAGCGGATGAGTCCGAGCCAGGCAAGCTTATAGCCGCCGCTCAGGAGGCATTGCGCAAACGGGAGTGGGAAGCGGGGATAAAGGCAGTGATTGAAGCCGCCGGCAAAGACAAAACGTATGCGAAGGACCTGCCCCGGAGGTCGGCTATCGCCTTTTTCCACGCCTGGGGCCATGATCATCACCTGACCAAAACTTACCGGCGGCAGTTTGATATGGTGCTCTATTGACCACTGGGGCAGGCATTAGCTAATCTGGGCAAGGCATCGTTTAGTGTATGTTTGGAGTGGGTTAGCAAAAATTGAGGGCTGGTTGACAAAAGTCATTTTATAGCCATGCCGCCTGATTTAATTTTGCCCTATCGCAAATAAGAAAAACCTATGTATTCACCGTACATCCTGCTCGCCGCAATTGCGCTCCTTGCGCTAATCGCGGGACAGCTGTGGCTCGCGGTTCTGGTAGCCGTAGTAAGCGTATACTTGCTGTTTCTGGAGAGCGGAACCGCAAAGGAGCCAGGGCAGGAAAGATAAAAGCCAAGCTGCTCTGCAAGCTCAGGAGCAAAAAAGAAAGTTTTTCATACTGCTTTTTTAAGCACCGCTTGCCGGTGCTGAAAAATTTAGTGTTATCGGTTTTAGACAGAACCCTTCCTGCCAGCGAAGGGTTCTGTTTTTCAAGCTAGTGGAGTGTTTCAGAAATGACTAACCGAAGAAACCCAGTAAAACCAGGGCGCCCAAGCGTGAAATACGCTGTGCTATTTCGGACTAGTCGCACTAGTGGATTGAGCCGTAGATGCTTCACAGTTAGTGTATGTTTGGAGGGGCACTTCGGCTGATAATCAAAGCCTTGTGAATCCCGGTAAAACCGCATAGGCGTCAACCGAAATTATTCATATATGAAAAAGACTGCCTAAGGGACGC
>CAZNSK010000300.1:0-3134 GCA_964575505.1 uncultured Phaeodactylibacter sp.
GCGTGCAAAAGAACGAGTCTAAATCGGTAAGTTATTGTTGCGCGACCCCTAACGCACAGTTTGCTGCCTTTTTGAATGCGGAGGGCAATCAGGAAGACGGGGGTACAGAATGGTACGATATTGGAAGCAGTTATGCCAAAATCAAACCAACAAGCGACGGAAAATTTGCAGTAGAAGAAGGTTTTGAACGCCATCCGGTAGTGGAGGTAAGCTGGTACGGCGCCCGCGCCTATGCCGCCTGGCTGAGTGAGCAGACGGGCCAAAACTACCGCCTGCCCACCGAGGCAGAGTGGGAATACGCGGCCCGGGGCGGGGAAGCTGGCGCTAAAGATGAGTTTTTGTACAGCGGTAGTGATGATATTGATGCGGTCGCGTGGTACTACTATGATAATCGCGGTGGTGGTACGCAGGAGGTGGGGCAGAAGCAGCCCAATCAGCTGAGTCTGTATGATATGAGTGGGAATGTGTGGGAGTGGTGCTGGGATTGGTACGGTGGAGATTATTATGCATCTTCGCCGGAGCGGAATCCTAAAGGGCCGGATTCGGGTTCTTTCCGCGTGCGCCGCGGCGGTAGCTGGTTCAACTATACTGAGTACTGCTGTGCTTCCTATCGCTACAACATCAGGCAGGCGACCCGTGGCGACAATATCGGCTTCCGCCTGGCCCGCAGTTTACGCTAGCCCTTCGTGCTTTTTTTTGAGCCTACGCGAGGCAGCGGCAACTATCGGCGACCGAAGTCGCCAGGACCGTATGGTTAGGTTCCAAGACAGCCTACGGGCGGTAGTCCACAGCGCCCGCCCGTTAGGGTGTACGTTCCCAGTAAGCCCTAACTTTATGAGAAGGGGAGAACTTTTTGTTTGACTTACCCTTCCGTCCAACGCAAAACCGCCTCGTCCTGATCCGACTCCTTATAAGCGTTGGCATTTTTTAGTTGTGTGTTCATGCCTTCCCAGTCCACCGGGTCCAGCCAGTGGCTAAAGGCAGATGCCCGTTCCATCATCTTCACGAATACGCTGGCATCCCTTTGCCTGGTCAATCGGCGTAAAGCCAGCATATAATCCTCACGATAAACGGTAGGGATGATGATTTTGGAACTTCTTCCATGGACCAATTCCGCATTCATCATAATCCGGGCGATACGCCCATTACCATCATCGAAGGGGTGCACTTCGCTGACCAGGAACATCATGTAAATGGCTCGGGCAATAGGGTCGTCCAGTGAAGCCATCATGGCAAAGCCCTGCTTCAAGGTACCTATTACAAATTCAGGGGCCACAAACACGGTGTCGCCAGCGCGGTTTTTCCGGGTCTTGAATGCGCCCGGATTTTTTTCTGGCCGCCCTCCCAGTACCCTCGCATGACGAGTTCGCAACAACCCGATCAATTCGTTACCGGTCTGGGGAATGACCGACATCGCTTTCCGGTCACTGACGATTTGATAGGTGCCCCGGATATCATGTAAGTCCTGTATACGCAGTGGAATGTCATGGCCTTCGTACACGATTTCCTTGGCTTCCTCTACCAGGAAGACCGTGCCTTCGATATAATTGGAGAAGTACGCTTCAAAAAAGGCAAAATTGGAAAAGGCTTCGTCAGAAGTAGTTTTTGCGGGCCGCAGGGGGAAGCTCGTTTGCTTGAGTTGGGCTAATAAGACCGAGAAGAGGTCCAACCTGCCGGCATCATAGGGTTCTCCTAAAGCCTGAGCGGTAGCCCGGGCAGAAGTCAATATTTTACTTGCTTGAGTAGCCAGGACAGCGCCAATGATTTGATTTAGTTTTTCAAAAGCCTTGTCCATGCCCAGTGTGGGGGCGATGTCTCGGGCCCGGTCTCTCAATTGGTTGAGCGCCGCCTCACCCCGGGTATGGAGCAGCGACAGTAACCTTTCTTCTATGACGACCTGATCGACGGTCCTCTTTTCACCCTCCACCGTTCTGCTTGATGACAAATTTTCCAGGCAAGCCCGCTCCAGAGAAGACACCCTCAATTCATGCATGTAAACACCATCGTCTTCAAGCGGCCCCGCTCCTTCGGTAATACGGATATTGACGCCGGGCCACCGGTAGACCCTTCTAGACCCTGCGGTAAGATAGAGGTTATTGTTGGGTGAGATGCGATACTCTATCGCTGTACGATGAGAGATCAGCGCCTCCGGAAACATATAGGCTACCAACAACCAGATGTTACGCCGGACGATCCGCTCCAGCGGGTCTTCCAGATTGGACGTATACGCCCGTGGGATAAGCGGCCTGATTCGCCCCTCATCAAGCCAAGACCGCATCTTTCTCGATGTACTTGGATCTGAACTGGCAAATAGGATCTCCGGGAGCTGGTTCATATCAAATGTTTGCGCATAAAATAACCGATTCCTGCCAATATGTTAAATAATTGCGCGTAAAACAAGCTTAAAGGCAAATAACTGCGCGTAAAAGCTCTATTGGTGTAAATCTCTGCGCATAACAGAAGCATCTCAATACTCGTGCTCACCTCAGTATCATACGCTAGCCCCTAAGTAGTTCGGCAGCCTCTGGTGTGGGCATAAGGCACAATTTGACATTTACCAAATTGCCGATCATTCCACTCCTGCATCCAAACAATACAGCCAAAGTCCAACTAAAATTGCCAAATTTTCTATATTTGACTATGCCACAGCACAGAAACCAAGTATCACCGATCAACCCCTATGCAGCACCTTGATGCCATAAAAGGCCGACTTCGAGCCGAACTCCCGGACAAAGGCATCTCCCACGTCCTCAAAACGCTGGAGGGGGTGTTGCCTAGCAATTCCCCCAAATATGACCTGTTGATCGCGCTGAAATCAGACTACAAAAAACTGAAGTTAGAGATACTGAACGGCCTGCTGTCCAAAGAAGAAGAAAACCGGCAGCAAGCAAACCTTCGGCAGCGGGTGCTGGATTTTCTGCGGGGCTTGGAGCCGGCAGACTTTGACAAAAAGGCGCGCCGCTCCTACCTGGCGCCAGAGCAAAAGATCAAAAAAGGGCACGTGCTGTACCGCATCCCCAAAGAGATGCAACTGGAGCAAGAAAGCCGCTGCCTGGTACGCATCGCCTTCGACAAGGAGATGATTGTGGAGGACTTGGACATTGATGAAGATATCGAGCTGCGCTCTGGCATCC
>CAZNSK010000301.1:0-3095 GCA_964575505.1 uncultured Phaeodactylibacter sp.
GCGCCCCGCCTGTACCTCAATCAGGGAGGGATGAAATTCCGCGAAGCCAAAAACGCCGGGCTCGATCTGCCTGCCAAAGCCACCTGGAATACCGGCATCAGCATGGTGGATGTCAATGGAGATGGCCACCTCGATATTTACCTCTGCCGCTCGGGCAACCTACAGCTCACCAACCGCATGAACCTCCTCTACATCAATAAGGGGGATGGCACCTTCAAGGAGCGGGCAGCCCTGTTTGGGCTGAACGACCCGGGCTACTCCGTGCAGGCCAACTTCTTTGACTACGACAAGGATGGCGATCTCGATATGTACCTCGCGAATCACGGCATCAATTTATACGGGCGCGACCCACAGGGCAAGGTCTCCAATGCTCCTGATCAGTACTCGGGAGATAAGCTCTACCGTAACGATGGCGACCGCTTTACCAACGTCACCAAAGAAGCTGGTGTTTTGGAGCGGGCATACAGTTACGGGCTGGGTGTTGGCATTGGTGACCTGAATCAGGATGGCTGGGACGATATTTACGTGTCCAATGACTTCTTTGAGCACGATTACCTGTACTGGAATCAGGGCGATGGCACTTTCCGGGAGGGTATCAAAGCAGCTGCCCGGCAGACTTCCTACTTCGGTATGGGCAATACGATTACCGACTTTAATAACGATCAGTTACTGGATGTGATGGTGGTGGACATGACCGCCGAAGACCACTACCGCCGCCACGCCAATCTCGCCGGGCTGAGCTACGAAAAGTTTTGGGACTTCGTAGACAAGGGCTACCACTACCAATACATGTTCAACAGCCTCAATATCAACAACGGCAATGCCACTTTCAGCAATCAGGCGCAGCTGGCGGGCATCGCTCAGACCGACTGGAGCTGGGCACCGCTGGCCGCTGATTTCAATAACGATGGCCTGACCGACCTCTACATCACCAACGGGCTGCGCAAGGATGTCCTCAATCTAGATTTCATCAACAATATCGACAAGCGCTTCGCCAAGTACATCGGTGCCAACGGGCAACTGCCGGAAGACCGCTTTGTGGAAATGCTGCAGACCATGCCTTCCGAAAAAGTGGGCAACTTCTTCTACCGAAACGAAGGTGATTTGCAATTTACCGATGCCCGGGAGCAGTGGGGCGCAAACACCCCTTCTTTCTCTACCGGGGCCGCATATGCCGACCTCGATCAGGACGGCGATCTTGATCTGGTGGTCAATAACATCGACGCCCCCGCCTTTGTCTTCGAAAACCAAAAGACTGAAGGCCCCTTCCTGCGCATTGAACTGCAGGGGCAGGGCAAAAATAAGTTTGGCTGGGGCACCAACGTCCGGGTCACTTCCGGGAAGGCCACGCAATTGCAGCAGCAGTATCCCATCCGTGGGTATCAGTCTTCCGTGGAGCCGGTCTTGCACTTTGGGTTGCCCGCTGATGTCCCGGTAAGGGTACAAGTGGAATGGGCCGATGGTAAAGTCACCACTTTAGATAATGTACCACCCAATCAAACCCTGCAAATCGATCAAAAATCAGCAGGAGCCGCGTCTCCATCTCCCGCACCACCGGCTACAGTTTTTGAAACCGGCCCCGACCTCAACCAAAAACACACCGAAAACGATTTCAACGACTTCAAACGGGAATTCCTCCTGCCCCACAAAATGTCCGCCCTGGGGCCCGTTCTCGCTGTGGCTGATGTCAATGGCGACGGGCTGCACGACTATTTCCTCGGCGGTGCCAAGGGGCTCCCCGCCTCCCTCCATCTGCAAAAACCAGATGGTACTTTCCAGCAGGTACGCGACCCCTGGCTCGACGAGCGCCTGCACGAAGACGGTGGCGCTGCCTT
The DNA here is from genome assembly GCA_964575505.1 of uncultured Phaeodactylibacter sp. Taxonomy (GTDB): domain Bacteria; phylum Bacteroidota; class Bacteroidia; order Chitinophagales; family Saprospiraceae; genus Phaeodactylibacter. The sequence goes on from CAZNSK010000301.1 coordinate 1,836, forward strand.
TTTTGACGCAGATGGGGATGGAGACGCGGACCTCTACGTCACCTCCGGCGGTAATGAATACGAAATCGGCTCCAAATACTATCAGGACCGGTTGTATTTGAATGACGGGCAGGGCGCATTCACGCGCGCTTCAGATGCACTACCCGATCTGCGCACTAGCAATGGCCCGGTCGCCGCTGCCGACTACGATGGCGACGGAGCTGTCGATTTATTTGTCGGCGGACGGCAAACGCCCGGTGCCTACCCAACCGGCACGCAGAGCTACCTCCTGCAAAACGATGGGCAGGGGCGCTTCATAGATACCACCCCACAACTCGCCCCGGAAGGGCTGACCGGCATGGTGACCGATGCCCTGTGGACCGACTTCAACGGCGATGGGCAGCCTGATCTCATCATAGTCGGAGCCTGGATGACGCCCCGTTTTTTCAGTCAATCCGACGGTGCTTTCAAAGAGGTGACCGCTGCAACCGGGCTTGAAAACCTCAGCGGCTGGTACTTCAGCTTAGATGGTGCCGACTTTGATGGGGATGGCGATACCGACTATGTTTTGGGGAACCTCGGGCTCAACCACCGCTTCAAAGCCACGCCTGAAGCCCCCTTTGCCATCTACGCTGCTGATTTTGATGAGAATGGCACCTTGGATATGGTCCCCACCTACTACTACGAAGGTAAAGAATACCCCCTCTACGGGCGGAGTGTGATGCAGGATCAGCTGGTCAGCGTGAAAAAAGCCTATCCATCCTATACCGACTACGCCCGGGCCACGGTGCAGGACATCTTCACCGCCCCGGCATTGGCGAAAGCCCAAAAAGCGGAAGCCCAAACCTTTGCCAGCCTTTACCTCGAAAACAAAGGCAACGGGCAGTTTGAAGCCCGCCCTTTGCCCCGCCCCGCACAGGTGAGCCCGATAATGGATATGGCTATAGACGATTACAATGGGGATGGTTCGATGGACCTAGTCATAGCAGGCAACCTGTACGGCTTTGAGTACCGGACCGCCCGCGCTGATGCCGGTAATGGTTTACTGATGCTTGGGGACGGGCAGGGGCATTTTGAGCCACAGTCTATATCCGAAAGCGGCATTTTCCTGCCCGGCGATGTCAAAGCGCTGGCCCCTTTGAAATATCAGGGCAAAACCGGCCTGCTGATTGGCCAAAACGATGGGCCCGTAGCGTTGCTGCTGCTGAGCCAAACTTTGCAGTAGCCGCCTAAGGGGTCGCGCAACAATAACTTACCGATTTAGACTCGTTCTTTTGCACG
>CAZNSK010000302.1:0-2973 GCA_964575505.1 uncultured Phaeodactylibacter sp.
CGGCCCTCTTTTTGCTGATGTGCCTGGTGGTGGCTTACGCCTCTCAGTGATCGGGTGTCTTGTAAAGATGGGCGCTAGCCCACAGAGGTAGCGAACGCCCACATTTGCACGCTGCTCCCGGTCTGGCTGGACTATGGGTTCAGGAATGAGTAACGATAGCGTAATATTGGAGGCTAAGATACAAGTTGAGAGCCGCGTAAAACAAAGCGGGTGAGGCAGCCACGAAGCTGTCTCGTATCTTCATGCGCACGCCAAAGCCAAACGCCATCATGAGCGCCAGCCCGACGGCGGAGAAAAGGGCCAATGCTGGTGCCAGCCAGTACCCAATGAGCAGGTCCAGCCCGCCCAACAGTTGCAAGTAGCCGATCAGCGGCCGCTGCCGCCCGTAGCCAAACCGGATGAATTCATTCTTCATGTGGGTCGAAGTAAGGCAGCTAGTGCCATAAATCAAAAAAGAAGTACCAGAGAGGAAAGTGGCCACGGTGGGTAGATCCATGCTGTCTGTTGCTTTTGCTGTGAGCGTCAATTTATGAGGTCAATTCTTGTACCGGTACTTGCGGGGCGTTTTTGCCGCCCGGCAAGCGTTTTTGCTACACCTGCTACACCCGCGACACCGTGGGTACGAACTATATCCGACCTAAAATGTTCATCCGTCATTATTTTCTGTTTCTACTTGTATCCCTAAAAACGACAAGATGATGTCCTCCTTTCATGAACCGGGTATCCCAAAAGCCCAAAAGATCCTTGGCTACCTGCTGTCCGTGCTGGTCTCGTTTATGGTCTTGGTATCCGGGCTGTTGAAATTTGTCCAGAACACATGGGCCATGGAACCTTTGGAGAAGCTGGGGCTGAGTGAACACGTACTGCCGGTGGCCGTGATCGAAGTGCTCTGTATCGTGCTGTATTGGATACCCAAGACCAGTAACATGGGCTTCTTTCTGCTTTGCTCCTACGTCGGCGGCATCATCGTGGCGGAATTGCTGATGGGGGAGGTGCCGGCGCCCGGTCTGACCATCGGCTTTATGGTTTATCTGGGCACGCTGCTGCGAAAACCCTCGCTTGCTGGCCTGAGTGCTGCCGGTAGGGTCTGAGGAATGAAATGACTTATCATTTTGACGGGCCCTTTTGCCCCAATAAAAGGGTCGGGCATTTTATTCTTTCACCACCGCCCGTCACTACGCTGGCATCGCCTCGCCCAGCCTGATATGCCCGTACGTCTCAACGCCCAGGTAGGCAGCCACCTTCTTTACCAGCTGCTCGCGGACAACGAGTAGTAGCCTACCCTGCGCCGCGCCGCCTTGGTAGCTTCGGACAAGTGCGGTGACTGCCGGCTCCAGCCCGCCGCCGGCCACTTCGAGCTTACCAACTTCGTCAATTACGACCCAGTTCAAACGGTGTTGGCTGTCTTCCAGCAAAGTTTGGCGGGCCATACGCATGGTCTCCGCGCTGAAGTTGAACTTGCTGATACTGACCATCTGCTCATCGGGGGTCTGTCCAGCTTCCGCTTCGCTAAGCTGATAGGGGTGCAGCTGACGGTCGCGCAAAGTGTACAAATAGCGTAGCCCGTCTATATCCGGGGCGAGTATACCGCCTACATCGCTGCGGTTTTTAGCCCAGTTCATCAGTTTGGTGGTCTTGCCGGTATTGACGGGCGCGGAGAAAATGACAATTTTTGGCAGCATAAGCTCTAATAGTTCAAGGTATAAGCAATGGTGCGGAGCAGCAGGGTTTTCCAGCGCGCCCACCCTTTCAGAGCACGGGTTTCTTTCCAGGCGGTTTTTAGGAGCTGGCGGAAAGCAGGCAGCATATCCATGGCTTCCTGTACTTCTCTCTCGTAACTCTGCGCCTGCTTTCGCAGAAAACGCCGCAGCAGCCACATCAGGGCAGGGCTGAGCAGGAAATACCACAGCCCCATTACGGCAAAGGTACGGACAATCAGCCAGACGGGCGACCACTGCGGCCGGGCAGCGGGTACCAGGTAGTAAACGGCAGTCATAAACAATAGTAGCCCCAGTATTGCCCATACCCAGCGTTTTTTCCAAGCTGGCTTAGGGGGCTTGGGGGCAATGGCCGCCAGGGCTTCCACCTGATCGGGCAAGCTCGTACGCTGCGCCTCCCGCTCGGCTTCTGCGGGCAGCCAGCCGGCTGTCCAGCCCACGACTAGTCCTGCCAGTGCGTAAAGGCCTACGTACAGCCCAATGAGCCAGGTGCTGCCCTCCACGCTGCCCTGCCCGAGCAGCTGCATTTTGCGCAGGATGTGGTCTATGAATAAGTCAATGGATTCCCATATTGGCATACCAAACAATAGCGTCGTGATAAGCAGCTTTTGCAAAGCGGCCTCTACAAGCGCCAGAAAGCCCAACAGCAGTGCCGATAGCCGAAAGGAAGGCAGCGCGCTAAACAATAGTGCTCCCAGCAGGCCCTGAAAGCTCACCGCGACGTAAGCCGGCAAAGGAGCGTGGGGGCTTACTACGGCTTTGATGATTAGCACGACCAACAGGGCCTTCGGGATATCCCGTGCGGGCTTTTCTGACCAGTGGGCAATCAATGCGATCAGCAATACAGCACTGCCGCCTACGAAGATGCCGGTAAACGGGCTGCGGAACAGGTGCAGCAGCCCGCCCAGGGCCGCTTCATTGAGCGCCCACAGGGCGGTGAGGCGGAGCAGGGCTTTGGGGCGTGTTGCGGAGGTCGGTTGCATGTTTATTGATAATCATCCCTAAGTGGCGAATATAATTGATGTTTAAAATTCAGCCCGGACGGAAAGTATGAAGTTTCGCCCGGGGCCCGAAAGGCCCGAACTATAAGGCCGGTACCGCTGATCGGTCAGGTTTTCCAACCCGCCGCTCAGGCTGAAGGTTTCATTCAACTGGTACATCGCTTTGATGTTCAGGGTATACCACGCGGGGGCATAGTTGTTCCAGCAATTCCCAATTTAATATAAAATCGGTAAATTAGGGGTAAAAAAGGATG
>CAZNSK010000303.1:0-2759 GCA_964575505.1 uncultured Phaeodactylibacter sp.
CAGGGCGCCCAAGCGTGAAATACGCTGTGCTATTTCGGACTAGTCGCACTAGTACCCGAAATGCTTTAGAGACCGCTCATCATCCCGCCAGTTATCTTTCACCTTCACGTGCAGTTCCAGGAACACCTTGCGCTCCAGCCACTCTTCTATGCTTTTGCGGGCTTCCATGCCGAGTTTTTTAATCGCGCTCCCGCCTTTGCCGATAAGGATGGATTTTTGGGTTTTGCGCGCTACATATACCTCGGCGCTGATGCGTACCAGCGGCTCGCCCTTTGTGGTTTCCCCATCCTTGAAGGCCGTAACGATGACTTCGCAGGAATAAGGAATCTCCTGTTGGTACAGCAACAAAATCTTCTCCCGGATGATTTCGCTGACAAAAAAGCGCTCCGGCCGGTCGGTTAGCTGATCCTTGGGGTAATACGCAGGGCCTTCCGGAAGGTACTTGATAATGAAGGTCATGAGCCGCTCCGTATTGATTTTTTGCAAAGCCGATATGGGAAAGGTCTCTGTGAACTTCACCCGCTCGTTCCACAACTTGATCAGCGCCAGTACCCGGCCCTCTTCCACCGTGTCAATCTTGTTGATCAGCAGAAAAAGCGGTGCCTTCACGTTTTGAAGCCGCTCCACGATGGGGTCATCCTCAGGGTAGTGCTCTCCCGGCTCGGTCACAAATAGCATAATGTCCGCATCCTCAAAGGTAGAAAGCGCAAACTGATTCATCGACTCCTGCATGCGGTAGGCAGGGTCGTCGATCACGCCCGGCGTATCCGAAAAGACGGCCTGATAGTTTTCGCCGCTCACCAGCCCGATGATCCGGTGGCGCGTGGTTTGCGGCTTGTTGGTGATGATGGACATGCGTTCGCCTACGAGGGCATTCATGAGGGTTGATTTGCCGACGTTGGGCCTGCCAATGATATTAACGAAACCGGAATGGTGCATGCAGTTGTAATTAGTTATAGCTCTTCAGGCAAGTACTGCTGAAGTTCGCCGTGTACCAGCGCCTCCATCGCCCTAAAAAACAGCTTAGGCTTGTGGGGGCGCCAGTTGATGTCATTAAATGCATCGCCAAAGTTAACAAACTGCTGCAATTGGGTGTCTTTCATTTCATCCTGCACGTGCTGTAGGGTATTGACAAAACAAATCCAGCCGCCTTCTTCAACGACATCCTCGTACCATTCTTCGTAGTAGCAATCATCGGAGCCGTGGAAATTGAGGACATTCTCACAGACCACGATATACTTGTAGATGCCCTCGTCCGACATCCGGTCCACCACCTCCCGCTTGAGGTACATGACGTCATTAGAAAGGGTATCGTTCCACTCTCCGATCAGTTCGATAATGGCAAAATGCTCCTCGTAATCAGCGTACAACACTTTTAGGTAGAGGGTTGCCGACCCAAATTCGTCCCACTGCGGGTGGATAAAGTAGTTGTAGACTTTATTGGAAAACATGAACTCGCTATAAGTACGGCCATAGAACGGGGAGCGCTCATCGTGAGCAGCTATGTATTTATCTCTCCAGCGGTAATAGGGCTCAATATCGTGCATAGATCGTTGCGGTTTCCCAATTTTCAACATGGATTCCTGCAAGATAACGATGAAGAGTGGATAAAGTTTTTTCTGATTTGTAGCGGGGCCTGCCCTCTGAAAACGGGCACTTGCAAATCTATTGCGTTGACCCCTTAAGGACCCAACGCTAGGGGCCCCGGCCAGAACTGCCCGCTAAGAAAAGGTAGAAGAACTACTACGTACCCCGGTGCTGGGCAGCCATGCATCCGGGCCTGCAGCCACTGTGGCCAACGGTATGACTTTGAGCTCAATCCGAGGCGTCGTTTTATATGCTTTCCAAAACCCCAAAAGCCTGCGCCCGTTTACTGAGCGCAGGCAAATATCCCAAAATGGCTAATCCTAAAATTCCTGAATGGCGAAGGTTTCCATCATTTGGTCGAGTACATGGCGCTGCCCCTCTGCATTACTCAGGGCAAATGAACAACCCATTGGACTCCGGGAACAGGGCGATGAGGGAAGTAAACAGGATCACAATGGACAACAGGATCGGAAAAAGGAACAGTAGGTTTTTCATAGGCGACTTCAATTTTGTCGGGTGTAAAAAGTGGGTGATTTCTTAAAAACGGGTGATTTCTACATCGTTTAAAACGAACAACAGCACAAAGATGCAGGACATAGGGCAGGCAATCGTCCGGAAATGAAATCCTGAACGTGTGTGATAAATCCGAACTTTGAGGTGATAAGGTGTGGGGCATGGGTTATGAATAAAGCACACCGGATGAATGCCCCCGGTACCGGCTTAGTTTAATACACCCGGTGAGGCTACTCACGCCCGGCGCGCTCCCCGGCCGCCGTAGTCCAAAAACGGGCTTGGCTGCCGGCGCAGACATTGGAGGCAGCCCCCTTCGGCCGGCCGCACTTTTACCCCCCTCCTCCGCGCCAGATGGAAATACTTGTAGGTGGTGCCTGCTAAAGTAGGTGAAGGGCTTCCCCTTTGTCTTGCCCTGGCGTTCTGCCCTCAGCTTCACAAGGCATTGCTGGCGTAGAGCTTAACCCAAGCCCCCTCCTAGCGCTCTGCCCCAGCTTTCCCAGACATTGCTGGCGTAGAGCTTAATCCAAGCCCTCTCCCAGCGCTCTGCCCCAGCTTAACAAGACACTGCTGGCGTAGAGCTTAACCCAAGCCCCCTCCAAGCGCTCTGCCCCAGCTTTCCCAGACATTGCTGGTGTAGAGCTTAATCCAAGCCCCCTCTA
>CAZNSK010000304.1:0-2661 GCA_964575505.1 uncultured Phaeodactylibacter sp.
TCCACTAGTAGGTCGCACCTCAGATCTGCCTTCACAACCTTTCCCTTGTAATTCACAGGAACCTGCTGCTGCTGAGTCGCTCTGATGCCTCTTAGCTCCAGCTCATGGATCATACAAGCTTCGTAAACACTTTCCAGCAAGCCTGGCCCCAATTCTCGGTGCACTTCGATGGCTGCCCCGATCACCTCGTAAGTCAATTTATCGAGATAGTCTTTAGTCAGTTGCTTTTTCATGATCACATGTTTTAAGTTTATAAATCCGTGTTTTTTTCCTTACCGCTTTCCACTTGCTATGTACTCCGTATGCTTCCGCCTCTCTTTTTGAAGCCCTACACTACATACGCTGACTGTTCCTCCCTATGTGCCCTATGTCCCTATGTGTTTCAAAAAACTAGAGCCCTATACATTTCCAACCACAAAAGCCCGCACCGCCTCCAAGTCCTCCTTCGTCTTTACCAGCACGGAGAGGTTTTGCAGCATCAGCGCCTTCTGCCCCGGCGCATCCTGCTCCATATAGTTTTGCAGCTCCAGCATGCGCAGCCAGCCGATCAGCTCGGCGGTGGCGGGGGCTTTGCGCACTGCCTGCTCGCGGAATTGCCCGAAAGCGGCGATGAGCTCTTTCAGGGCGGCCTCGGTGTATTTCGTACCCTCGCCGAGCTGTGACTGCGCGATTTGCAGCAGCATCTCCGGCTCGGGGAAGGGGATGTGGTAAAAGACGCAGCGCCGCAGGAAGGCATCGGGCAGGTTTTTCTCCGAGTTGGAGGTCATTATTACGACGATCTGATGGTCCTCACCGGCGCGGATTTCGTAGTTGTCCTGCTCTTTGATGCGGAAGGCGTAGTCCTCGATTTCGTTGAGGATGTCATTGGTGAAATCGCGGGGCGCTTTGTCGATCTCGTCGATCAGCACCACGGCGCTTTCGGGCTGCCCGGGCAGGGGGGTGGCGATCTTGCCTTGGTCCACCGTCTGTGGATTGGTGCCGGCTATTGCCCGGCCGAGGGCCTGCAGCTCCAGGAAGTCGGCTGTGCCTGGTATTTTTTCCCCTTCCTGCCGCTTGATATTAGCGGTTTGGAAGTGGGAGACCGCATCGTAGGTGTAGAATAGGTCACGGGCGGTGGAGGTGGTTTTGGTATTGAACACCAGGGGCTTTTCGCGGAAATCGCTGTCTGCCTCCTGGCTCAGCTCGTGGGCCACCTTCCAGGCCAGCAGGGTTTTGCCTGTGCCCGGCTCTCCGGTGAGCAGCAAGGGCTGGTTCAGGGCGATGGCTACTTCTACGGCGCTGCGCAGTTCATCCGACAGGATATACTGCTCGGGGCCAAATGCCCGGCCTACGCTTTTTTTGTTGAGGATGCTCATCTTATTTTGGATGGTTTATTTCGTCAATAATGCGCTCCAGAGCGGTGACTACGTCCTCCATGTAGTGGATGCTCGCCTCCCCAAAGTGCTGTTGCTGTAAGGCTTCCCGCTGTTGCCGGTCGGGCAGGTATTTGCGGTAGGTAGAAAACCAGCGCTTAAGGTCGCGGCGCTCTACGGCTTGTAATTCGGGCAGGATTTGCACCCGGCTGCCCCCGGCACGGATAGCCACCTCAACTTCGCTCTTCACCTCGCTGTCTTCGTCCTCAAATTCAATGCCCAGGAAAAAATAAAAAGAAGGGGCTTCCAGCGGAAGACCAGGGCCGCAGAATTCATCGATCAGCCAGGTGACGAGCCGTGGGGTGATGTCGGCATCCCAGTCGAACTCCGGGATGACCAGGTAACAACACACCCGGTCTTCGGGCGCCAACTGCTTAAGCCGCTGGCTGTGCTGCCAAAGGTAAGCCAGGTTGCGCTGCAGCAGCGGGCCACAGCCATTGGCATCGAGGCTGAAGGCGGCGAACAACCGGTTGAGCAGTTCGATCTTGTAGGCTTCAAAATCAGGATTGAGGTCCAGGGAGATGGGGTCGGCCAGCTCCACCCGGCAGCGGGCGGTGATGGCGGGGTTGAGGTGGCTTTGCAGCACTCCTTCCAGATCGAAGGCAAAGCGCTCCACCAGCGCCTCATGAGCATGCCGGTCGAGGCCGTACAGGTAAAAAAACTGCACCCGCTGATCGGCCTGATCGCGCAGCACGCCCTGAAAGCGGTTGTTTTGCGGGATGCGGTCGCAGGTTAGGCGGTGCCAGTGGTGCAGCAGCGTGGGCGCTTCATCGGTGCCAGCCTCCTGTATGTCTTTCAGCTGCGCTTTTGCTTCCGCCAGGCTGTTGTTTGCTTCTTCCAGCTGCCGTTCCGCTTCGGCCAGGTCTTCGTCCAGCTTGAACTTGGCGGCGCCGTCAATGGCTTTGATGCGTTCGCTTTTGAGCCCATTGACCTTGCGCTGCAGCAGGCTGCATTGCTCCTCCAATCCCCTGATGTACTCTTCCTGCTGGCTCATAGCTGGGTTTAGCGCTGATACTTTGTGTTATCCCTTGCGTAAATATATATTTTTTTGTGTAGAACATTGGTGGCGTAAGGGAGAGATAGACATGAAGGGGCTTGTGGCTTTCCAAATGCCCATTGCCGGGCCGGAAGGCAATCACAAATAGGCCTAAGCCCTGACAAATCCCAAAGGCCCGATGTATTAAAAAACCCAATATGCCCTATGTGTTTCAAAAAATCTACATGACCTATGTGCCCTACATGCCCTATG
>CAZNSK010000305.1:0-2657 GCA_964575505.1 uncultured Phaeodactylibacter sp.
CTGAAAAAATAGCTGCGCCATAATTTCACAAATCTTAAGTTGTTGGACTATAAATTACGTATCGTCCCGCTTGGGTAGGATTTTTAAATCTTCTAAACAAAAGTAAGCCTTTTTAAGAAAGCATGCAACCGTTCCATGCAGTTTGCATAGCTAACCGGGTGAAGATATACCTGCAATACCCTGCAACATGCAATGATTCGTTTAGCATCCAACCGCAAGGCATCGCTTTCAGGAAAAGAGAACAACAGCAAACATGTAATTCAGTGTTTTTGAGAATTTGTTTGACAGAGCCTGACAATTATCATTCGAGTCCTAATCGGCGGTTTCTTATATTTGGAGCTGTATCAAAAGCCACCTATTATGCCACGCCCGGATTATAGCAAGCTCGAACTAGACTTTGACCTTCTTGCCGATCAGATTCCTGAGGGAGAAGCCTGGGAAACCCCTGAGAAAATCAAAGTGCCCCCCTCGGTTACCCCTGATCTTTCCAAAGACTTAAAGCATTTGTCTTATGCCGCAGGATTGCCGCCTTACCTCAGAGGGCCGTACAGTTCCATGTATGCCGTTCGCCCGTGGACGATCCGGCAATACGCTGGCTTTTCTACAGCGGAGGAGAGCAACGCCTTCTACCGCCGCAATCTGGAGCAGGGGCAAAAGGGCCTTTCAGTAGCTTTTGACCTGGCGACCCACCGGGGCTACGATTCTGATCACGAGCGCGTAAGTGGCGATGTGGGGAAAGCAGGCGTGGCCATCGATTCCGTAGAGGATATGAAAATCCTTTTCGATCAAATCCCCCTCGACAAGATGTCGGTTTCCATGACGATGAATGGGGCCGTCATCCCGGTGATGGCGTTCTACATCGTTGCCGCCGAGGAACAAGGCGTATCGCCTGCACAGCTTAGCGGTACCATCCAAAATGACATCCTCAAGGAGTTCATGGTGCGCAACACCTACATCTATCCCCCCCTGCCTTCCATGCACATTATTGCTGATATATTTGAGTATACGGCCCAGCATATGCCGCGCTTCAACTCCATCAGCATCAGCGGTTACCATATGCACGAAGCCGGGGCGACGGCCGATATTGAACTGGCCTATACGCTGGGCGATGGCTTGGAGTATATCCGCGCGGGCTTAAAAGCGGGCCTTAAGATTGACGACTTTGCCCCCCGCCTTTCCTTTTTCTGGGGCATTGGCATGAACCACTTTATGGAAATTGCCAAGATGCGGGCGGGGCGGATGCTCTGGGCCAAGATCGTCAAGCAGTTCGATCCACAGAACCCCAAATCGATGGCGCTGCGCACCCATAGCCAAACTTCAGGCTGGAGCCTGACCGAACAAGACCCTTTTAATAATATAGGCCGTACCGCCATCGAAGGCTTGGCGGCTGCACTGGGGGGCACCCAATCGCTACATACCAACAGCCTGGACGAGGCGATTGCCCTGCCCACTGATTTCTCTGCCAAGATTGCCCGGGATACCCAGATTTACCTGCAAACGGAGACAGACATTACCAGGGCTGTAGACCCCTGGGCAGGCTCCCACTACGTCGAATACCTGACGGGCCAACTGGTGGAACGCGCCTGGAAGCTCATCGAGGAGGTAGAATCGCTGGGTGGCATGGCCAAAGCGATTGAAGATGGGCTGCCCAAGCTCCGCATTGAGGAGGCAGCCGCCCGTAAGCAGGCCCGCATTGACAGCGGCAAGGACCAAATCGTGGGCGTCAACATCTTCCAGAGAGCCGAAGAAGACCCTATCGACATTTTAGAGGTGGACAATTCAGCGGTGCGGGAAGCCCAAATCCGCCGCATTAGTAAGGTAAAGACCGAGCGGGACGAAGCTGCTGTGCAGGCTGCCCTGCAGGCCATTTACGAATGTGCGAAAACCGGTAAAGGGAATTTGCTCGACAAAGCCGTGCAGGCCGCACGGGCCCGGGCGACGCTGGGCGAGATCTCTCAGGCGATGGAGCGGCACTTCGACCGCTTTGTAGCGCAGACCAAATCCGTCTCCGGCGTTTATTCCAGCGAAATCAAAAGCGATGAAGCGTTCAAGACTGCCCGCGAGCTAGCTGATCGTTTCGCGGAAATAGAGGGCCGCCGCCCCCGCATCATGGTGGCCAAACTGGGGCAGGACGGGCACGACCGTGGCGCCAAAGTCATTGCCACAAGCTTTGCGGACCTGGGCTTCGACGTAGACATTGGCCCCCTTTTCCAGACGCCCGAGGAAGCCGCCCGGCAGGCTGCTGAAAACGATGTTCACATTTTGGGTATCTCTTCCCTCGCGGCGGGCCATAAGACCCTTGTGCCGGCGACGATCAAAGCGTTGGAAGCGATCGGGCGCGAAGATATTATGGTCGTTGTGGGCGGGGTGATCCCGGCTCAGGACTACCAATTCCTCTACGATGAGGGCGTGGTGGGTGTATTTGGCCCGGGCACGAAGATTGCTAATGCGGCTGCTCAGATTCTCAAGGTGTTGATTGAGGGCACGGAAGAGCTCGTCTAAAGCGAACCTGATTTTTTTCCGACCCCTTAATACCGTGTAACATGAGTAGGTTTCAAGCTTTCCTCTGGCGGATTTGCGCTAAGAAACTTTGTTACACTGCACTTAAGGGGTCGCGCAACAATAACTTACCGATTTAGACTCGTTCTTTTGCACGC
>CAZNSK010000306.1:0-2631 GCA_964575505.1 uncultured Phaeodactylibacter sp.
TTAGCGCCCATTAGCGGACAAAAACCGAACACGACACGATTAGCGCACTTTAGCGTGCATTAGCGGACAAAAAACAACCCCACACAATCAGCGAACATCACCAAACCAAAACCATGACCCACCAAAACATCCTAATAATAGGCGCAGGCGGCCACGCCGCCGAGCTACGCGACTACATCCGCCACCACAACCAAGCCACCGGCCAAGCAACCCTAACCGTCATCGGCTTCATAGACGACGACCCCAAGCCCTACCACCACTACGGCTTCGAAGAACCCTTCCTGGGCGATATCAAAAACCACGAAATCCGCCAAGACTGCCACTACATCATGGGCATTGCCAACTTAAAATACCGGAAAGCCATCATTGAACGCTTCCGGTCAGCAGGCGCAACCTTCACCGGGCTGATACACCCCACCGCCCTGGTTTCCCCATCAGCCGAAATTGGCGAAGGCGTAGTCATCTCCCACAACGCCTCCGTCGGCCCCAAAGTCAAGATCGGCAACTTCAACATGCTCAACTCCCGCTGTACAGTAGGGCACGATACACAGATGGGCGACTACAATTTCATCAGCCCCAAAGTCGCTTTGTCCGGCAACACAAAAATCGGGGACAACAACATGATCGGCACCAATGCGTCCACCATACCCGGCGCTACCATTGGGAACAACAATACGGTCGGCGCGGGCATGGTCGTCTACAAAAATATCGGCGATAACGAAACCGTATTTTTCCGCTTCAAAGAGCGCCTCGTCATCCGGGGCGAGTAAGGGTGCTGCTCAGGCGCGTTGCTTATTTTCTGATCGACCCAGTAGGCCTCTGCATCTCCCTCCTGCTTCTTGGCCTTCTACTGCGGTACAAGCACCGTAAGTTATTGGTCTATTTCGCCATCGCTGCGGCAGCTGTATTTATCCTGTGCGCTACGCCCCCATTACCGGAGTTTTTAGTAGCTTCACTGGAGCGCCGCTATGAGCCGCTGGGGGTTCGAATCCCTCCTCCTCCGCACCTGCTGCGCAGCGGGCAGCATCCCGATTCGACAGCTTCCCCGCCTCAAACCGCCCAATCCCCACCCCTTCCCATCCATATTCTGGTACTGGGCGGAGGCCATGTATCGGATGAGCGCCTCCCCACCAATGACCAACTATCCGATCAAGCTTTAAAGCGGTTGGTAGAAGGCATTCGCATCCACAAAATGCTGCCCGGCAGCAAATTGGTGTGCTCCGGCTATGCCCGCGCAGGCATACCCCAGACCCATGCCGAAGTTATGGGCGAAACTGCGGTAATGCTCGGCATCAACCCCAAAGACACCCTGCTGGTCCGTACGCCCTGGAATACCATGCACGAAGCGATAGACTACCACCAAAAGTTTGGCGATAAACACCCGCTCGTCTTGGTGACCAACGCCATCCACATGCCCCGGGCGATGATGCACTTTCAGCGTGCCGGCTTATCCCCTACGCCCGCCCCTACCGGTTTTTTGATTAAAAAAGATAAGTTGTCAAAGTCTATCCGGTTGAAGCCCGGCACCCAAAATCTAAGAAAAATGAGAAAAGCGTTGCACGAGTATGTGGGGTTGTTGGTCGGGAAGATCGAGTGGCACTATCAAGAGCGGAATTGATGCAAAACGTTCAGCTCACTCAACAACCGAGCTACTGTCTTGCACCATTGATGATTTATTCGAGGAAACCCAACCACCGGATGACAATACGTAATTATGGTACAACACTTGCAGGATGGCTCGTTGTATAAAGAGCAGAAACGCCCGCCCGGCAATACCAAGGACATGTGACTGTGGAACCTTTAATGCCTATTATCTTAAGCCGCTAAGGGTACTGCCGAGGTCGAAATTTAAGAGATGGATACCTGAAGGTGCTTTACATTCCGCTGGAAGATTTTACAAAGTAAACGTAGCGTACCGTGGCTGCGTAGCTCCGATCCCTATCGGAGTAGCGTAAACCCTTAGTAGGCGAAAAGCAAGAGGCGAAGGCAAAATCATCCCCTACGAGCAAAAAACGAACGAGTGTAAATTTTACACCCATTTGCCTGACAAGTGTAAAATGTCCTTATTTTTACCCTCGTTATAGAATACAAGCATCATCTATACTTGGACAGAATGAATAGATTTGACCGAAAAATACCGTACAATGACCTGCCGCTACTACCGCCAAAGGCAGACATTGAAACAAAAAGTATATTGCGAAAGACGATTTCGGCCGGTAGAGCTTTGGCTCAATTAAACGGGACTTTGTTGAATTTACCCAACCCAACTTTATTTCTGGACACCATTTATTTGCAAGAAGCCAAGGCAAGTTCGGAAGTAGAAAATATAATAACGACTAACGACGAGCTTTACAAATCGTTGGTTGCTGGCAGGAGGGTTGAAAACTCGGCCACAAAAGAAGTTTTGAGCTACAAAGAAGCACTTTGGTTGGGTTTGAAGGAAATGGAAACAAAACCATTTATTACGACAAACCTTTGCATTAAAATCGTACAATGCATTAAGCAAAACAATGCTTCTATTCGGAATACACCAGGGACAACATTAAGTAATACCCAAGGAGAAACTATCTATACACCACCTAGCGTGAGTTTACGATGACACTTCGAAAAAAGGGGCTCAATTCGCTGAAT
>CAZNSK010000307.1:0-2582 GCA_964575505.1 uncultured Phaeodactylibacter sp.
CCCCACTGAATCACGGAACCGGCTAGGGGGCGAGGTTAATAGAGGCGTCCAGCTGACGGGCGGCGTCGGAGACCGAGCCGAGCTGCATCACCGTGCGGAAGGTGAGGAGCTGGCGGAAGGTGAGGGCGGTGCTCATGCATAAACTCAATGAATGAAACGCAAGAATTAATCAAGGTGCCCTCTAGGGATTTGGCCGGCTCTGCGCATCCAAAACAGAAAATTAGTGCGTTGAAATACAAATACCGCAACCAATTAACCTTCCAGGCGCCGATAATTAGCCAAATAACCAAGCTCTATATCAACATAATAAAACTTCAATATATATAGGAGCGTCTAAATGCCTGGACAAAAAGCCGTCGCGAACCCGATGACTGTGGCTGACTACTGCCGAGGCCTCAATGAACGGGGAATATTTGTAAACCAAGACTATCAACGACAAGGAGATATATGGTCGAAGCAAGCTCAGTCATTCTTTGTTGAGTCGATTATCCTTGGCTATCCGATCCCCAAAATTTTCTTGTACCAGAAGCTTGATCTTCGATCGAGAACCGTGATCAAGGAGATTGTTGACGGTCAGCAGCGCAGCCTTGCTCTGAAGAACTTTTTTAATGGTCAATACGCGCTCAGCAACAATATCGAGACAGACCGTTTAAAAGGCTTGCGCTACGAAGACCTAAACGAGGAAGATCAAACAAATTTTCTCTCATACTCATTGCCAATCGATCAATTCTCTGGAGCTCCTGAAAGGGAGGTTCGAGATTCGTTTCGGAGAATGAATGCCAGTAATGTTCCTTTGAATGCGGAGGAACAACGCCATGCGCGCTTTCAGGGTCCCTTTAAGTGGTTCATCATCAAAATCGGCCACAGATATCAGGAAGCTCTTATTGGCTTGGGTGTGCTCTCGAGGAAGCAAGCCCTCCGAATGGTAGATTATAACCCGCATAACCCATTTGGATCGGGCTTCGAGCCACCGTCGCCCTGTGATATCCTCATGATGACAACGGCTTAACGACGACGGAGCGGGGCCTTGGCGGTGAACCCGGTGGGTGAAGAGAAAATGGGGTCTCTGCGGCTCCAGTTCGACCGCACGGTGAAGCTCGCTTTCCGGGGCTCCTCGATCAGCTCGGATGGCGGCCTGCTGCTGCACCGGGAGCTGGACGACGCCCTCGGCCTGACGGATTTCGCGGCGGGGGTGATCGGCGACCCGCGAACCGGGCGGAATGGTCGACACCGCCTCGCCGGGCTGCTGCGCCAGTCGATCTTCTCGCGCCTCGCCGGCCACGAGGACGTCAACGACGCCGATCGGCTGCGCCGCGATCCGTGATGCGGCAGCTCGTCGGCGGCCGGGCGGTGAAGCGCGGCGCGGCCTCCGCGAGCGCAATGGGTCGGTTCGAGACCGCGATGCTGACGCGGCCCGAGAACCTCGCCGCGCTGACCGATCTCCCCGGCCGCTGGATCGACGCCATTCACGATCGCCGCCCGCCGAAGGTCGTCACGCTCGACATGGACAGTTCCGAGAGCCCTGTGCACGGCGATCAGGAGGGGGCCATGTGGAACGGCCACTTCCGCTCGAAGTGCCTGCACCCGCTGTTCGTGTTCAACCAGTTCGGCGACCTGGAGAGATGCGCTCTGCGGCCCGGCAACGTCCACAGCGCCGACGGCTGGGAGGACGTCCTGCGCCCGGTGCTGGCGCGGTATTCCAGGACGGCACGCCCCTCGATCACGCGCCGGCGCTTCCGCGCCGATGCCGCATTCGCCATCCCGGCGCTCTTCGATCTCCTTGAAGCCGAGGGCTGGGACTATGCCATCCGCATCAAGGGCAACTCCAAGCTCCATGAGCGAATAGCGTGGCTGACGAAGCGTGGCCCGGGCCGCCCGCCCCATCACGTCGTGCGCCGCTACACGAGCTTCCACTATCGGGCGAAGAGCTGGTCGAAGGCCCGCCGGGTTGTCGCAAAGGTCGAGTTCCACCCCGGCGAGCTGTTCCCGCGCGTCGGCTTCATCGTCACCAACCGCCGCCTGCCGAACGAACGGGTTCTCGCGTTCTACAATGACCGCGGCACGGCCGAGCAGTGGATCAAGGAGGGCAAGCACGCGCTGAAATGGACGCGGCTCTCCTGCATGCGCTTCGCCGCGAATGCCGTTCGGCTTCAGCTCCACGCGCTGGCCTACAACCTCGCGAACTTCCTGCGCACGCTGGCGACGCCGGCGGCCATCGAGACCTGGTCGCTGACCTCGCTGCGCGAACGGCTGGTCAAGACCGGCGCGCGGCTGGTGCGCCACGCTCGTTATGCCGTCTTCCAGCTCGCCGAGGCCGCGCTGCCGCGCGAGGTCTTCGCCGGCGTGCTCAGCCTGATCAACGGCCTGCGCGGGCCGCCGGCCGAGGCAGCGTCTGCATGATCGGGTCTCACGCCAGATCGTCGGGGCAAACGGCCGGCGAAAGGAAAGCTTTGCCCCGCATCCGAGAATATGCGCGCCGATGCTATCCTGCCGCGCCCTTTGATCACCGGATTGGCATCAAGCGCGGGTTTGGCGACACCGGACGGGCGCCTTTTCGCTTGATCGCCCTCGTGAACGCGGGC
>CAZNSK010000308.1:0-2566 GCA_964575505.1 uncultured Phaeodactylibacter sp.
GCGAGGTGGAAAAAGAGCAAGTCAGAAATCACAAATTTTGGGTTGGCGGACTATACCTGGAAAAAGTCGAATACAGTGGTGTCGGTGTCCAAAAACAGGGTTGCATTGCCATAGTTGATGCCTGAAAATGGGGAGTCAGGATTGATAAAACTGGCGTTTGTATGCAAGTACCGGACCGAAGGGCTGTTCTGGAAACTGGTATCAATGCCAAGGATCAGCCGGCGCATCAGGATCAGGTCCAGTGTGGTTAGGCTGCCACTGTTGTTGACATCACCAGCTGTGTAAACAAAGGGGGATCCCGGTGGCTGTATCCCAAGAATAATACGTGCAGCGATTACCATATCTAAGGTCGAAACGTCCTGCAGGTAGTTGATTTCCTGATTGTCCTGAGGCACAACGGTGTATTCCTGTCCGGTTGTAAGGCTACTAAAGGCATACGCGCCCTGTGCATTAGTCGTATCCGCTGCGATCAGCCCCTCATTCCAGTTGAGGAGATGAACCACGATACCGCTTACCGGGTCGTCATTCAGCCGGGTGATTTGGCCACTAATCGAGGCCGTTTGAGCATAGACGGTAGCTGAGCATAAGCATAGCGCTACCAGGATTATGAGGGCATTTTTCATAATTGTCGAGTTTTGAAAGGGGCTGCCTGCCGGTAAGCAGGCAGCACCAAGAATTCATCGAAAAGAAATTAAAACTAACGTGCAATCAGAATGCGGTGGGTAGTTGCCCCCTCGCTGGTCCAAACCTGAAGCAGGTACAAGCCTTCTGGCAAATGCTGTAGGTTGACCTCAGACTGTCCGCCCTGGATTTGCTGTACGGTACGGCCGTCAGTGGCCATCAGGCGGGCGCTTTCCAGTTGCGCACCCTCCACCAGGATTCTGATCTGATCACTGGCCGGATTGGGGAATGCCCGAACCTTAAACTTCTGAGCGGTTGCCGGCGCATTCACCAGGCCATCCTTCACCACGCCTGAAGTCGGCAACCCTTCCAGCTGAAAGGCTGCCTCATCGGCATTGATCAGCCGGATGTTTTCAATGTCGAACTCCAGCAGGTAGTCGTTGCTCCGCATGAAAATGACGTCCTGAATGGTTATGTGCAGTTGGCCAATGGCGCCGCTGCCTTCTGCGTTGAGGCCATCCGTACGGGTCAGGGCTATATCAATGCGGCCATCCTCGTAGCGGTCTTTGGAAAGCCCGATCAGGTCTTCGTTGGTATTGCCAATCCAGGATTCCAGGAAGGAAGCGGAGGCGCTGCCCGGTGCTACAGCGGAAGTGTCGTACACGATGGTGAACGCCAGGCCATAGACTTCGGGTACCGTTGTGCCAGGCTCGCCGAGCATGATGTTAAAGGTTGCCGGTGCGCCAAGCACAACGGTATCGGGCTCAATAAAAATCGAGCCGGTTACAGAGCGGATGACCGTTTCATCACTGATGAGGTTAGTCTCTGACCCCCAATTGTTGACCAAAGCCAGGGTGTCAGCAGCATTAATGAGGCCATCCCCATTGGTGTCCAGGTGTTTGTAGTTGACATTGGAGGCCGGTGTGGCTTCCGCCCAGCCCGGTGCCACTTGTGCTTTCCACATAGTGGTCGCATCGGGGCGCTCGGGGCCGGCAGCACCGTAACCCAGGCCAATATTCAGGAGGTCGAAATGAGTCACTAAGCCATCCACATCGGTATCCCCGGGCCAGACCTCGGGCTGCAGTACATCGACGGTACCGTTTTGGAGGACCACCGGCAGGAGGTTTTCCAGATCTGTTACTTCAATGCTGACTGGAGTGGGGGAGAAGATCACCGGCGTGGGCCCCTCTAGGGTATCGGCTCGCAGGCAAAGGGTGAATAAGGGTGCGCCATCGGGTAGGGTTACGGTATTGAGGTTGGGTTCAAACCAGGAAATGGCAATGGTGCCTTCACTGGTCAGGTCGAGGTTGAAATTGGTGGCAAGGTTAAGGCCGGGGAGATTATTGGCCAGCAGCAGGGTGTCAAAGCTGAGGCGGTCTTCGTCCCAGTTGATGGATAATTGTACGGTGCCCACCTCATCAAAGTTTTCTACAGTTACGTCCAGGCAGGCCACTTCACCGGTGTCCACCATCGCGCTTTCGATCTGAAGCGTCACATCATCCGGCCCTCCGGAGCCTTGTATGAAAGCCCCGCCGTTGACCGGTGTGAATGCAATGCCTTCTACACTCTCTAACAGGAAGGGGTGAATGGACTCATTGAAGCTGATTCCGGTGGAGCTGCCCGGATCGCCAACTGCATCGAAACACAATTCAACGAGCACATCTCCGTCTTCAACAAAAATGGCATCAGGTGCTGTAGCATTCCAGATAAGGCTCAGTTGCCCAATATCCGAATCGCTGTCATCAATGCTAAAGGTGGCCGCATCGCCAAGAACGCCACCTGCAATCCCGGTGTAGCTGAGTATGTCTGGCAGCCAAGCCACTCCTGCTTCAAAGCTAGGGACTTCAGCTGCACCTGAGACAGTTACCGGTACGCAGAAGTTGGTATTGGTACTTACTACCGCTTCTCCAATCGTTACGGTAGCGGAATTTCCTGTACCGCCGCA
>CAZNSK010000309.1:0-2564 GCA_964575505.1 uncultured Phaeodactylibacter sp.
GTTTGACAACTGCTCCAGCCCGTCTGACATCGACTTCAGCATCTCTATCGAGAATGACCTGGAGCCAGGCCTTGACCCTTCTGCGACTGCCGAGCAGTTTGCTGTGGACGCAGCTTACGCGATCGAGATTTTCGCGGCTACGGGCACCAACACCCTGACCATTACGCTTGTAGACGAGAACGGCAACGAGACCGTTTCCGACTACGTTATCGAAGTAGAGGACGCGCGCGCGCCGGTGATTTACGGCCCGGAGGACATCCTCGTGCAGATCCCTGCCTGCCAGGACGAAGTGCCTGTGAACTGGCAGATTTCTGCAGTTGACGACTGCGACCTTGACGTTGAGCTGATCCAGCGCGGCGTTGAGTGCGAGAACGGCAACGACTTCACGCTGACTTTCGAGCTGGACAACTTTGCATTTGAGACCAGCTGGGAAATCGTGGACACAGAAGACGGCTCCGTAGTCGCTTCTGACGCTTATGGTTTTGACGACAACGCCACGACCGTTGTGGAAGACATCACGCTTCCGGACGGCATCTACACGTTTACCATATTCGACAGCTTCGGCGACGGCATCTGCTGCGGCTTTGGCGAAGGCGCTTACACCATCGAGAACAGCAGCGGCGACGTGGTTGCGTCCGGCGGCGAGTTCGGCGTGCAGGAGACGACGTCTCTGTGCGCAGGCGAGATCGAAGTGCCTTCTGTAGAGAGCGGCGACCTGGCGGGCCCGGGCACTTACCCGGTTGAGTACGTTGCAATTGACGACTACGGCAATGTGGCGAACTACTCCTTCGACGTAGTGGTAGAGCAAATCCCGGACCCAGCGCCGATCATCGACGTGACGGGCAACAACCAGTACACAGTCCCAGCCTGCGAAGACAATGAGCTGGTGCTGTTATCAGGGAACATATACGACTGCAACATCGTAGCTGGCGAGCCGCTGCCAGAGGCCTTGTCTGCCTCAGCATTTGTTGCCCCCGGCGCGGATGTTACCCAATTTTTCTTCAGCTACCTGCTTATTCAGGACGGCTTTGCTTACTTTGAGCTTGCAGCCGAATTGACGCCAGGCACTTACCTGATCGAATTTTTGTACGGTGATGACATATTCGAGGACGTGTTTGTCGACCCGATTATAGAAGTGGTGCAGGATGCGAACCAGCCAGCCGAAATCACGATGCCGGGCAACTTGACGTTCCTGGAGCCGGTATGCGGCGGCGGTGCGGACCTGAGCTTCCAGGTGCAGATCACAGACGACTGTGACGATGACCTGTCCGGTGCTACGTTCACGCTGAATGGCGGCCCTGCGCCAGATATTGATGCAGCGGCATCTGACCCAGCCAGCGGCTTGTACGTATGGAACCTGCCCGATATCCCGGCGGGCACTTACGAGCTGGTGGGCACCTACACCGACAGCGACGGGGCGACTTCTGAGGGCACAGCAAACTTCACAGTTAACGCCCAGCCAGACGTGTCTGCGCCGATCATCGTTTACCCGTCTCAGAATATCAATATTGCGCTGGACCCTTGTGCGGAGAACGGTATTGCAGAGACAACTTTCCAGATTTCTGCAATTGACAACTGCCAGGGCGAGCTCTCTCCGGATGTAAGCATTTCCGGTGGTGCTCTTATCGCTCCAGTTGGCGGCAAAACTTATATGGTCACTGCAGAAGCTAATGGTGGTCCTTACACCGTGAGTATCTTAGCTGAAGACGCAGCGGGCAATACGACTACTGAATCTTTCGATATCAACGTAACGCAAGCGCCGGCGCCACAGCCGAGCCTGGCTTGCAACGACAATATCAACGTGACGCTTGACGACGGCTGCTCGCGCGTGATCACAGCGGACATGGTGCTGGAAGGCAACCCTGGCTGCTTCACCAACGAGGACTTCGCGATCAACATCGTCAACGACGACGACCCGTCTAACGGCAACATCCTGGACGGCCACGGCGAGTTCATCTACGAAATCACTGGTCCGCAGGTAGACGGTTCTCCGGGCGCTGTTGATGAAGTTAATATCAACGGCTTCACCGGCTTGTTTGCAGCGAGCAATTGGACAGTCGAAGAAATCAACGACGACTTTGGAAGTGATGGTTTCGTAACTGTAGACATTACAACATCAGAGATTGTTATGGAAATCGAAGATGCTACTTCTGCATCTGCGGCTATCGCTATGCCTCTTGACGGTGAAGTGTCTTTCGACTGGGAGTATTTGTTGGCAGATTACAGTGGTTTCTCTGGCTTCATTTTTGATGAATTCTTCGTTGAAATCGCATTGATCTCTACAAGTGGTGTAGAAGTACTTGCGGAAGTGAGTGATGACGAGTTAGGCGATATCGACCCTGTTCCAGATCCCAACGTACTGGTGCCATTCAATGGCAGTGTGACTTACACTGTAGAGGCGGGTGATATCTTAACGATCCGTATTCAGGATGGTAATGGTAGCCCAATTAACGATTTGGGAGAGGAGCCCAACGTAGCTACTATCAGTAACTTCTCCTTCTCTTCTTCTGGCATTGCTGGCGCCTTCGGCGGTTTCGAAGACTGCTGGGGCTACATCACAGGCG
>CAZNSK010000310.1:0-2489 GCA_964575505.1 uncultured Phaeodactylibacter sp.
GGAAGAAGAGCTCAAAAGCGGTGAGGGCTAAGGGGTTCAGATTACACACCCTACCACTAGTGGAGTGTTTCAGAAATGACTAACCGAAGAAACCCAGTAAAACCAGGGCGCCCAAGCGTGAAATACGCTGTGCTATTTCGGACTAGTCGCACTAGCTTCAAGCGCTTTGAATTCTTCTAAATCCTGGGGGCTAAACTTGATATACTGGTGCGTGGCAGGCAGCTTGTCATATTCCTCCTCTTCTCCAAAAAGATAATTCCAGGCTAGCGTCATGTTTTCGACCGTGTAAGGGTTTGCCTTTGCAGCCCCTAAAATGGTTGGGATCGAATCCCCCTCGGAACGGAATACAACACTTGGTTGTGAAGAGGTATTTGATTGGCTGGTGGAGGGCGAAGGCAACACGTCCTTCTCACAGCCCCAGCCAATGCCAAAACAACAATCAGAACCAGCCAGGATGCAATGCGTGCGTGTGTGTGTGTCCTCCTCCGCCTCTTGGCTTCGGCGGATGGAATGTGTGTGTAAATGCAGCCACACCGCTGCGTGTTAAAAAGTTCATACGCGTTAAGTGGTTTAAAAAGTGTAGTAATACCCTCAATATACGCCAATGCGGGCAATAAGACAAGTATGCATTGTAAACGGCTTCAACCCGGTGGGAAGACAAGGGGCTGCCCCGGCTAACCGTGCTCCCCGGGATAATTGTCATCTTTTCAGGCTAGCCACCGTTCCGGTGTTTATGCTGAAGCCTTGCAGCCATACCCCGTTGGCAGCTTTAAGGAAGAAGCGAATGCAACTTATAGAGGACGTTCTAATACACTTTAGGCACAAAGTCCGGCTGGTTGACCAAAGCGGCACTGTCGCCCGTAGCCCGGATCACAAACAGGCCCCGCTTTTCTGCCATGGCACCGGAGCTCTCTTCCGCTCGCAGGAAAGCCATGCCACCCATGATTTGGTAGCCTTTGTATTCGGGTAAAAGTTCCTTTATTTGATCCATTTTATCTAGAAAAGCTCTTATATGCTTAGCGCGTAGTGTAGTCTTGACTTCTACAATGACGATCTCCGTGGTATCGTGCGCTATGATGTCAAACTCGAAGGACTTCCCGTTTTTGTTGCCTTTGCGGCGGGTGTAGGTGTCTGTGATGTCAATACCCCGCTCTCTTAATATCCGAACCAAATCGCCTTCCACCAAGGATTCCATCAACTTGCCCCACTGCCCTTCGAAGAGGTCGAACGCTTCTTTAATCCGTTTATCTGTCTCCTGGAACTTGCGGTCCGTCTCCTGGAACTTGCGGTCCGTCTCCTGGAACTTGCGGTCCGTCTCCTGGAACCTGCGGTCCGTCTCCTGGAACCTGCGGTCCGTCTCCTGGAACTTGCGGTCCGTCTCTACTTGACTGCGGAGCAAGTCAGCAATCATCTGTTTGAGGTCTTTGATTTCTATTTCGACATTCATAGGCCTGTAATATGTACGAAAGTAAAACGTCGACAGTTGGGTTTTAGTTCCTGACCGCAGGCCGCTGATGGCCCTGCTCTACTACGTAGAAGCAGTAGCCGCCGGCATTATAGAACCGATCCATTGGCCAACTGGGTATCCACTCGCTGATAAATGTGTCCGGGCTTTCACCCCAATGTTGTTGTTTGCATTATCATCGAGCAAGAGGAAGGCAAAGGTTCTATACTTAAAAATAGTTGGTTATAATTTGCTACAGTGTCTCCATTGGGGCCGCTTTGCTGCCAAAGGCAGTCGATTACAAATGAAAACCAACCAGCCCGCCAGCGCTTCTAAGTTGGGCTGACAGGCTGGTATTCATAAGTTACTCCAACACCCAGAAGGTCAGAGAACCTACACTTTTGTATTCTTCCAAATCTAATAACTCTGGAATGTACTCAACATTGGTTTCTGAAATCAACCATTGATACCCTTCTTCAGAAGTCGCGGGGTTTTGATGGAAGAAATTTACGCTCGACCGCCTGTTCCGACCACAGGTGTACATTGCTGGATGTTCATAGTCTTCATATAGAGATTCCGAGACTCCAAATCCAAACCAATATAACCCTGGCTCAAGCATGACGAAGCCAGCCTTAAAGGAATAATTCAAGGAGTCCTCTAAAATGCCAAGGGGATATCCGGCAGCCGTAGCCAAGGGTAAAAAATCGACTTCTCCAATCTCTTCAACTACACCTATTTCACTGTTGTACCGCTCCACTGTATCAGACACTTCAGAGAAAAAGAGAAAAGTACGGAATTGAAAGTCCTCCAAAACAATCTTCCCATTAACATCTTTAACCGAAAACGCCTTTGAAAACAAGAGGTCTACCCAAAGGGTATCTCCTACCCGAAAAGTATCTTTTACCGGATATGTGGATACCGGTACTTCAATAACCATTTGCTCGCCGAACTCATCCTCCTTGCAGCCGCAGCTGCTGATGAATAGGATAAGCCCTAGCGTGAGTTTACGATGACACTTCGAAAAAAGGGGCTCAATTCGCTGAAT
>CAZNSK010000311.1:0-2369 GCA_964575505.1 uncultured Phaeodactylibacter sp.
CGAAAGCATTCGGGATTCAACCTGTCTGCCGTTGGCATTAGCCAGGCAGGCGCAGCCAGGCGGAAAAACCCGCCTGCTGTGCCAGCGGCCGGCAGGGAGCAAGTCAGAATTCACAAATCTTGCGTTGTTAGACTATAACTCTTCCTGCATTCTGCAAACAAAAAGTAATGCCGGTCCTTTAGTTAGGTAAGCATAAAAAAACTAATTCCATGCAAGCCTGTTCCTTCCTACCCGCCGCCACCCAGATGATCTACGATATGCAACTGCAGCACCTGCTTGGAGGCGTCACCTTTGAATGCCCTGCACCGGTCTTGCTGGAAAAGCAGGTCGTCGTCCATTGCGAATTAGAAGGCAAGGGATATAGCAGTGCAGAGATTGATGAAATTTTTTCCAAGAGCAAAGCAGAAGGGAAAAGCCTGTACTATGTGGATGAAGATGCTCTGCAAGCTATTGCACCGGATGTTGTGTTCACCCAGGATACTTGTGAAGTCTGCCAGATCGATACAGCTACCACAGCCCGGGCAGTAGGTAAGCTCCCAAAGCAACCTGCAGTGCTCCCGCTTGCTCCGTCTACGCTTCAGGAAGTCTGCGCTGATGCTTTGCGGATTGGCAAGGCGCTGCAAGAGGAAGCTATCGCAAGAGCATATGTACAGGAAATGGAGAACCGGATGGCCGCCACTATCGACCGTCTTCGGGCGCACCGCCTGCCCGTCCGGCGGGTAGCGCTGCTGGAATGGATGGAGCCGCTGTTCAACTGTGGGCACTGGATACCAGACCAACTTGCCTGCGCTGGTGGAGTAGATATGCTTTCTAGTCCTGGTGGCGATAGTATTGTTATTCCCTGGGAGAAGCTGCTACAGTACGACCCGGAGGTGCTGGTTATTGCGCCCTGCGGGTTCTCCATCGAGCGCGCGCAACAAGAGCTGCAGGTACTGACAGAACGCCCCGGCTGGTCACACCTCAGGGCAGTACAGAGCGGGCAGGTATATCTCGCGGATGCCAGTTTGTTCACGCAGCCCAGCCTTTCTACATTGGTTGATGGAATCTCGTTGCTGGCAGCCCTGTTTCATCCAAAGCACTTTGAGGTTCCGGCTCACTTAAAACACAAGAGGATGCAGGTCTGTTCCACCCAAACCCAGACAGCATGAGCCACCCTACTGTCGTGCACTGGAGCGGCGGCAAGGATTCTGCATTAGCCCTGCACCGCCTGCGCCGGAATCCGGCTTATGAACCTCGTGCGTTACTTACCACCCTCAGCGAGGAGCATCGCCGTATCACTATGCATGGTGTAAGCGAGGACTTGCTCAACCGGCAAGCAGAACTCCTTGGCTTGCCTTTACGAAAAGTCTATTTACCGACGAATGCTTCTATGCCAATTTACAACGAACGGATGGGAAAAGCACTTGCGCAACTCAAAGCGGAGGGCATTACCCATGCGGCCTTTGGCGATATCTTTCTGGAAAACCTGAAGGCTTACCGGGAGGAGCAAATGAATAAGGTAGGATTGAAAGCCTTATTCCCACTTTGGCAGCAGAATACAACTAAACTGATACACGAATTTCTCGAATTAGGATTTAAAACCATACTGGTATGTATCAAAGCGGATTTGCTGGGCCCGCACTTCGCCGGGAAACTCATTGACAAAGAATTCCTCAGCCAGCTACCTTCTGAGGTAGACCCCTGTGGCGAAAATGGAGAATTCCACACTTTCGTATTTGATGGGCCCATCTTTAGTGAAGCGCTCCCTCTGCAACTGGGGGAACGGGTGTTCCGCACTTACCCTTCACCTCCAGGGCCCGGGGATGTGGGGTTTTGGTTCGTGGAATTATTGGAGCGCTGTGCATGAAACCACGCATGGCGGGTTGCTGAGTTGCTGACAGTAGATATACTCCCCTCGGGCACGAGAGGTGATAATTTGACAAATTTATTTTTGTGTGCTACAAGGCAAAAAGCGCAGGCATAGCCTTAGCTCTGGCGAGCATTTTTAACGAAGTAGGACGCAAAAAGAAAGCGACAAAAATTACTTATTGTGACCGAGGGGAGTATAACATTCGCCATTCAGTGGTGACCCAATAAGAACAGCACCCCCAGTCCCAGACAAAAGGCAAAAAAGTTGATAAGATGCTCCTCCATGTTCTTACCCTTGTTGACCTGTGGTATCAGGTCGGAGGCACCGATATAAACAAAATTTCCTGCGCCAAAAGCGATTAAGAAATTGGTGTCTACTTGCCAGGATTCGGCAGCGACGTAGGCGAGCACGCCTCCTAAAGGAAAAGACAATCCTGAAAGAACGTTATAGAGCAGAGCTTGCCCTTTTTTCCAGCCTCCTTTGACCAAAACCCCAAAATCGCCCAGTTCCTGAGGCACCT
>CAZNSK010000312.1:0-2338 GCA_964575505.1 uncultured Phaeodactylibacter sp.
TTCTTAACCCCCTCCGTTTTGGGGGAGGTTTGTATTAAATTGGGAATTGCTGTAGCTACACACTTTTGCCAAACAAACCCTCCGCCTCAGTCACAATGAAATACAGGTGACGGAGGGAGCGGCTCATAAGGGTTATAATAAGGTTGTTTTCTCATCCTGGTTATTACAGAGTCTCTGACTGTAAAAACATAGGACAAGACTTTATCGTGTGTCCTAGCCCGAATGATTTTGTGCTTTGGCTTGACCTGGAAGTTCTCCCGGTTCGTGTTTTTTGTTTTTTTAAAAAATGTAATGTATTTCCTTCTATGAAACATCTTATATGGAATAATACTGTCGCATACGTACCTATCCGTGATTTCATGAATTTCATCCTCATGTTTACTATTGTAGCCATGGATAAGGTACGCTTCTGAAGATATGCTATCACCTCCTTCAGGCGTTGTGCGATGATAAACATCCAGATACTCAAAGCGCTCAATTCTGACGTCGCTTTTGTCCCAGGGAGCGCAATGGCTGAATGTAAATATTAGCATTATCAAAAGTACTCTACTTAGTGTTCCAAAGGTGTTTTTCATACGCAGTAGTTTATTGAATTTCATGACAAAAACGGGACTATTCAGCATGGATAGCGTATGCTGAATAGCCACATCCAAATTTATATCTTTCCACCGAGATGAACCACAAACCATATATCCGTTCTGAATGGCGCCCACCCGTAGCGGTGCTGCAAAGCCCACCACGCAATGAATCCATTTCCTCCGGGAAAATGATTTTGGAAGTCAATGACATCGTCGTTATCCAATCCAAAATGGTCTATGACGTTCACTAAAAAATGGCAATCCCGAAACCATATCTCAATTCAGGAACCTGCCCTCTCCTAATTGATAGTCCCCGTTTTTACGCAGAACCTCATACTGAATTAGCCGCACGTTTTTATTCCAAAAAAAACAGGCATTAATAAGTTGGGTGCCGTCTGCTGCACCTTCCATACGATAGCGGTCAGAGCATACCAGTATTGCATTTAGCCTATTTTGCATCATAAATAAGGTTGTATAGTAATCAAAGCCTTTTTCCTCAAAGTCATCTGCGGAGACTTCAATAATCTCAACCTCTTCGAATCTTGCATTGAGTGCCTGAATATTAAAGGAAGATAGAGAAAAGTCATAGTTGGCCAAACTTAGTAAATCGGAAAGCGCCGAAGAATCCTTGCGTACTAACACGTTTACCAGACCGATTCGTGCAGACGACTGGTTGGCCAAGTCTTTCCTTATCCTAAATTTACTTTTACCTTCAACAACAATATCTTCTATCACTAGCTCTATCAATGGGGTGGCATCCCTAACACCTGCATTACAAGCAATTAGACAAAAAACAAGTCCTATTTGGCAAATAAATCTTAACATCCTAAAGATAAATTTGGATTAAGCGTCAATAGCTCTTGGTGGAGGTTATAGTATTCTGAATTTGTGCCATACTCGTCTTCTGCCCATTGACTATCAATATACCTGAGTCCACCCCATGCTAAATGATAATAATGTTCGATAGTAAGCTGTTGACCCTTTAACTCCCAAAGTATTTTTGCTATTCTGTCCACAGCTCCACCTCCAGGAACATCGTCATCTCCCTCAACAAAAACCATAACTGCATGGTGTATGTCATTCAAATCATAGGTATTTTTAAGGTTTAGCATGTAGTCAAGTTGATAATTATCCCAAGCATCATCGAAAGATTCAAGGTTATTTGGGTTTAATCCCAATTCAAATAAAGTCATCATAATTTCAGCATGAATGAGTTCATGAATTATCGAAGCCGCAATGTCTAAGTCATTCTCTTGGGTACCGTTGCAATTTAGGCTGATATACATATTCGCCATATTTGATTCATTATCAAATGTCGTGTAGGAATACGGTTTGTCGCTTAGATGTAATACTAACCCGAAATCATCATCATTAAAAAGGGGATTTACTAGTTTACAATTCGATGGATTATCTGAAGCTAATATTTTATCATAGATACATTGTGCGTAAGTACAACTCATAAAAGATGCATCTTCAATAATATAATCTTCCTCAGCCAATGTTTGATAAAAAGTTTCGACTTCTGGGTTATTTTGGAAGTTATCGTTATTAACAACTGATGCAATAATAGCTTCACTCGTAATTCCCGGGTTACAAGGCAAATGAAGATTATGTTTGAACAATAAATCAATAATTTCTTCAATAACGTCTGAGTTTTCAACTTTTGCTAATATGTCTTCAACGATTTGGTTATTCTCCAACAACCACTGTATCTCCTCCTCATTCAACTGCACGCTCCCCTGATGTTCCAATAAAAACTG
>CAZNSK010000313.1:0-2337 GCA_964575505.1 uncultured Phaeodactylibacter sp.
CCCAACGGCCCGGCTACGTGACGTGCCGGATTCTAAATTTACCATTTTCGTCTCATTTCACAAATGCTAGCGCAGGCAGCAAAAGGCCAAATTGGCGCAGCCTGGCTTTTGCTGCCTGCGCGGGTTTTTCAATCTCCATTTTCCTCTCGAAGATTTTTACCGGCATGGCATGTAGCCATTGTTAGCGGTAGTTGCGCGCGCTTTTATCTTTAGTTTAAATTACTTCTAATTCATGGTCTTCCAACTCAATCTGGAGTTTGACATCTGTTTTCAATGCATCAAATACTCTCATCAATGTCCCTATTGATACATTTTTTGTACTATTCTCCAGTTTTGATATTTGAGCCTTTTTCACTCCTATCATGTCTCCCAATTCGGATTGGGTCAAATCTCTTTCTTTTCTAATCTTTTTGATTGCCTCACCTATCAGTTCCAATTTCAATTCAAGCTCATATGTTTTTCTCGACAAACTCTCTGGTTTGCCAATATATTTGTCTTTGATCTCTTCCAGGCTATATTTTTTCATCGTTCCCACTGTTTTTAATCGTCTGATGTTGAATCAAAATAATCTTCCATCAACTTCTCGGCTTTTTCGATCTCTCCTTTAGGAGCTTTATTCGTTTTCTTTATAACCCCATGAGTTGAGATTACAAGTGTATTTTTATTGTCCCTCTTGTCCCAAAAGGCAAATAATCGATATTGGCTCTTCTGATATTTTGTCCGGAACTCCCAAATATCTTTTGTCAGCTTTTTAAACAGTTTCGGATCATTCACATATCTTGACTTATCGATATTGAAGATTATCTTCCTCCTTGATTTCTCATCTAAGCTCTCTAAAAAATCAACTGCATCTTCCAAAAAGTCGACTTCAAATTTAGGGTTCATTTCTTGTTACATTGAACTCCAAATTTACTCAAAAGTTTATCCAAAAGGAAACATTATTTCGGTGATTCGATTACAGTCTTACTATTCAGCTGATAATCAAATTTTTATGTTAAGCGCGCATTACCGCTAACGGTCCGGCTACACGCAGTGGGGGACTCTTAATCTACCCTTTTCATCCCCATTTCAAATATACAGCGCAGCCAGCAAAAAGGCTAGCTTGACAAAGCCTGGCTTTTTGATGGCTGTGCGGGTTTGCTATCTCGGCTTGATGTTTCCAGCAAATCTACCCCCATTGTGTGTAGCCCGTGTTGGCTGCAGGCGCGGGTTTGCGGCAGCCCGTAGCATTGCTGCACATGGGAGCGCAGCGAAGATGTGCGCAGTGCCGGGCGGCGGGCAGCCTTTCCCGATAGGGGCTTGCAGCCAACGGCCCGGCTACGTGACGTGCCGGATTCTAAATTTACCATTTTCGTCCCATTTCACAAATGCTAGCGCAGGCAGCAAAAGGCGATCTTGGCGAAGCCTGGCTTTTGCTGCCTGCGCGGGTTTTTCAATCTTCATTTTCCTCTCGAAGATTTATACCGGCATGGCATGTAGCCACTGTTGGGCGCTTCCATTTTATTCTCCGTAAACCTAAAAAGCGACCGGTTTACCGATTCTGGATACTTCAAAAGGGCCGTTTTTACCGATTTTTCAATCTTTTTGAACCAATTCCCTGTTTCTGATGACCTCAAATTGATCTTGAAAACTGATCTCAATTTACGGTTTTGATTCCCGATCTCGAAGACTAATCTTCCAAATTGAGCCAAATTCTTAATCTCCAGTCTTCAATTTGATTTGGCTAAAATTCTGTTTTCAGATGATCTTGATTCAAGTTGACCAATTCAATCTACTGATTTCCAATCTCCAAAATCTCAACTTGATTCACGATAACCCGATTCAATTTGACCAGATTCTTATTCGATGTAAGGTTCAAATTTCTTGATCTTATCCCCTATTCAATTCTACGACTTACCCAAATTCTTGATTTCCCGTATTGAGGCCCTAAACGTAAACTCATTTCTGAAAACTCAATTTCTTCTTTCGATGATAGGGAGCGGATATTGTTAAGGATCTCAATTATTCGGGACAAAGGATTACCCGATAAAACAACTCTATTTTCCATTTTTTTGCCTGCCTAACTGGGCTATGCAATCAATTGACCGTAACAAACAAAACTCGGGTTCCAAAACCAATTATTCACGGTTTTCAAAGGCAGGCTTGCAACTTAATTCATTGGTTATCAGATTCTTATTCCCAAATGGAGTGCGCTCAACGGCCCGGCTACGTGACGTGCCGGATTCTAAATTTACCATTTTCGTCCCATTTCACAAATGCTAGCGCAGGCAGCAAAAGGCGATCTTGGCGAAGCCTGGCTTTTGCTGCCTGCGCGGGTTTTTCAATCTTCATTTTCTT
>CAZNSK010000314.1:0-2314 GCA_964575505.1 uncultured Phaeodactylibacter sp.
GGCGAAGACAAGACAGCGCCTGAGATCGACTGCCCGGACGACACAGACGAGGCGGTTGTGACGCAGACCGTACAGAAGATCTCCGGCGAGCTGGAGGAGACAGACGAGCAGATCAACCTCGGCCTGTACTCTTGCTTCCTGGACGACGACCCGGTAGAGGACGGCCCGCAGTACTACGACCTGGTAGAGTTCCAGGTCAGCGAGGATGACGTTTACACCATCTACCTGAGCACGGACTGGGGCGACGGCTACACAGCCCTGTACCAGGGCAGCTTCAACCCGGACAGCCCGTGTGAGAACATGCTGTACTCGCTCAACGACAACATCGACAACAACAACGGCCCGATCGGCGCTTCCCAAGACCCGCAGGTGCGCTTGACGCTGCCGCTGCGCGCGTACGAGACCTACATCGTGCTGGTGACCAGCGAGGACGCTGAGGAGACCGGCGAGTGGGAGCACACGATCTACAGCGACGGCGACGGCCTGGTGGGCGCCTGGGACTTCACCCAGACGACGCTGCCGGACTGGACGACGCAGTTTGACACGACGTTCAACCCGCTGCCGACGACTACGGACCAGATCGTGATCGACCTGTTCTGCGACGACTTCAACTTCATCTACGGCGGCGGCCAGGGCAGCCTGGCGCAGGAGACGGCCTTCATCGAGGGCACGTACAGCTTTGTAGGCGCGCCTACGGCTACGGACAACTGCGACACCGACGTAGACATCACAGCGACGGACAGCTTCACGGCTGACGGCGACTGCGGCGACGTGGTGATCACGCGCACGTTCACCGCCACTGATGACAAGGGCATGACGGATGTGTGCACGCAGGAGATCACGTTCACGAAGCCAGACATCGACAACGACGTGAACCTGCCGAGCGAGACGGCAGTAGTAGAGTGCGACGAGGACTACCCGGCGCTGCCAAACGGCAACCCGAGCCCGGACGTGACGGGCTACCCGTTCATCTACACGGCCTTTGGCATCTTCACGATCAACGAGTCTCAGACGTACTGCAACATCGGTGCGTCTTACGAAGACAAGCCGCGCATCGACGAGTGCGAGGGCCGCTTCAAGTTCCGCCGCGAGTGGACGATCTTCGACTGGTGCAACCCAGACGACACGGACGTATTCGACCAGTTCATCAAAGTAGGGGACTACACGGCGCCTGAGGTTACTTGCCCATCCGGCACGCCGCTGTCTTACTCTACGAGCCCATTCTCCTGCGGCGCGTCCTTCGAGGTGCCGATGCCAGGGGTGAGCGACAACTGCTCTAACGTGACGGTCTACAGCGAGATCGTGACCACGACAGAAGAGGAAGTCTTCAACCAGTATGGCCTGCCAACGGGCGAGTTTGTCATCGACACGGTAGTGGTGCGCAGCATCCAGCCTGGGGCGAACCGCTTTGTCTCGGCGATCCCATTCGGCGACCACTTCTTCCGCTATGTGGCCACAGACGACTGCGGCAACGAGACGGAGCTGTACTGCCCATTCTCAGTGGTCGACCAGATCGAGCCAGTAGCGGTATGCGACGACCAGCTCAACGTGAGCATCGGCGGCGGCAACCTGGTGCCTGGCCAGCCAGCGCTGGCGCGCGTTTACGCTGAAGACGTAGACGAGGGCTCCTGGGACAACTGCGGCGATGTCACCATTGAGGTGTTCCGCAACAACTTCGACCCAATCAACTACACCTGCGGCTCGCAGAACAGCGTAGCGGGCGACTTTGTCGACTTCTTCTGCTGCGACGTAGGCGTAACTTCTGATATTACATTGGTGGTGACAGACCAGTACGGCAACCAGAACAGCTGCTGGCTGAGCGTCACGCCAGAGGACAAGATCAACCCGTTCTGCGATGCGCCGGATAACGTATCTGTAGACTGCGACGACCTGCCATACGGCTTCGACCCATCTGATGCAGATCAGCTGGAAGACTTGTTCGGCATGGCTACCGGCGCAGACAACTGCGGCGTGGCAACCGTACAGCAGGTAGCAGCGAACGCGGACCTGGAGTGCGGCTTCGGCAGCATCACGCGCATCTTCCGCGTCACTGACGTGAACGGCCTGACGAGCACGAACAGCTGCGTGCAGGTGATCACCATCAACGAAGTGCACAACTACGAGATCTACTTCCCAGAGGATGCTGAGGCAAACTGCGGCATCGCGGAGCCAGACACGGTCGAGTACAACGAGATCGGCTGCGACCTGCTTGCAGTGACGAGCAGCGACGAGGAGTTCTCGGCTTCCGGGGACGAGTGCTACAAGATCTTCCGTACCTGGAAGGTGATCAACTGGTGCCAGTACGACGGCGAGA
>CAZNSK010000315.1:0-2313 GCA_964575505.1 uncultured Phaeodactylibacter sp.
AAAATCTTCTCAGTCCCCCTACCGTGAATAATTCCAAGACCCCCGGACGAAATCTCCCACATGATATTCCCCTTTTTACTCCATTAATGAGGCCGCGCTTACTGTTGGGATCCGGCTTTTTCAATGGAATTCAATTAGCTGTTTAGGAGCAATCCTTTTTCTTCTGCTACCCTGCCTCACTAATCCTGCCTGACATTTCTGGGCCGACCAAAATTCACATTTTGCGATTCCCCAGTTTTGTCTGCAGTTTACAAGGCAGGGCTCCCACTCTACTCTTTTTCATAGATGTTAAGTTCACTGTAGGGGCGGTGGCACCCAACGGCCCGGCTAGCCGCAGTACGCAGCATCGCGGAGTATTGTCGGCTAGCCTTTGTTGCAGGCAGTTCGACTTTCATAAATTAACACTTTGTTGTTTTTAAAATATTCCGTTAATTCTGAGTTAAGTTGCCAAGTAGTGTGAAACACATCTATTGAACAATTGTAAATACTTTTTAACCCAATACTCAATCGCACTATATCTTTTTCATAGTCTTTCCTAGTTTCAACTAGTATATCTAAGTCACTCTTACCTAGTTGAAATTGACCATTAATAGCGCTTCCCGTAAAATACAGTTTTTTGAGCTGGAGGTTTTGACATAACTCTATCACCTGAGGCAAACCAAATAACAAATCAGTGGCGATCTTATTGTTCATACTAATCTAGATTTGGAAATAAACAAATCTAAATCTCGACACACCTCGGATAAAACTACCTTGTTTATTTCTTCAGGAGATATTTCTTTTTTGCTCCTTCGTATTTGAATCCCCTTAAATTCTACATGTGACGATCCTGAATACATCCCCCTACTCCCGTCATTCACCTCTTTCAATAGTAATTCAAACTCAAGTTTTAAAGAAGGAATTTTAAGCTTATGAATTGATGAAGAAGTCCAACCTCTATTTTTGCATAATTGACTTAGTGTAGGCTTTTTAAGTACTATCCCTAAACTATCTTCAATGAAGTTAACACCATACGTTTCTCTGCCTAACTGTTTAAATGGCTGGTCACTAATTTTGCTCCCTGCCCGTTTAACAACATCGTCCTTATCAGAGTTTTCGCCTAATAATGGGTGCCATAAACTAACTACATGGTAATCTAAAACATTTATAACTTTCCGATTTTTATCAACGAAATTGCCACCTGAGTCATAAAGGACACTCGTTATTTTATCGTTAACATGTAAATTCCATAGAAGCCTCTTGCCAATCATCCCTATAAATGGGTGCTTTATAAACCTTTCAAGCCATTCTTTTGTGTTCCACACTTTAGAGTTCAAATAATAGCTCTCTAAACGTTTGGAATATATAACAATCTGGTTTTCTATATCCTTGATATGCTTTTTAAGGTATTTCAAGCTTTCAGGGGAACTTTCCTTCAAATCTTTTGGGATAGATTTCTGCTGTTTACCAGTCCTTAGATCAACCCAGTATAATTCCTTTTTTGTTAAGGATGGAAAAGATAGGTGAGCCTCATAGCTACCTAATGTTTTCTTAAAAACATGATCAGAATCAAACCCATAATCAGAAACACCAATCTCTATTATGTCTTCATAACTTACCTTAAATTCCTTCGCTATGTCCTTTAGTTTTTTCTCGAATCTCTTTTGTGCCCAAGTTTGTTTGATTTTTGCTTTCAAATTCGTGATATAAGAAATCCCATCAGGATACCCTAATCTATAAAACACTTCTAAAGCATCATAGGTGAAAAGGCCTGTTGGACCTTGTGATGTGTTATGCGTAGCAAAAGGAAACTTTACTGCAAAATCTTCAAGCAACTTTAATAGGATAGGATCAGGCAAACAGCTAATGCTTAGGATTAAACCTCTTAAATACCTTCCCTTTTCAGAGTAATAAAAATAAAATTTATATGGCGGTAACTGAATTTTCTTATATTCACCGCTGTCTACATACTCAGTAATTCTTCGATTAATTAAGTTAGAACGATCAATTTCTCTTCTTTTGTCTAGCCTTTTACTGGCTGTCATTAACTTTATAATACCTTTTAGAGAAGACTCTATATGGTTTCTATACTCTTCATATCCTATTGCCTCAATTAAGTCCCCCATTTTCTTGTACCATTCCTCTTTAGGTAAAACTCCTAAATCATCCAATTCATGTAGTTCTCCTGTTCTTCCTAATTTCACTAAATCTATGAAATGTTCATAAATCTTAATGTAGCCTTCATGTTTTGGAGGTTCAAGTTTAAATCTTCTATTTTAATTGAGTGCGTGACAAATAGCGGGGATTCATATATCAAGCGGCTTTATTTATGAA
>CAZNSK010000316.1:0-2308 GCA_964575505.1 uncultured Phaeodactylibacter sp.
GCGCCAATTTGGCCTTTTGCTGCCTGCGCTAGCATTTGTGAAATGAAACGAAAATGGTAAATTTAGAGTCCGGCACGTCACGTAGCCGGGCCGTTCTGCGCAAAGGGTAAAAATCATGCATAGATACTATGCCTTGGGCTCTAAATCATAAATTAACATGTGTATTTTGAATTGTAATCACATTTCAATATATTTGCATTATGATTGAGCGATTGCTAACACATAGAATTAAGGAGAAAATAGGTAGAGGTATAAAGTCATTATGATTATTGGTCCTCGTCAGGTAGGCAAAACAACTTTGATCGAAAAGTTTCTCGACAAAGAAGAGTACAAATTTTTTGATGGAGATGACCCCAGAATCAGAACACTGCTTGATACCCCAAATACAGATCAAATACGTGAGTTTATAGGGAAATATAAGGTTGTATTTATAGATGAAGCACAGAGGATAAACAATATAGGCCTTACGATGAAAATAATAGTTGATCAATTAAAAGACGTCCAATTATGGATTAGTGGTTCATCATCCTTTTCTCTTTTCAATGAGTTGAATGAACCTTTAACCGGAAGAAAATGGGAATATGAATTATTTCCAATTAGCTGGGAAGAATTTGAAAATCACTTAGGATTTATCGAAGCGGATCAACAACTAGAAAGAAGATTGGTATTTGGAATGTACCCAGATGTAATAAATACTCCTGGCGAAGAATCTGAAATTTTAGGAAACTTAGTCAGTAGCTATTTGTATAAAGATGTTTTATCGTACGCAGGAATAAGAAAGCCCCAAGTATTAGATAAATTAATTCAAGCACTGGCTCTCCAAGTTGGAAGTGAAGTAAACTATAATGAATTGAGTCAACTAGTTGGAGTTGATCGCAATACAATTGAGAAATATATTACTGTATTAGAACAGGGATATGTAATATTTAGACTTCCAAGTTTCAATCGTAATGTTAGAAACGAAATCAAAAAAGGAAAAAAAATTTACTTTTACGATAATGGTATTAGAAACACAGTTATCGGAGCCATGGATAGTTTGGGTTTGAGGGCGGATATTGGACAACTATGGGAGAATTTTTTGATATCAGAAA
This sequence comes from uncultured Phaeodactylibacter sp., assembly GCA_964575505.1. Taxonomy (GTDB): domain Bacteria; phylum Bacteroidota; class Bacteroidia; order Chitinophagales; family Saprospiraceae; genus Phaeodactylibacter. Next base: position 1,092 of record CAZNSK010000316.1, read on the forward strand.
GAGTAAAAATGAATAAGTACAAATTTACTCTAGCAAAGTCCTTTTTCTGGAGAACGAATCAGCAGCAAGAGATTGATTATGTAGAACAAAGAGGTCTAGTGATAAAAGCTTATGAGTTTAAATGGAATCCGAAGAAAAAAGCCAAAATATCAAGTACTTTTACAAAAGCCTATAATGCAGAAGGGTTTTTAATTAACAGAGATAATTTCAGGGAGTTTATAAAGTAAAATGCGCAGAACAATGGCTACATGCCATGCCGGTAAAAATCTTTGAGAGGAAAATGGAGATGGAAAAACCCGCTGCGCTAGCATTAGTGAAATGAGAAGAAAATGGTAAATTTAGAGTCCGGCACGTCACGTAGCCGGGCCGTTATGCACAACTAACAAAAACACTGATATTAACTAATTTATGAACTATTTAGATTCCGATTATAAAGAACATGAGGTTTTTGCTGAATTGAACGATATCGAAGAGTTCTATGATCTGTTTTCAATGTCAATTATGACTTGGGTACCATTAGGAACTCAATCAATAATCAACTTTGATACTTATGTTTATTCTTCAATGGAAGGTACAATTGAATCAATAAAGAATACTTTGGAAAAGGGAAGAATAAATGATTCTTACGCTCTTTTGAGGAAATTTTATGACGCAACAATTGTCAATATCTATACAAATCTATACCTCGAGAATGAGTTTGATGTCTACAAAAACTTTAGAGTGGAGAAGATCAACAATTGGTTAGTTAATAAAGAAAAAATGCCAAGTTTTCGAGAGATGTCAAAATATATCGAAAGTTCAGATAAAGTCAAAAAATTAACAAAGTTATTCTTTAATAATAGGTCGTTTAAAGGGAGTAAATTCGAAAAAATCAGAGAGAGATGTAACAACAACGTACATTATTTACATTATCGAAATATGATGATAAATAACAACAGGGTCAATTTGAAAGATAGGTTAAGGTGGCTAGATACATTTAAATATGATATTGTAACTTTGGTAGTATTTCACTTGTCACATATTTTTTACTTTAAAGATCATTATATGATGTCTTGTGATTATCGCGATAGTATGGATTCAGGAATTACACCCGAAAAAGATTCCGAGTATTTTGTTGCCCCTTTCATACAAGAATTCTTTGACGAAAAAATAATGAAGTATAATCCTGAAATTGGAAAATTTATAAAAGAAAATACAAAAATGCATTTAAATTAATT
>CAZNSK010000317.1:0-2232 GCA_964575505.1 uncultured Phaeodactylibacter sp.
ATCTTGGCGGCACATGGACTATATATTACGATTCCCCACTATTTGTCATGCACTCTAATCATATATGTGCCTGCTTGGCAAATTGGGCTTAAGCCATAACTTGGCTTTGCTTTAAGTTACAAGGGTCTGTCGCCTGATGAGGGGATGCCTTTCTATGCGCGCGTTAAGTGCTTTCTATTGTATTTTTAAAACCACAAATATTTACTTGCTATGAGATTTAAACTAGATTTTGCACCAAAAGATGGGGGGGAGCGCTCGCGCCGAGACCAAGCCTGCTCTTTATGGTATTTATCTACGTTTTTGCAAGAGCCATTCCTTCAGTATGAATAAATTTACCAATTGTTGCCGACGGTCTTTGATAGCGTTGTTTTTGCTGAGCTTTGCCCTGCTTTTCTACCAATGTGAAAGAAGCGAGTATGAGCTAAATGAGGAGTATGAATTGGTGTTTAGGTCACTGGAGTATGAAAAATTTGACCGTATAAAAATAGCAATAAGCTTGTCCATTGCTAATATAGCGGCGGAAGATGCTAGTCGCCTGAATTCCTTACTAAGTTTGGTGCGAAATGAGCCGGATCGTCGAATTCTCGCAGTAGATTTTGCCGGGCTCCAAATTGAGGGGGTTAGTTTAGAACAGCTGATCATCAACAATCTTGAGGAAGAGGATTTGGAATTTGAGGAGCATATACGGAGCCTTTGTGAGGAGTATCCTCACTTGTCTATTTCGCTCCCACTATGGTATGACGCTATCCCCGTGGAATACAGAGACGACATCGAATATGCTGTATTTCCGGGTATTTATGATTTTAATTCGGTCTGGGCAGGTATTGATTTGCAGAACAATCAAACAGTCTCATTGTCTGAGGCTCAGCCTTACCAAATCGTGCCTGTTCGTGTAGCCGAAGCCGAAGACATCATACCCTTTGACCAAAACCAACTCACCATTAACGGCGACCCGCTGCTGGAAACCCATTTTCCCCATACTGCCTTTTGCTCGGAAGCGGTAGCTCAGATCAATGATTTCCTGCTGCCATCCGAATGCAGCACTACTTACGATTTGCTGGATATTATGGCTTTTCGGGATCACCTTCGTGAGGAGTGTTTGCTTTCTTTTACCGACACAGAGATCTGCGATAATGGCCTGGATGACGATGGGGATGGACTGGTTGATTCGGAGGATCCAGATTGCCAGGAAGCCACCCCGGAGATTTGCAATAACGGCATAGACGATGATGGTGATGGAGCCATCGATGGGAATGACCCAGACTGTGTGATGGGGGGCGAAATTTGTACCAATGGTACAGATGATGACGGAGATGGACTGATAGACGGACTTGACCCGGATTGTAATCCCGGACAGGAAGTTTGCAATAATTTTTTTGATGACGATGGGGACGGGCTGATAGACGGAGACGACCCCGACTGCGCTTGTGAGACTATCTGTGAACGGGACTGCGTGACTGAAAAAAACGTGGTGGAAGGCGTAAAATTTATAAGCTACAGTGTTTTCAAGGGAATTAACAATCAACCCGGAGGAGAGGATGTCATCTCTTTACACTATACCATCGTTGCTTCTCAGATGTGCGGTGATCCAAAGGTTTCGGGAAGCTGCCCTCCCAGCACCTGGAAAAAGGTGTTTTGGGGTACTTTTAGTGACTTTTTCACATTAGAGGTGGAATACGGTACTCCTCCGGCCGCAGATTTGGGAAACATAGTCTATCAGTTTGGTAGTTTTATCTACATAGTCGCAGTACCTAAATACTTTGATATTCCCAATGAAAACTCAGAAGAAGGTATATACTCCCAGCTCCCATACCTGCAAAATACGGCCTTAAGCCATTGGGATGGAGATGTGTGTGGAAACGTAGTCACTTTCAGTATTCATGAGCATGATGAAGTAGTTGTGGAACAAACCATAAAGAATACAATCAAGGTCACGAATTCTTCAGAAGTGTCCCTGAGCCTGAAGTTCCCTTTCTTGAAAAAAGAAGGGCAGTTTGACTTCTCCTCATCTTCAACGGTTGAGAAAACAGCGGAATACACCTACGAAATTGAAGCAGAGAAGGATGTGGAGCTCGGGCAGCATGCTTCCGTATACTGTGATCAAAATTTTGAAAATGAGGAAATCGAATACGGGATATACAAATCCACCGGTTCTATCATTTCCCACCTAGCGTTCTGGTACTAAGGGGTCGCGCAACAATAACTTACCGATTTAGACTCGTTCTTTTGCAC
>CAZNSK010000318.1:0-2225 GCA_964575505.1 uncultured Phaeodactylibacter sp.
TAATGATTTTATTGCCGAGTTTAGGCAGCACCTCCTGCAGGGTTTCGAGGTAAATTCTTTTCTTCGTTACTTCCGGCGCTTTGATGTACTCATTGTAAAGGGCATTAAACCTGGCCGCCTCCCCCTGTGCATTATTGACGCGCTGGGTAGCGTACCCCTCTGCTTGTTGTATGGTTTCCTGCGCCTGCCCCCTGGCCCTGGGAATGACTTTATTGTATTCCGATTTTGCCTCGTTGATCAAAGTTTCTCTTTCCTGTTGCGCCTCGTTTACCGCATTAAAGGCCTGCTTGACAGACTCCGGAGGGTTGATATCCTGAAGCACCACCTGGGCAATCTGAACCCCTAGTGAGTACTCTTTGACTCTATTCTGTAGCTGGACTTTTACTTCATTGGCGATTTCTGCCCTTCCGACCGTCAGTACTTCATTAACAGTCCGGTCGCCTACAATCTGACGGGTAACCGCCTCGGTAAGGTCGCGTAGGGTGTTGTCGGGGTCGCGTACCTTGAACAAGTAATTGTAAGGGTCGCTTACGCGGTACTGCACTACCCATTGCACATTAGCGAGGTTGAGGTCGCCGGTCAGCATGATCGCTTCATCTTCTGTAACCGAACCCGTGCGGCTGTATTTCGTCCTAACTCCGGCCTCCTCCGTACGAAAACCAAATTCCTGCTTTTTTTGCCTTTCCACTGGCACTTTGTAAATCCTTTCGACAAAGGGTATTTTCATCTTCAACCCGGGCGAAACCGTCCGGACATGTTTCCCGAAGCGCGTTACCACCCCGGCTTCTTCTGTACCTACCTGAAAAAATGCCCCAAATCCAATAATTATAAGCAGCAATACGATAACTACCGTTTTGTAATACTTTTTTACCAGATGTTGTATTTCGCTTAAGTCGATTTTTTGATCTCTCATAGTCTTTTTAGTTTGCGATATACCAACATACGACTAATAAAACGGTTCAACGATGAATTCGTCTTATTTCTTAAACACTGCCACTATGGGACGTAAAAAATAGCTCATGTGTTAATTAGCACCTATTTGACTATCTGCCCCACACCCCCTATATTTATTTTTATGGCAAAACACAAAGCACAACATATCGGTATGCACCCCACCCTCGAGCAGCCCAGGTACTTCCCAGACCTGCATGCGTCGCTTAACGTGTACATCCGTGATTGGCTAGCACCCCGCCTCCCCGAGCGCTACTCCATTTCGGTAGAACGCGGGCTATCCACAACGGATGCATCCGGCGCATCAAAGCAGTACCGGCCAGATGCAAGGATTGACCGCGCCGAAGCGCCGGATACCCACTATGCTGATGCCATAGTCGTGCAGCCGCCCTCCTTTACGGTGGCTATTCCGAACCAGCCGCAGCGCTATGTCGCCATCCGGGACGGGGACGAGCGCTTGGTCACCACAATCGAAGTACTTTCCCCGGCCAACAAAACGGGAGATGGCTACGAGGATTTCCGCCGTAAGCAAGAGCTGCTTGCCGAAAAGGGCGTCCATCTGGTGGAAATCGATCTGCTTACACAGGGCAAACGCCGCTGGCGCGACGGGCGGGTCGACCAAGCCGATTATGTGATGTGCGTGCTGCGCGCCGGGAGCAGCATGGCCAACGTCTGGGCAGCCGCGCTGGGGGAAGCGTTGCCTGCCATCCCTGTACCCTTACTTGCTCCGGATGCGGAGGTGCCGCTGCCTTTGGAGCTGATTATGCAGGAGTATTTGACGAAAAGTGGACTGGGGAAGCGGTTGGGGTAGCCCGTTTATTCGTATCAATATTATTAGGCAACGCCAATTATTGCTAGTTTTATTCTTCAACGCAGAGCCACAACTATTGAACATCCTGAGCCAGGTGCAGGCTATTCAAAATGCAGCGGTGGCCGATGTGTACGGTATGCAGGCCGGGCTTGAAGTGAAGCTGCCGGCTGGTTTCACGTTCTTGTCTGACCTGAATTACCAGGTAGGCGAAGAAGAACTAGACGACGGTAAGATCAGCCCATCCCGGCATGCAGCGCCGCTGTTCGGCCTCAGCCGGCTGCGTTTTCGAAAAGAGGGCCTCACCCTTGAGTTTAATGCCGTATATCAGGGAGAAAGGCGGTTCGATGATTTGGCCGTAAGTGAACGCAGCAAGGACGAGATCTACGCCAAGGATGCCGATGGGAACAACTACAGCAATTCCCAATTTAATACAAACCTCCCCCAAAACGGAGGGGGTTAAGAA
>CAZNSK010000319.1:0-2212 GCA_964575505.1 uncultured Phaeodactylibacter sp.
GTGAGAGGACGACAAAGGTAGCTTAATTAACTACCTTTGTCTCCTACTCGATTATATTTGTAAAATTAATTGGGCTCGACTGCCGTCTGCAAAGGAGCACCCGTGCTTTCTTGCTGCAGCGCCCATGCATTATGCTGACTTACCCCGCTCATTATGTTTATAGAAGCATCCGACCATCGCTTGTTTAACCTTCAGGAACTGGAGGAAAAACTAAGCCGGCAGCCCGACCGGAAGCAGCGGCTCATCCTGTTGGATAAGCTCGTTGCCCAGTACGTGTTCACCAACATCCAACGGGCAGAAGTGCTGCTTGCCGAGCTGCAGGAAATCCTGGAGGAAATTGATGCCCCCGACCTTCTGCTGGACTACCATCTCTATCAAGCTACTGTCCAAAACCAATTGTACAAGTACGAAAAGGCCGGCTTCCATTTCGAAACCGCCATGCAGATGCTCGAAGAACGGGGCACGGCCAACCAACAGGTAGAGACTTATATCGACTATGCCGGCCTGTGCATCAACCTAGAAAACCTTGACCGCGCTACCCTCTTCCTTGATAAAGCTGAAAAACTGCTGAAAACTTTCCCGGACGACCGCCTTCAGGCACGGTTGATTTGCCGGGAGGGCATTCTCGAGCTCCACTATGCCAACTACTCCCGGGCTATCGAGCTCTTGCTGTCAGCAGACAAAAAAACCATGACCCTGGAGACCCCCCTGGAGTTGAAGGACTACTATTTCCTGACGCTCATCCACTCCGGCCTGGGCAGGGTATACGAACGAAACAACGACCGGGAAAAAAGCGTGCGGGCTTACCTCAAAGTTGTTGACATGTGCGAAAGCATGGGGATGCGGTCCCGTATTTCCTGGCATTACGTGAATGTCGGCAATAGTTATATGGCACTCGGAGAACTGGAAAACGCCGAGCACTTTTTTCGTAAAGCGATCAAGACCGCCGATGATACCAGCGAATACGCCCGCGCCAATGCCTACGCCAACCTGGGTTTCTGCTACCTGGAGCGGGAGCAGTTTGAAAAAGCCCTCATGCACCTCAACCGGGCAGAGCAAGGCTACAAAGAGCATTCCGAAAGAGACTATTACAACTTCGCCAACGTAGCGCTTTGGCGTGGACAGATTTACAAAGGCCTCAAGAAAAAAGCGGATGCCTTCGGGCAGTTTCACAAAGCCCTGGAATACGCGGAGCTGCAAAACGACTACAAACAGATCGCCGGCATTTGTAAAGAGCTGGCGGTATCCTACGCCGAACAAGAGGCCTACAAAGAGGCGTACAGCTATCAGTGCCGGCACGACGAATACCAGGAGCGGTACATGGAAGACGTGGATCAGCGTAAACAACGGGAGGTAGAAGCCAAATACGAAGCCGAGAAAAAGCGGCAGGAAACGGAGCTGCTGGAGCTACAGGCCACCCGCCTGCAACTCAAAGCCCTGCGCGCGCAGATGAATCCGCATTTCATGTACAATGCCCTCAACTCCATTCAAAACTACATCACTTCCCACGATGTAGATTCCGCAACCAAATACCTCGCTAAATTCGCACAGCTCATGCGCCGCAGCCTGGAGTATTCCGACCTGGAGGTCATCTCCCTGGAAGACGAAATCGAGTTCCTGGAACAGTACCTGGTGATTAACGAAAAACTGCGGTTCGAGAATAAGCTCCGTTACGAAATCATCATTGACGAAGAAATTGAGGAGGATATCCTTTGCGTACCTACGATGATCATTCAGCCGTATGTCGAAAATGCGATAGAGCACGGCCTACGCACCCGTACCGATGGGCTGATTAAGGTATTCTTCTTTCTTTTTGATGAAGACACCATCCTCTGCCGGGTAGAAGACAATGGCATAGGCCGCGACCGGGCCCGGCAGCTGCGGATGAATGACCCACAATTTCAAAACCACCGCTCCCGGGGCACGAGCATTACCGAGAAGCGGCTAAGTATCCTGCACAATAACAACCCGAAAGGCGAGGAAATCTTTGTGCGCACCGAAGATCTCCGGGATGAGAAAACCGGAGAAGCGCTGGGGACGCGGGTGGAAATCAAAATCCCCGTGATGGAAATTAAGGTCAGCAATTCGCCCCACCCGGTCGATGACCTTTGAGCAACCGGCAATGAGAACGGCCCGGCTGAGCTTCAATGCAGGCCTGCCTTAGGGGTCGCGCAGTAATAAGTTACCTAGAATAGGCGAAGTTATTTTGTGC
>CAZNSK010000320.1:0-2208 GCA_964575505.1 uncultured Phaeodactylibacter sp.
GAGCAGAGCGGGAAGCTCTACCCCAGCAGATATCGCGCTTAAATGCAGAGGGTTGGATAAGCTGGAGCAGAGCGGGAAGCTCTACCCCAGCAGATATCGCGCTTAAATGCAGAGGGTTGCACCCCTGGTATTGATAGCCGGTGGTCACTTTCTGTTTTGTGCAATTTGTTATGCACACCTAAGTTACTAGGGAATGGCGGAAAATCTTACCTTTTGGCATGCGGCCTTGCTTTCTGGCTCGTTCTTTTATTAGAAAGATTTTCGTTTTAAGTCAGGCGGCGGCTTTGGAGCCGCGGCCTGACAATTGGCTTTGAGCCCCGCCTCAGGCCGCGCCCACAACGATAAACTATGCCTAGAATATTGCTCTTGCCTTTTCTGATTGCCGGGCTGTGGAATGTTACGCCCCTTGCCGCCCAGTACGGGCAAATCGACCGCCACGCCCGCCGGGCCCCCGACAGCCTTAGCCAGGATTTGCCGGCCCTGGCCCGGTATTTAAGTGATGGTGCAGCCACCGAGCCCGAGCTCGCCCGGGGCATTTACACCTGGGTGACCGGCTATTTGTCGTACGACCAAAAAGCCAGCCGGCAGGACGAGCGGATCAACGAATCCATACGCGACATTCTACAACGGCGGAAAGGACTTTGTATGGACTACGCCCTGCTTTACCAGGCACTTTGCCGGTACGCCGGCCTGCCTTGCGCCAAGGTTGACGGCTACGCCGCACCCCGCCTGACCGAGGGGCGGCGGCTGCCCGACAAGCCCGACCATTCCTGGAATGCCGTACAGGTGGATGGCCAATGGCGGCTCGTGGATGCCACCTGGAGTGAAGTACAAGACGAATCGCACCAAGCTTACGGCACCACCTACTTTTTCACCCCTCCCGAAATTTTTATTTTGACCCACCTGCCGGAGCAGCCCATGTGGCAGCTGCTGCCCTGCCCGGTCTCCGCCCAGGCCTTTGCCCGACCGGCTCAGCGCATCGAGAGCCAGCTGCTGCGCGGTGATAGCTGTATGGCTTATCCCGACAGCATTGCAGTCTTTATGGCGCTGCCGCCGGCGGAGCGCCTCCTGGCCAGCGCCCGGGCCAGCTATACCACCCATCCCACCCCCTACACCCGCCAGCAGTGGGGCGCTGCATTAATCGACCGTGCAGCGCTGCTCGACAGAAAGACCGAAGCCCTGCCCTACCCTGACAGTGCCACCGCCATTGTCCGGCTGCGCGCCACTGCAATCGAGGACTGTGAGCGCGCCCTGGCCCTTTTTCAGCCCAAAGACTGGCAGCGGCAGCTTTACGCCCAATTGCTGCTCAACCACGCGATTGCGCGCTACCAATTGCCGGCCAGCCATACGGATGCGGCGGATGGCCCAATGGCTATCGCATTGCTGGAAAAAGCTAAAGCGCAATTGCTGCGGTTGCCGGAGACCGACTATTACCGGAATTATGCGTTGCCGCAGTGCGAACGGTTGCTGGAGCAGTTGGGAGACTGATTAGAAGTAGCTTAAAATCAAGGCTATAGGAGACAAGCGTTGGCTAGGCAAGCTGTACGGAGTGCCTGAATAATATCATCGAAGGGAAGACTGTACTGGGATTTCACCCTTTGGGTTAGTATACTTTCGGCACAAAATCTGGCTTATTAACCAAAGCGGCACTATCACCCGTAGCGCGGATCACAAACAATCCCTGTTTTTCTGCCATGGCTTCCGAGCGCTCTTCTGCACGCAAAAAAGCAACGCCCCCCATGATCCGATAGTCCTTATACTCAGGCAATAGCGTTTTGATTTGACTCCTATTTTCCAGGAAGGCTTTGACATACTTAACGCGCAATGTCGTTTTTACTTCTACGATGACAATTTCCGTAGTGTCATGAGCTACTATATCGAACTCGAATGACTTACCCTCTTTAGCGCCTTTGCGACGGGTGTACGTATCTACAATATGGATGCCTCTTGCGCTCAAAATACGGGCCAGGTCACCCTCAACCAGTGATTCCATCAACTTGCCCCACTACCCTTCAAACAGGTCAAACGCCGTTGATTTTCTTCTAGTTCCCGGTTGACTGGTAATCCTACTACCGGGGAAAACACCCCATGTGAACTTTCGCCATTATACCAGGGCAAGCCGGCGAACTGTATGGCTTGGCACCTAGGACAACTTAGGAACCAAAGGGGACCGAAACGCCCAGCCAGGGAAAGACAAATAGCGTGCCT
>CAZNSK010000321.1:0-2168 GCA_964575505.1 uncultured Phaeodactylibacter sp.
TTGGCGGCACATGGACTATATATTACGATTCCCCACTATTTGTCATGCACTCATATCATATATGTATGCTTCGCGTTGGTGTGACTTTACATCCTTCGGTAAGCTAATCGTCAACAGATCAGTGGCTGGGTTTGGAAAAAGCGTCAGTTGGTCAATTGGGATAGGCTGCAAAATATTATTCACCAATAAAGAGCTATCAATTTCAACCATCATTAGCCGGTTGGTCGTGCTCAAGAAGGTTGAATCGTGCCATGCAAAATCTAAGAACTCCCTGACTTTTAGATTAAATGCATAAATTCCAGGGGTTATTGGCCTATCCCAAAATATAGTGGCCCCATAGTTGGTTAGCGAATCGGTATATTCAGGGAAAGTAAAACCTTGGCTGGGGAAAGGGGCTAATTGAAACAGCCATTTTTCACGATGGAGAAGGATATCCGTTTGGTGAACATTGTAAAAAAACAACAATCCCCCTTCGTTTTGAAGGCTTTCTGCTGGAATCCCCAATGGCTCAGGGGCATCATTATAATTGAATAGGCTATCCTCATGGAATACATTTAAGCTGTCTATCAGATGAATAGACTTACTCCCTGAGTCCTCAATATTAACAACGCCATCTACTAAAAAGGAATCCCTGAAACTAATTTTATATATCCCGGGCGCTTCGTAAACATGAATCCCGAAGTAGGTTTCCAAATTCAGCCCTACACTGAGAAATTCTACGGCTGGTGGTGAGATCACCTCCGTTGTACCATCTCCCCAATCCAGTGTAATGCTATCTTTAACTTCTCCCTTACGGAAAATACGGACATTCACAGTGACCGTTTGGTTTGAAACTTGCTTATTTATATCCGCCGCCCAGATACCCTGGGCTATGACAGCATTGCCTTGAAAAATAAGAAGAGCACAAATAAGCGTAATTAAGTATTTCATAACTTGATGATAAATTTATAGCCTGAGTTTGAAAAGGAATTTCAAGTAAGCCTATTGGAGTTTTAAAGCTCTGTTTCTAGAATGCATTGCAAAATGGACAGCCAAAACTCCAATAGGCTTGCAATTAAGCTGTTTTAACCTGTCCTTTTCCTTTGTACTCCAATTTCTAAAGCTTCGCCCCCTCACTCCTTCACAAACTTCCGCACCACCTGCTCCGCCCCGGCCTGCAGGCGCACCACGTACACCCCGGCCGGCCAGTCGGCTACATTTACCTGCCAGCTTTGAAGCGCCGGGCTCAAATTCAGGGCTTCGGTGTGAAGGGTTTGGCCGGCCAGGTTCTCGATGCTGAGCTTGCCCTGGGTGGCTTGGGGGTGTTGTAGCTGTAGATGGAGCGTGGAGGTGGTGGGATTGGGGAAGAGGCTGACAAGCCCTTCGATTGACTCAGGCGATAAATTGGATACAATGAAATTAGAATCTATTTCTAAGACCATTACTCTATGAGCAGTGCTCATAAACAAAGAGTCTTGACCTTCTTCACGAGGTTGTCGAAATTCTCTAACTTTTATACATACTCCAAAAAGGCCAGGCTCTACAGGCTTATCCCAGACTAGAATGTTACCATCCATGTACAAATTACCCGGTGGAGGAGAATACCCAATAACAGGGAAAGGGGCAATAGAGGTTCGGAAATCCTCTATCGGAGTGTAAAACTCCTGATCAAAAACGGCTATGTATTTTATCACACCATTTTCATCAACTATCAGGTCATCAATAGTCGGATCTCCTAAAAAAAATGGGGCTTCATTATTGCTGTCTGGGTTTTCCGGAGGCAAAAGACTTATAGTATCCTTGAAATTCAACATTTTTTGATCTGAACTTTCAATATTCTTTATACCATTGATAAGAAAACCATCGGCAAAGCTTAGTTCATATAATCCAGGTTCTTCGTAGGCGTGAAAACCATGATATACAGCTAGGGTAAGATTCACAGATGGAAGGTATCCATAACTCAAAACAGGCAGTTCCTCCTCGACTCCATCCCCCCACTTAAATAAAATACTATCGCTTACGTCTGAATTTCCTTCTCGAAGAATTTCTGCCCTAATTGAAACTTGAGTAGCACCAGTCTCTTTTTCTAACTGAGCAGCTACTATACCCTGTGCGCTTAATTTTACAATAAATAAACGTGAGTTCGGGGATTATCCCCGCAGATTATCAGTCAGGCAGCTATAGCTTCG
>CAZNSK010000322.1:0-2146 GCA_964575505.1 uncultured Phaeodactylibacter sp.
AAAAGCGGGCTGCCTGGGCCAGGCAGCCCGCTTTTATGGAAGTGTACACTCAACTGTGTCCACTTCCAAACCATGGTCTAAGTTTATATCTCAGACCAGCAGCCGTCCGCTTTTATCCTTTATTGCTGCGTGTAAGCAGCCCTTTAATCAATTTCACCGCACCCACAAGAAAAACACCAAAGGGGATGAAAAGAACAATCCCGCCTAGAGTATTCAGTCCACCAAAGGAAAGAACGAATCCGAGATAACCTAATGGAAGGAAGCTAACTAACCCAACCCCCATCAATATCAGACCAATTCGAATAAGTCTTTTTCTTTTCGCCGGATCCGCTTTTCTTTTCTGCCCGGATTTAACACCCGACAACCATGCTGCTCTTGCGTCGAATACTTTTCCAGATGCGTATCGAATTTCTCTAACACCAGGTTTTTCTAAAAGGACAATTCTGTCTTTTCGCAATATGCAAAACGATAAGTCGTCTCGTTTTCTTCCAGAATCTCACCTACAATTTTGACACCGGACATCAATATTAAGGTATCACAATCCAGTACACTTTTGGCAACTTCAGGTGTTTCGAATGGAGCCATAAGGGTGGCTCCATTCGCTGGTACAGACAAGCAAAGAATAGCGAGGACTCGCAGCAGAAGAGGTTTCATTTTCCAGAGTTTTACCTAAAAATAAGACTTCTTGCACAAAAGTTAGCCCCAAAAGAGGTTTTTAAGTTGGTAGCCGAAAATTCAGGCATGCTTACCGCACCCAGCTACCATCCGCTTCCAGCGCCCAGGTTACGCCCGTCTCCGGATCAAGTACCTTCAGGAATACCCATTCGTTATAGAACAGTTTCTGTAGTACCTCGTGCTTCTCCACCAGTTGCTGTACGGCAGCTTTGGGGGCAACTACAAAGGCCGTAAGCCGCAGCGGCTTATGGTACAACTCCTCATCGTTTTTCATCACCGACTGCCAGGGCAGGCCGTGCATCAAATCGGATCCATTGCCCTGCATGACGCCGATTTTACCGACGACGTTGTGCGTCACCTTGCTGCCGCTGCCGAAGGCCGTGTTATCCACCGTGGAGAAAAAGTATTGACTGTTGATCCATTGCGCCACGACGAGGGGAGCGGTGAGGATGACCTCGAGGCTCTTGCTATCGGGGTCCTGCGACCAGTCGTAGGAATGCAGGAAGCAACGCCCCTTCAGGTCGAGGTTGGCGGTCATATGACGGGGTGCCACCACAAAGCCGGCATTACCGGCCAGGCCCCACTCCGGGCGTACTTCCGACCAGTCGGCACTGCGGCGCAGCATGCCTTTGCTGTTGGATAAGCCAAACTGGGTTGAGCGGACTTCCAGATTGCGCTGCTGAGCTTTAGCCAGGCCCGTTTGTAAACCGGCAACCTGCGCCTGCTTTTCTGCATCCAGTTCCGGCAGATTGATAAGTTGGACGGCATCAGTCGTCGTATTGTGCTGAGCCCCCACAAAGAGGGTGTCTTCCGGTATCGCAATCCCCTCTTCTGCCAGCGCTTCACGTACTGCTTTCTGATTGAGCATGCTCGCCATAGCCGCGGCATTAGGCCCACCGTGGCTGCCTCCGCAAGCCCCGCAGTCGAGCGCCGCAGCGTAGGGGTTGTTCTCCGTTTGGCTGCCATGCCCGCAGAGGACGACGAGGGGCGCAAAGTTGCGGGTCAGCCCCATCATACGCAGCGCATTGCCTGCGTAGGCTACCTGCTGCTCCATTGAGATACCCAGCTCAGCCGCCGGTTGCACATCGGGTACCAGGTCAATCTCCGGCCGGAACAGGCGGCGCCCAAACTGCCGCAACCTGGACAAAGGGCCTGGAATCAGGCTGCGCCCTATGGTAATCAGGCCGGCGGGCAGCCCCAGCGCTTCTACCGCTGCAAAGGGCGTAGCAATATTGTATTTCAGCGATTTAAAAGCCTGCTTAAGTTCCTTAAGGAGCTTAAGCCCGCTTTGGTGCTTTTCCAAATCGTGCCCACAGCAGCTGCCTGCCACTTCTTTGAGCTCGTGCGCGGGCTGTAGCAGCACAGGGAGCGACTTCACCCGCTTGCCCAGCACCGTTTGGTAAGCAATTGGCAACCCAAAGAAGCCTGCAAAACCGAAGGTTTCGTAGGCACCGCAGCTTTCCAACTGACG
>CAZNSK010000323.1:0-2133 GCA_964575505.1 uncultured Phaeodactylibacter sp.
CATCTGCTACGATGGCACCCTTGCCGAAGAGATTGATGAAATCCCGGCCGGGGGCTTTCGGGTATAGCTATTTACTACCCTCAGTGCTTTTCCAGAGAATATCAGCTCCTGGCAATTTGTATGTTTTCCTATCCTTCAGCCCCTTTTTTTTCTGCCTTACTGCATGTGTACTTATTGTAAAAAGTACAGTAACAAAAATCACCCCCCAAAATGCTGAACTTCCCTTCCCTTTTAGGCGCTTTATAATTACTTTCGGCGAAACGGAATAGAATTAAAATATGGAATTCAACCCAACGTACACCGCCGTAAGCCCCGAAGAAGCGGCCGCATTAGTCAAATCCGGGGACAAAGTATTCATCCACAGTGCCACTGCAGCACCAAAGACCTTAATTGAAGCGCTCTCCAACCGGGCCGAAGAGCTTCGGAATGTTCAAATCATGCACCTGCATACCGATGCGCCGGCACCTTATGCTGGCGAAGGCATGGAGGATTCATTCCGCGTGAATAACCTTTTCGTAGGGTCTAATTTGCGCAAAGCGGTGCAAAGCGGCCAGGCAGATTACATCCCCATCTTCCTGAGCGAAGTGCCGCTGCTGTTCCGTCGTAAGATTCTGCCGTTGGATGTCGCTATGCTTCAGGTGTCTCCACCAGATAAGAATGGCTTTTGCACCCTCGGCGTATCCGTAGATGCCAGCCTGGCCGCCGCTCAGTCTGCCAAAACCCTGATCGCTGAAATCAACCCGAATATGCCACGCACCCACGGCGACGGCGTTATCCATATCAGTAAATTTGACCGGCTGACGGAAGTAGATTACCAGCTGCCGCAAATTGCCCTGCCGGAGCCTTCCGATATTGAGAAACGCATCGGCCAGCATATCGCCAACCTGGTAGAGGATGGTTCTACCCTGCAGATGGGCATCGGGACTATCCCCAATGCCGCCCTGAAAGCTATGCGCAATCACAGAGAGCTCGGGATTCACACAGAGATGTTTTCGGATGGAGTGATTGAGCTGGTGGAAAAGGGCGTGATCACCAATCAGCATAAAGTTAAACACCGCAACCACGTCGTCACCGGCTTCATAATGGGGACCCAAAAAGTCTACGACTTTGTGGACGACAACCCCTTGGTGCGCTTCCTGGATATTGCCTACGTAAACGACACGACTACCATTCGCCAAAACCCTAAGGTGGTAGCGATTAACAGCGCTATCGAAATTGACCTTACCGGGCAGGTATGTGCCGACTCAATCGGCACCCGGGTGTACTCCGGCGTTGGCGGGCAAATGGATTTCATCCGGGGAGCTTCCCTCTCAGAGGGCGGCAAACCGATCATTGCCCTGCCGGCAGCGACCAACAAAGGCATCAGCCGGATAACGTCCATGCTTAAGCCCGGGGCGGGGGTCGTGACGACCCGCGCCCACGTCCACTACATCATCACCGAATACGGTGTAGCCGAAATGTTCGGGCGCAACCTGCGGCAACGTGCCCGGCAATTGATAGCCATCGCGCACCCCGACCACCGGGAGCGGTTGGAAAAGGAAGCCTACGAACAATTGCATCTTAAGACCTGGAAGTAATCAATCTGCCCAGGCCTGGCTTTTGCGGTATACGGTGCCCTTGAATAAGGCAGCAAGCTGACCGTCGGCGCGCTTTACCTCTACCCGGTAAATGCCGATGCGGCGGCTGAGTTGTTCTTCAGTCGCTATGGCCATAAGGGTATCCCCGGTACGAAGGGGCAGCGTATGCGAAATGGAGGTTTCGATGCTCAGCGCATGCTGCCCCCGGGCATTGGAAGCAAAAGCCAACGCACTGTCCGCCAAACTGTAAGCAATACCGCCGTGGGCAATGCCGAAGCCATTGGTCATCTCCTCCCTTATTTTCATTTTCAAGACGCAGCGTCCAGCCTCAACGGCTATCCGCTCTATCCCCAGCCACTGGCTAAAGGCATCTTGTTCATACATGCGGTTGACGATATGCTCGGGCTTTGCCATAGTTCTAGTGGAATGTTTCAGAAGTGATTAATCGCAGAAGCTCCGGATAACCAAGGCCTCCATGCGCGAAATATGCCTGATTATTTCGGACTAGTGGAGTGTTTCAGAAATGACTAACCGAAGAAACCCAGTAAAACCAGGG
>CAZNSK010000324.1:0-2120 GCA_964575505.1 uncultured Phaeodactylibacter sp.
TGCTTTAGCTTTGCTGTGTATATAAAAGATTGAAGCAGTCAGTATTTGGCGCTTTCAATTTCAGGTTTTAAACTAAATCCTATTTTCAGCATGAGAGCAGCTATACTCTTTATTATCGCATCGTTTATGCTGCAGGCGACTGCAACGACTGCACAACAGATATTATTTACCGCAGACTTTGAAAATGGCATGCCGGACGAAATCACCGCCGATGAGGTGTGGTCAGTAGGCAATGCTGCACAGCATAGTAGCCAGTTTTTTGAATTTCCTGCACACACTAACTTCATTGGCGTAAACGACGACGCTGCCGGGCAAGGTGTTTCCAGCGACGGCCGGTTCCTGACTCCTGCTATTGACCTTACTATGGCAGAAGGTGCCGCCATGAGCTTTGAAGCCTATTTTGTAAATGGCGACTATGAAGATGACGATGAGCAGGGAAAAGTATTGATATCTTCCGATGGTGGGAGCACCTGGACTGAACTTGTGAACCTTGAAGGGCTCGATGACTGGCAACAAATCTTTTTGCCCCTGACTGATTACGTTGGTGATACGATACAAATTGCCTTTGAATATCTCGATGGAGGTGGATGGAACTTTGGAATGGGCGTAGATGACATCAATATTTATGCTCCTCCACGTAACGAGGTCGCCCTTGAACGCCTGGTAATCAATCGCTATGACAATTTGGTCGGCGAAGACGCTGCCATCAACAGCGTAGTGACTAACCTGGGTTATGAAGCCATTAATTCATTGGATATCACTTGGACTATCGATGGTCAGACTTCCACTGAAACCATCGAAGGCTTGGATATTACTTTTGGTGAAAGCGCAGAAATCGAACATCCGGTACCATTTGTTCCCAGCGAGGCCATCACCTATGATGTTTCCGTTTCTATCGCAAACCCGAATGGTGAAATGGATAATGACGATACTAATAATACATCCGATGACCTGCTTTCTGGTGTTACTTTCCGTCCACACAAAAAGGTGGTATTTGAAGAAGGTACAGGCACTTGGTGTCAGTGGTGCCCGCGCGGCTTTGTGGCAATGGCAGATATGGAAGAGAACTACCCCGATAAATTTATTGGTATTGCTGTTCATAATGGGGACCCTATGACGCTTGCACCTTACGATAATGGAGTAAACCTTAATGGTTACCCCGGAGCAAATGTCGACCGGGTACTCAACGGAGTGGGCGTAAGTACGGCATTATTTGAAGATTTTATTGAAATCCTGGATGTAACACCTCCGGTTCAGGCTAATGTTGCTGCTGAATTCAATGCAGAAACCCGGGAGTTAACAGTTAATGCTTCCGCCGAATTCGCTACTCGAATGGCAGACCTTGATTACCGTATGAGCGTGGTAATTACCGAAGACAGCGTAGTCGGTACGACCTCTGGATACAATCAGGCAAACGCTTACAGTTCTCAAAGCCTAAATATCCCTTTAGTTGGCGCTGGATTGGATTGGCAGGCTGAGCCAGATCCGGTTCCTGCCTCTACTATGGTCTATGATAAAACGGCTCGCGCGCTATTAGGCGGATATAACGGCTTATCAGGTATGATTCCTTCAGACGTAGAAGCCGGCGACGTCTTTGAACATACCTTTACCTACACCGTGCCGGAGAATTACAGTTGGGAAAACATGCACGCTATCCTACTTGTTCTGAATAATGATACAGGTGGCATTGCGAATGCAGAATCGACAACTTTCGACTTGGTTGTCAGTGCTCCAGAAGTTTTTGCTAATGAACTCGTCGATGTATTCCCTAACCCTGCAAAGGATAAGGTCAATATTGCCCTCAACCTTGATGGTGCTACTTCAGTAGACCTGACGGTATTCAATGCAATGGGACAAACTGTTGCAACCCAATACCTCGGTCAACTGAATGGAGAGGCATCTGTTCCTTTTGATGCCTCCAGGCTGGCCGCAGGTACCTATACCTTCCGCCTGAATTTAGGCGACAAGGTAGCGGTTAAGCAGGTGATTGTGAAGTAAAGCTGTCAAAAAGAATAGGGTCAGGCAGGCAGTATTACCCGCCTGGCCCGCTTTTTTACGTCGTATGCCCAACTTTAGCATTATCTTAGGACTGCTGTAGTTGACATTTCTGCTTTTTATTC
>CAZNSK010000325.1:0-2117 GCA_964575505.1 uncultured Phaeodactylibacter sp.
CCGCCAATCGGCAGCACTTTGCCGGTCAGGGTCAGCTCGCCCGTCATGGCGATGTCGTCCCGTATGGGTTTTCCGGTGGCCAAAGAGAAAAGGGCCAGCGCCATGGTAATACCCGCCGAGGGGCCATCCTTTGGTGTGGCGCCGGCTGGCACGTGCAGGTGCACTTGATTGTTGTCGTAGTACTGCCGGATCGCTTCATCTTCAAATTCGGCTAGTCTCGAGCGCACATAAGTATGGGCGATGGTAGAGGATTCTTTCATGACATCCCCCAACTGTCCGGTTTGCTTAAAGCTGCTATTTTTGCCGGGTATGCCATTTGCTTCTATGTAAAGCGTGGCCCCGCCGAGCGATGTATACGCTAAGCCCAGGGCTACGCCAGGTATCGCTTTGTTGTAGAGGCGTTCGGATTTGAATACGGGCTTGCCCAGGAATTCTTCCACATCATCCTTATCAACGGTGAAGTTAAGCGCTTCTTCCTCCGCTAATTTCAGTATGGCTTTGCGTATAATTTTTCGGATTTGCTTTTCCAGGTTGCGCACTCCCGCCTCCCGGGCGTACTTCTCTACAATGACCCGGAGGGCGTCTTCGGTGATGTCGATCTCGTCAGCTTCGAAGCCATGTTCCTTCAGTTGCTTGGGCAACAGATAGCGCCGGGCAATTTGCACCTTCTCATCAGCAATGTATCCCGCCAGGCGAATAACCTCCATACGGTCGAGCAATGGCCCCGGGATGGTGTCCAGTTGGTTGGCGGTGGTGATGAAGAGGACGTTGGACAGGTCATAAGGCAGGTCCAGGTAGTGGTCCATGAAGCTATTGTTCTGCTCAGGGTCCAGGACCTCCAGCAGGGCCGAAGCCGGGTCGCCCCGGAAGCTGCTGCCGATTTTGTCGATCTCATCCAGCATAATAACTGGATTGGAGGTCCCGGTGCGCTTTAGGGCTTGAATGAGCTTGCCGGGCATGGCGCCGATATAGGTGCGCCGGTGGCCTTTGATCTCGGCTTCATCCCGCATGCCACCTACGGAGAACCGGTAAAACGACCGGTTGAGTGCGTGCGCTACGGATTTGCCGATAGAGGTTTTGCCAACGCCGGGCGGGCCGACCAGGCAAACGATGGAGCCGCTTACCGTACCCCGCTTGATGACCGTGCTCAGGAATTCCAGAATCCGGTCTTTGACTTCCTCCAGCCCGTAGTGCTCGTCGTCCAGGATTTTGCGCGCCGCCTTAATGTCGGAATTGTCATCAGAGTGGTGGCCCCAGGGCAGGCTGCCGATGGTCTCAAGGTAAGTGCGTGTGACATTGAACTCTGGCGATTGTATATTGAGCGTCCGCAGTTTGTTCAATTCGTCATCCACCGTTTTCTGTACTTCCTCCGGCAAGTTTTTGCTTTCGAAGACCTTCTCCAGCTTTTCAATTTCGGATTCCCCTTCCTCTTTTTCTATGCCCAGTTCTTTTTTAATGGCTTTAAGCTGTTCGCGCAGAAAGAATTCTTTTTGCTGCTTATTGACTTTTTCTTCGATTTGCTCATTGATCCGCTTTTGGATTTTGGCGATCTCCAGCTCTTCCTTGATCAGCTTGAGCAGCATCTGGGCGCGTTTGTGCAAATCGTAGGTTTCCAGAAGTTCCTGCAGGATTTCTGCATCCGAGGATAGCAAGTTGCTGATGACGTCCATCGTCAGTCCGGGGGCATCGTAATTGAGCTGTGATACCACCATGTTGACTTGTTCCTGGAACAGGGGGTTGAGTTTGAGCAAAGACTTGATCTCCCCACTGATGGCCATCATGTAGGCCTTGAGGTCCTGATCGGGCTTTTCGGTAGGCTCATTGTAGTATTCGACTTCCCAACGCAGGCTTGGCTTTACGAGCACGACCCGCTTTTTTCGGAAACGGTTGACACCCCGCCCCAGCACCTGTGCTACTCCGGGCGCGGGCTCGTTGACCCGCAGCACCTGAAACAAGGTGCCGGTATCGTAAAATTCAGATTCCGTGTAATCCTTTTCGTCGTATTCCTGGGTCAGTGCAAGGCCGAGGTAACCATCTTGCTCCTCCACCGCTTTTTTGATCGCCTGGGTCAGCTCTTTGCCTTTGAAGGTCAAAGGCATAGCCAGCCCCGGAAAGAT
>CAZNSK010000326.1:0-2038 GCA_964575505.1 uncultured Phaeodactylibacter sp.
GCGTTGTTAATATTGAGGACTCAGGGAGTAAGTCTATTCATCTGATAGACAGCTTGAATGTGATTCATGGGGATAGTCTTTTCGATTATAATGATGCTCCAGAGCCCATGGGGCTTCCTGCTGAAGGCATTCAAAAAGTGGGAGGGCTCATCTTTTTTACCAACACGCACCAAACCGATATATTTCTTCAACGTGAAAAATGGCTGTTTGAGCTAGCCCCTTTCCCCAGCGAAGGGTTTACTTTTCCTGAATATACTGATTCATTAACAAATTATGGACCTACTATTTATTGGGACAGACCATTATCAACAGGAATTTATGCGTTTAATCTAAAGATAAGGGAGTTCTTACATGATGGAATGAATGATTCAATATTCCTAAGTACGACCAACCGGCTAATGATGGTTGAAATTGATAGCTCTTTATTGGTGAATAATATTTTGCAGCCTATCCCAATTGACCAACTGACGCTTTTTCCCAACCCAGCAACCGACCTTTTGACTGTCAGGCTACCCGAAAATCTAGGCTCAAACGCTCTTTCAGCCCGTATTTACGATATGACGGGTAAATTAGTTGGGGCATACTTGGTGAACCGCCATGAGAGTACCTTGCCCATAAGCGGGTTGCCTGCTGGGGTCTACCAGATAGTGGTAGAAAATTACACAAGCCGGTTTGTCAAACAGTAATTCAATTCAAATGGCAGGGGCAGCTTAGGCTGTGAATAAGCAGCCTCTGCCAATTCAAATGATTAAAAACAGTACGCCATGTCAAAATTAATAACCTTTTCTCTGCTTTTCTTTTTACTCCAGATTTACGCTGCCCCCCTTGCTGCCCAGCGCATCTACGGTGCTGAAGTGTACAAAGAAGTATTAATCGACGATGTCAATATAGAAGCTTGGGTGTGGCGGCAGGGCGGCTCTAAGCCATTTATCATGTACGATTGGGGGGATGGCAGCCCTTTGGATTCAGTGCCTTTAAAAAACAGCTTGCATTTAGGCTATTACGAAGGGCAAAATTACTACTTGGACATTTATTACCGCTGGCATAATTACGACACCGCTGGGGTATACGTCATGGGCTTCCGCGACAGTTTTTTGGTAGACGACATCGTAAACATTGAAGAATCTGGCAATAAGCTTATGGAAGTGTTTGACACGGTCGCCATTTATTCTCAGTTCACGCACAGTCTGGCTATCAACGAAACGCCCCGGTTCTTTACGCAGCAGGGGAATATTCGGGAAGTGGATGGAAATATTGAGTTTCCTATTAATTTAGAGTCAATAGACTTCCTTGGAGAGTTATATCATGGAGAACTCGTCCCATTCCCCGCCGAAGGCTATAGTACGCCGGCAGCGAGCGACAGTATTTATATGTCTTATCCAGCAGGGCTTAAGATGATATGGGACGACCCCATAGCCCCTGGCCGTTACGCCGTCGGGATATTGGTCAGGGAGTGGCGGCAAAACAGCCAAAGCGGCGAATTGGATACCTTTTTCATGTCTACTACCATGCGCGCGATGACGATGCTGGTCACTGAAGAATTAATTCTATCCTCCTTGCCAGGAGCTGGGCCGTTGCCGGCAGTGGTCAGTGTCTACCCCAATCCGGCAGCTTCAATGGTCAATATAGATTTTGCAGCGCCTGGACAGCCCGTAGAAGTTACTATCCTAAACCTGGAAGGTAAAATGATGCGCCACCTCGAAGTGGAAGGCAGCTCTGCAGTCAGAAAGGAACAGATAGATGTTGCTGACTGGCCATCTGGGGTTTATTTATTACGCTTGGAGGCCGGGTCGGAGCAAGTGGTGCGGAGGTTTGTGGTGGAGTAAGCTGAAAAAAGGAGTAGGTTGATTTTGTGTAGCAGCTTTTTAACTACTTAGATTCGTAAAAGGCTTGAAGCAATAATAAAGTTTGCTTCAGGCCCTTTTATCTCAATTACTTCATAATGAAAAAAGAGTATCAAATCATTTTAATTTTTGCTTTATTTAACGCGAGTTCGGGGATTAGTTCATTGAAAATCAGGCAGAAATGCAATTTTAAA
>CAZNSK010000327.1:0-2025 GCA_964575505.1 uncultured Phaeodactylibacter sp.
GGGCTGCTTTAAAGCTTCCTCAGTCCCGGCATCCAACGGCTCGGCCTGGAGGGCAACGGCTATCCCCCTCCGGAGGGGGCAGGGGGAGGATTTTTTGGCCTTATTATCGGGTGTATTTTTGATTTTTCTGGCTGGTTATTGTTGCCCTACTTTGGCTGGGGCTATGGCTTGGCGGCTTCCCTTATGTTTGGGTCCATACCGGGGAGTGCTAAAGCTTCTTCGCCTAATGGAGGTTTTGGCTGGAAAGTGTGGTGCCCTACGCGGAGGCTGTGCGACCACAGGGGGCGCACAGCCGTCAGCGAGGTAGCGCACAGCGGGGCTGTCTGCCAGATTCCTATCTGCTTTCAGGCAGAACCAGGGTGCTCTGCATCCAGCCAAGCCTTTATCCGCTCCATCGCCTCCGTTGCAGTTTGCTCGGTAAGGACGAGGCTGATGACCAATTCGGTGATAGGGGTGCCGTCGGGCAGCTCCGTTTCGTTTGCCCAGCTGGTGATCGCCTCCGGGCCGCCGGGCGGGTGCTGGATAATGCGGACGGCCCGCCCTGCTTGGGGCACATAGGCATTGAAGATGGGGTTGCCATCGCGAATGGGGGTGCCATCGCCAAAGGCATTTTCCATATAGGGCCTGTAGGTATAGCCTTTGGGCTGCAGGGCCTCCTGAAAGCGCTGCGCCCAGTACTGCACAGCGGCTTCGTAGCGGTGCCCGTCTTGGAGGAATTCGGGGTGGAGCAGCTTAACCATCGGCATCGAGTTGAGCGGCAGCCTGGTCTTCTACGGCCCAGCGGCGGACCAGCTCACCCGCTTGCCGGGCGGTTGCCTCGGTTAGGAAAAGGGTGATGACCAGTTCGGGGACAGGAGCGCCCCGCCGTGCCGGGTCGGTGGGCTGAGGGCGCTGCCCGGGCTCCATTTCGGCCGTAGGCCAGGTATCGGTATAATGGCTGATCAGCTCGCCTTCCGGTTCAGCCGGGTCGTACTGTATAATACGCACCAGTTTATGGCGCTGTGGGATGTAGGCATCGAAGATGGGGTTGCCATCGTTGAGGCGCTGCCCGCTCCCGGTTTCCTTATTGTAGAAAGGTTGATGGCTGAGCCCGTGGGGGGCAAGCCATTGGTCGAACTGCTGCTGCCAATATTGTTCTACTTGGGCGTAGGTGGTGGTATTCTGAAGGAAATCAGGGTATAAAGGTTCTATAGAAGTTGCCATAACAAAATCGAGATTATCAGGATGATTGAAATAAAAGCGGTACCGCTCCAAACTTCGATGTCGACCCGGATACTGCGGTCTTTCCGGTTGTTGAAGCTGCGGCGGACGGGGGCGTCAATGCCGCCCTCGGCTTGCTTGATGAAGCGCTCGGCGTCCTCAAAGGGGCGCTCCCGGGCTTTCCGTTCGGAGGGGCTGAGCTTGCTCCGCAATCGTCGCAATAGTGATAACCCCTTTTCTTGGGTCAATGGTTCCGGCTGCTGCCAGGATTCACTGGATTCCAGGCCGCCGCCCTGAGCTTGTATACGGCCTCTGTGTTCTTTTCTCGGCATGGGAGAAAGATTTTAAGGTGAAAAAATGGCCGCAAGTGTGGGTTAAAATTGGGTATTGCCAGATTGGGAATTGGCAATAATGTGATTTATGGCTACAATGTAAGAGTTTTGTGTATAAAATGCAATTTTTTATGACGATATTTCAAACTTTTCTCAAATTCGAGCCCTTTAGGATTGGTATATTAAAGGCATAAACCCGCTTTGTATCTATGCCTAAATATAACCGTATCAAAGCTGTGCTTGCCGATAAGGACAAGACGGCAAAATGGCTGGCTCATGAAATCGGCCGGGACCGGTCGACGATCTCCCGTTGGTGCACGAATGATGTGCAGCCGCCGGTAGAAGTCCTTTATCAGATCGCAGCGCTGCTGGAGGTGGATGTGCGGGAGTTGTTGGTGCCTAATGTTAGGGAGTAGGGGGGCTTGGGTTTTGGCTGGCTTAGGGCTTTGGATGTGGCTTTGGTTGGTTTAGGGTTTAGGGCTTGGGTTTTGGC
>CAZNSK010000328.1:0-2012 GCA_964575505.1 uncultured Phaeodactylibacter sp.
TCATAAATAAAGCCGCTTGATATATGAATCCCCGCTATTTGTCACGCACTCAAATGAATTAAGTGTTTTAAGCGGTTGGGCTCGTCAAAATAGGAATACTGAACGAGAGTATGCTATGTCATTGTATATGGGTAGTATTGAGGCAAAAGATGGTTCAGGCAAAATACCAGTTTTTGTTGCTGGAAATACTGTGGAAGGTGATTTGTGGGAAAGAGGAAAAAATGCTACAGTAGACCCAAGTAAGTCTATTGGACCAGACGGGTGGCAAAGATCCTCGACTATACACACCCATCCTAGGGCTAGTGATAAATATGATGATTTTTCTAATATACCGCCTCGTTTTATGAGTTCTGGCGGCGATATGCAATGGTCCATTGAAAATCGGGTTAAGTTGTACATGGTTCCATCTTCTGATAATTATATGGGTTTATTTGATCCTCAACTATACACCGATTACGTATTGGATGAAATGGCGAAGGCAAACCAGAAGTATAGAAATGACTTATTGGAGCTGCATGGTGGGTTATATAAACTTGATTATCCTGGGGTGGATGATTTTCAAGAAGGACAGAAAGGAGCTGGCTTTTGGATTAAGCCTGAGGAGAATGATAGAAAAGCCAGAAATACTATTAAGAAGATTAAGATTGATCCTTGATTTTTTGGAATAATTAGTTGAGTCGTACTTAGCTTACGTAGTAAACTGTTGTCTGTGAAGATATCTATTTAATGTTATGAGTAATCATCTAGTGAGCATTTCAATATTAATTTGCATGATATTTTTATTTACAGGGTGTACTGAAGAAAAAACAGCGATTGAGCCCTTTTTTAGAACCCTTGAAAAAGAACTTGATGGCACTAAAATATTATATGATCTGAAGTCGATGGATCAAGATTCAATGCAAAGAATGCTACCAGTCTTTAGAGGTACATGTAGCCAGATAGCTTACGAAAAAGGCTATATGATCACTAATGGTTGGGACATTCTAATAGATTCATTGATTGGCTCAGATATACGCAACCAAGAGTTAATATTTCTTTTTGCCTTTCGATCTTATCTGAATGAACGAAGAGTGGATTTTGATGAAGCTCAAGAGCAGGCACAAAATGTAATAAATCGGCTTGAAGTAAAGAGAATTAAAGGAGATAGCATAGCACTTGAAGAGCTTAAAAACATGATAGCTTTCAATGACTCAGCATGGAATAAAGGAGACACTTTAGAACTTACTTTTCAATTGAGTAGCGAAGAGGACTGTAATTATATCTTTTACCTGCGCTACCCGAACTCATTAAGCTTTTCACTTGCGGACGACACGCTTAATATGAGAGGTGTTTTATTAGATAAGTTTTACAGTAAAGACCGTTCAGGCAATGAAGAAACTAGGCTTAAAGATGTTGAGAATTTGTTTTTCAAATTAGAGATCGTTGATTTAAATCCGTTAAATATTTGTGAATCTACCAAGGAGTTGGAAGTAGGACAAATTTATGACTTGCACCTTGAATCATATGGTAGACCTATTAGCCCGCTGAGCGAAGAATAGAAGCCAAAGCCTACACGTCGCACTTAAAAGCAACGCTGCAAGGAGTACTGACGCTGCCGGTCAGCATCTAAGAGCTGCGCCTCTGCGCAGTTATAATGACAAGCCAGATTGAAAAGAAAAACCTTCCCGCCTGCCAGGGCTTTTCCCCATCAGGAGGCGCAGCTCTGCCGGCAGCCCGGGACTACTATCCCTTCGGCTTTGAAATGCCGGGCCGGAAGTATAACTTTTGCGCCCTTGCGATTTGCCCCGCCGTGTACTCGGCCTGGTCAAGTCATAGCATTGGGTGACGCAAAGTGCTCAATCCGCTTGATTTGGTCCAGCTATGGTTTTTTGCGTTTCGGGTGTTGCTTTGCTTTGGCTGCTGGAGGGTATTGCTTGTGCGCCAATCTTGCGTGCACTTTTTCCTCACCTAAAACAGATCTATTTAGGGAAAGCAAAAAAATTATTGCCTATGCGAGTGGCATCAGGCTATAA
>CAZNSK010000329.1:0-2006 GCA_964575505.1 uncultured Phaeodactylibacter sp.
CCGCGCAGCTCAAAACTCGCTTTGGTGCCTAGTGCTTTGCGCTAATCGCACTTGAGTGCGGGGTCTTGCTGCTTGCTCCTGGCGTGGTTTTCAGCTCAAACAGGGATCTGCTTCTCCGGCATGCTGCCTCCCCCTGCCCTGAACGCTACAAGGCCAAGGGCACAGACGGGGCGGCGGGGTGAGTGCGGCAATAGCGACCGCCGAGCTGACATACCGGCAGCACCTGGGCAACGCATGCCCAATCGACCGGCAACGCTTGCACTGTCCGCCGTAGCCAAGTAAGGCGAAGGTGGCCTCCGTCTGCCGAAGCTTGAAAAGCGAAGGCAGATCCCCCGCCACCCCGCACCACCCCATAGAAGCAAACTTTCCCTCGGCGGGGGCTAGGGGGTGGAGACCACAAAAACCGACAGCTAGCCAGCCCCTGCCGCCAAAACCCAAGCCGTATACAATGGAGTACGACACCCTCCGGGGTCGATAGCGAACTTTAGCTGAATGTTACTGGTATTCGACCCCGATGGGGGTCGGGAATGACCGGAACAGCTTGCACTGTACGGTTTCTTCTGAAAAAGGCATTCTTTCGAGAAGAGGCTTTAAGCGACAATCTGGTTTACAGCCCCCTAAATGCTACAAGGCCGGCGGCAAGGAAGGGGCGGCGAAGGGGGTCGCCGTCCGCCGTAGCCTGTCCCTAATAGACATAACCGTTTGCGGAGTTGGCGGCGAAGGAGGACCTAATCTGGATACCGCGTACTGCGGCACACCGTACGCTCTTCTGTTCCAACTGAAATTGCCAAAAAATAATGCTGATGGCAAGCTAAATCGGCAGTCCCCGCAAAGCCATAGCGCCGATTTAGTCCCGGTCTTAGATGTACTTGAAAACGGGATGGTACCAGTTAGTACATCTTAAGGCGCTTCCGCTAAAGCTACAGCGCCCAGGGACGGGATCGCCCATACAGTTCCGGCAGTCCTACCTGCCTGCCGCAGCCAATAGAGCGTAGGTAGGCCTAATCTGGATACCGCGTACCGCAGCACACGGTGCGCTCTACCGGAAAAGCTCACGCTTTACACGGTATGCCCTTTCTTGCGGCGCAAGCGGGCATCTGACCAAAAATACATCATCTATGCACCAATCCAAAAAGTAAAGCTAAATCGGCTGCCCCAGCTAAAGCCATAGCGCCGATTTAGTCCCGGTCTTAGATGTACTTGAAAACGGGATGGTACCTACTAGTACATCTCAACCGGGATCGCCCGTACGGGCCTCCGCTACGCTTCGGCAGTCCTACCTGCCTGCCATAGCCCACAGGGCATAGGCAGGTCTAATCTGGATACCGCGTACCGCGGCACACGGTGCGCTCTACCGGAAAAGCTCACGCTTTACACGGTATGCCCTTTCTTGCGGCGCAAGCGGGCATCTGACCAAAAATACATCATCTATGCACCAATCCAAAAAGTAAAGCTAAATCGGCTGCCCCAGCTAAAGCCATAGCGCCGATTTAGTCCCGGTCTTAGATGTACTTGAAAGAAGGCTGGTACTGGCTAGTACATCTTAACCGGGATCGCAGTCCTATCTAATCTGGATGCGCTCTCTGACCATTTATCATAATGTACCATTTTACTGGAAATGTCGCAGTCCTATCTAATCTGGATGCGCTCTCTGACTTGCCACGGCATTTATCATGAGCCAGACATCCTATGTCGCAGTCCTATCTAATCTGGATGCGCTCTCTGACCTGCGATTGTATTGATGTTTTTTGTTTTTTCGATCGGTCGCAGTCCTATCTAATCTGGATGCGCTCTCTGACCGAGCAAAATCCATATTTATGGAGACTCAAACGTCGCAGTCCTATCTAATCTGGATGCGCTCTCTGACAATTCACAAAAAAAAATCAAATGTGAGGTACTGTCGCAGTCCTATCTAATCTGGATACGCTCTCTGACTTCCCAACCAAGGAATAGCAGAACCCATCCGTTTCGTCGCAGTCCTATCTAATCTGGATGCGCTCTCTGAC
>CAZNSK010000330.1:0-1991 GCA_964575505.1 uncultured Phaeodactylibacter sp.
TCAGATTCTTATTCCCAAATGGAGTGCGCCCAACGGCCCGGCTAGCCGCAGTACGGAGCGACAGCGGAGTATTGTCGGCTAGCCATTGTTAGCGGCTGTTAGTTAACTTTTTTCGTACTCTCTAATGTATCGCATATAATCAGTAAATCTGTTTCTAAAGATGATAGTAAGAACCTTTGTGGTTGCTTTATTTCATTTTCATACTTATCTAAGTACAGCTTCAACTGATCGTATACTCCGCGAAGGGTTGTTT
This sequence comes from uncultured Phaeodactylibacter sp., assembly GCA_964575505.1. Lineage (GTDB taxonomy): Bacteria > Bacteroidota > Bacteroidia > Chitinophagales > Saprospiraceae > Phaeodactylibacter. The sequence continues at coordinate 254 of CAZNSK010000330.1, forward strand.
TTTCATCTATTAAAAATTCTCCAATATTGGAAGATGAGTACCTTTGTTTTAACAGTTCAGAAAAGTTAAAAAGTTGCTTATTGGGTATTTTTAATATTGTCTTTGTCAATAATTCAGAATTGGTATATTTTAACAAATCAGGATTTAGCTGATACTTTAAAAACAGGTCCGATAAACCATATTCATCAAAATTCTTAAGATAAATAACGATATCATTCCCTTTTTCAATCTTTTGACCTCTAACTATCTCATCATGTATTTCTGCAACCCTGCTTTTGATTTTCTCCACATCGCTATCCTCATCTTTAAAGTGCAGGAAGCTTTCAATTACTTTATTGTTTATAGCTGTTTCTTTTTTTGCAATTGACAAGCCGTGATAAAGTTTCTCTGTTATATCTTCCTTTGTATACTTAATTAGGTCATTTTTTACAAAAAAATTAAAGAACTTGAGTAAACTTACATAGTCATAAATCGAGTATTTCCCATTTTCTCCATAACTTAACACCTGTTCTGTAAGAGTTTCGAACTCTGTATTTGATAACTCTCTAAATTTATAATTGATGATTTTTCTGTAAGCTTTGACTTCTTCTGAAACTTCTTTTGGTATCCTAGATTTCAATTCTTCTTTCAACAATTTTGTATCTAAATAGCCTGTTAATATAAATACATAAATTGATTTATAAAATTGATATTGACTAATCTTATCTTGTAGATAAGTCTTGTAAAAATAACTACTATAGGTTTCTTCCTTTTCCTCACTACCATTTCCTCCTAACGAACGATTAGTCTGAACAAATAAGAATAGCTCGTTAGAATCTTCAATGCCTTTTGAAACATTATAATCAGATGATTTTAACCTTCCGTTTTTAAACTCAATAGTAATTATCATTGTAAATAAGATAACTTCATCTTGATACTTTACATCAAACAGCTTAAAGACAGAAAAAATCCTCGAGATAGATTCAATATAAAATAATACCACTCTTAAGTTGGTGACACCATACTCTTCAAATAGACTTATTATAGATTTAATATGATTCATCAAGTAATTAAAAAGTTCTGGATCGCTCTTATGCTTTTTTATAAGATTTGGTAAAATCTCTTTAATATCAGGATCGTATTTTACAACTCTACCTATTACTTTTTCTTTTATATTTCCATAGTCGTTACCAAATTTATCGTAAAGATGCTTCTCATCAGCAATCAGAATCGACTTCATAAATTTATGCTCTACATATTGATTTATATACCCTAGTATTGCATCAATGGGTAAGCGGCATCTTTCTATGTCATCAAAACAGATTATGTACTTACTGAAATCAAGAATTTCCAAAGAAATCCCTCTAAACAAATCGGAAATATCACTCCTTGTAAAAAATTTACTTAATACATTTGCGATATTTTTTGTTAATGTAATTACATCCTTGTTTTTCGTCTTAAAGAATGGAATAACTTTTATGAATAGGGAATATTCTATTTCCTCAGCTTTCTCGATGCCATTAAGTGATATGTATATCGTCTCATAACCTTTCTCTTTCGCTATTTTTTGTAGTTCCTCGTTCCAAAAATAAGTTTTTCCTGACCCCCATTTTCCATCAATCAGAATAGAATATTGAGTCCGTTTATTTGAATCAAAATACTCTTCTATAATCCCTTTAATCTGTTCGATTTTCATAATTGATAATGGTTCTTTGACAATTTTTGCCAAAATGGCAAAAATGGTTAAATTCCTGTCCTA
>CAZNSK010000331.1:0-1935 GCA_964575505.1 uncultured Phaeodactylibacter sp.
GCTAGGGGAATTTTTGTACGCCCTGTCTTAAGCGAATACGTTGGTGAGGTCATGCCTACAGCCGAAGAGGTTGCACAGGGTATTGCTAAAAGGGACAAAATCAAAATTGTGCCTACTGGCTCCCATGCCATGAACAAACTAGGATTGAGTACACAGATTCCATTAAAGTTAGTTTACCTAACCAATGGCTCTCCACGTGAAATACAGATAGGGAAGAGAACAATCAAGCTCAAAAAAACAACACCAAAGAACTTAATGGCTAAAGGTAAAATCAGCAGCCTGGCCATTCAGGCATTAAAAGAAGTTGGGCAAAAAGAGGTGACGGGAGACTTCGAAGAGAAAATTATCCGGTTACTAAGTAATGAAAAGCCAGAAAACTTAGAGCATGATATTCCTTTGGCTCCGGTATGGATTAGAAAAATTATGCAGAAGGCGTTATGATTAAGTTTTTGCAAATACCAGATGATGAAAGGAGGAATATCTATCAGAATGTATCTAATGAAATGGGTGTACCTCCTCAGGCGGTTGAGAAGGATGTATGGGTAACACTCATGTTAAGGATGGTATTCTCTTCGGTATTGTCACCGCACTTTATTTTTAAGGGAGGAACATCACTGAGCAAAGTCTTCAATTTAATAAATCGTTTCTCAGAAGACATTGACTTGGGTATTGATCGAAGATACCTTGGTTTTGAAGGAGACTTGAGTAAAGGTCAAGTCCGTAAACTGAGAAGAGCATGTCACAGATTTGTATCTGGTGAACTGACGGAACTATTAAGAGGACAACTAAACGCGCATGGAGTAGATGGAAATTGGTACGAATTGGTCGTAGAGAATACGCAGATTTCTGACCAAGACCCAGAAACGATTCTCGTGAACTACAAATCTCTTTATGAAGAGCATGAGGTTTCTTATCTCCAACCTAAAGTGAAGATATAGTCTGACAACATGAGATTTGTGAAAATATGACGCCGCTATTTTTTTGGCTAGCAAGGCAAGAAACGTAGGCATCCGTACGGACGGCGAGGCTTCTTAACGCAGCTAGCCGGAAAAAGAGCAAGTCAGAATTCACAAATCTTGCGTTGTCAGACTATAGAAGTGAGTGCTCGCTCGTTAATAAAACCCTACCAGAAGGTTGGAATCCAATCATGGGTAGAAGGTCAATATCCAGGTGCAACATTTACCGATGGAGCGTTTCCTGTTAGTGCCACAGATCCTCAAAAGACATTTTTGGAAAAACTTATTCTGCTACATGAAGAATTCGAAAAGCCGACGGACAAAGTCAGACACTTTAGAATGTCAAGGCATTTCTACGATATTGGTGAAATTCTAAAGACAGAACATGGAAAACTGGCATTAGAAAATCAAGAGCTCTTCGAAAGCATCGTTGCACATAGAAAAGTATTAACTCCAATTAAAACTACCGACTACGATACGCTTACTATAAAATCTCTCAACATAGTTCCACCTAAAGAACGCCTTGAGAACTATAAAGCAGATTATAATGAAATGACCGAAACTATGATTCAAGGGGGAAACCGTTCGTTTGAAGACTTACAGAATGAAATATTGGAGCAATTGTATCATTAATCCTGCTCCCGATGCCTTAAGTCAATCCCTCATTGTAAAAAAGCAAACCAAGTATTCAATCTCCAGACTGGAGTCCAGCAGGGTAAATAATAATGCCCGCTTATGGTGTCATAGCTTGTCCCCATAGTACAACGGCTGTCAATAGTACTGCTGGCTGAGTGAGTATTAAGTTTTTGAAACGATCTCACCGAGCCCCCGTAGTCGCGCTTCCAGCCGGGCGATGGATTAATATGGGCCAGGGCTTGTGACAAACCTATCGCCCAGTGGGAAACTGGACGACAGGACGGGAACTTTAGGGGTCGCGCAGTAATAAGTTACCTAGAATAGGCGAAGTTATTTTGTGCGC
>CAZNSK010000332.1:0-1934 GCA_964575505.1 uncultured Phaeodactylibacter sp.
GTGTGCCATGCATGCGTACTACTTATAGGGTTAAAATCCCGAACGGGCTGTGAGGACAGGAACCGTTAGCGAAGGGCAAGGGTGTCGTGGGCGACTGCGAATCTGAAGGAAGCCTTTAGCAAAGATGGGTTGTGACGGACAGGAACCGGATATAAGGCCTCATGCGGGGGGCAATCAGGCAATAAACTGAAACGCCCGGCCGTCTTCCGTAACCGTATGGGGTAAATTCGGCGCAATTCATTGGAAAGGAGTACGCTTACCGTGGGAGGTCTGAACCCGGATAACGGAGACGGAGGCACGCGCGAGTGCTAAAGAGAAGTACCGGGGGCAGAAGTCAGCATATGTCATAGTACCAACGTCGTGAAAGCCGCTGGGAAGGACTGAATCTTCAAGATGTTTTTTTTATGGAAAGACAGGCGTACAAGCCACGATATAACTCAGTAAAGCAACGGAAAGGCGGGCAATTGAGTCTGTTCGGAACAGAGGACTTGCCGGTTGTTGCGGCGGTTGGACGAGGTACGGCGGTAAACCGAGCTTTGTCAGGACGAGCCGAGTGGTGGCTTGCGGATTGTGCCAGAGAAAAGACAGCAACGCAAGACCTGATGAGTTCGGTAACGGACTTATCAAACTTGTCGCGAGCCTGCAAGCGCGTAATTGCGAATGGGGGCAGCGGCGGGGTGGACGGTATGAATGTGGAAGAACTGCGCGAGTGGTTCGCCGCTAACCACGAAGTACTCCGCCAGGAGCTACTAGATGGGACATACCGCCCGCAAGCAGTGAGAGGGGTTAAGATACCAAAGCCGAACGGTGGCGAGCGACAGCTTGGCATACCGACGGTAATAGACCGCTTGGTACAACAAGCGATACATCAGGTATTGAGCCCTCGTTACGAACCAACGTTCAGTGAGCTGAGTTTTGGGTTTCGTCCGCACCGAGGGGCGCACGATGCGCTGCTACAAGCGGGAGAGTACATGGCAGCGGGCAAGAGCTATATCGTGGACATAGACTTGGCGAAATTTTTCGATGAGGTCAACCACGACCGCTTGTTATGGCTATTGAGCCGCCGGATAGGAGATAGCCGATTGCTTAGATTGATAAGCCGCTATCTGAAATCGGGCATGCTCGAAGGAGGACTGACGTCACAACGGATAAAAGGGACACCGCAAGGCGGACCGTTATCACCGTTATTGTCCAATATCGTCTTGGACGAACTGGACAAAGAGTTAGAAAACCGAGGGCACTGTTTCGTTCGCTACGCCGATGATTTAATCGTCATGGTAGGCAGCGAGCGGAGCGCCGGTCGAGTGTACGAGAGCTTGATAGATTTTGTGGAGAACCGCTTGCGCTTACGGGTAAACCGAAAGAAGAGCGGCATCCGCCGAGGCACTGAACTGAACTTTCTGGGGCACGGGATACTGGGCGATGGCAGTTTGACATTGAGTAAGAAAAGCGAAAAGCGCCTGAAAGACAAACTGCGCGAGCGCACCCGCCGCAACCGGGGCGTGAGTTTCGGTCAAGTGATAGGGGAAATAGACCGCCTGCTACGCGGGTGGCTGTCTTACTTTCGTTTTGCCCGAATGAAAAGCCGCCTTCAAACCGTGGAAAGTTGGCTCAAACGCCGCTTACGATGTTACCGATTAAAACAGTGTAAACGCGCCATCGGTATCCACCGCTTCCTAAGCGGGCTTGGATTACCGAACGACCGGAGTTGGACGACCGCATCAAACCGCCGAGGGTGGTGGGCGAAAGCCCTGACCCCAGCGGCACACGAGGGGATGGACAACGAATGGTTCGTGGAAGTCGGCTTACTAAGGATAACGGAACATTACTCCAAGTTGCATTCTTGAAGAAACCGCCGTGATACGAGAGTACGTCCGGTGGTGTGAGAGGACGACAAAGGTAGCTTAATTAACTACCTTTGTCTCCTACTCGAT
>CAZNSK010000333.1:0-1928 GCA_964575505.1 uncultured Phaeodactylibacter sp.
AAAGGAAAAAGAACAAGCAGAAGAATCGCGGTTTATTATTGAACCATTCCTAAGCTCCATGCTCTTGGTATAATCTTCGGTAAAAGCCGTCCAGAAGTCCTTCTGATAAGCTTCCATTTTTTCTTTGGAAGCCATGGCTTCCATCATTTCGGAAGTTTTGGTGTAGTACTCATTCATCAATTCGCCCGCCTTGTCCGACATATCAGTAGAGGGCATAGCCATCTCCATGAGGGCATTGGCGTATTCAGTCATCGAATTAAAGAGCTTGGCCTGATTGTCCAGCAGTTGGTCGTAGTACGTTTTTGTAGAAGCCATGATGATTGTTTTTTTAAGATGGAAAAGAAAGATTGTTTTCAATTGTTGATATAAAGGTAAGGGCTTACCCACCCGCGATCAATAGGCTTTTCTATATGTTTTTACCTGACTTAAAAAATAATTATCAGCTCTAAAACAATCAACTACTTGAATATCAGCTATTTAAAATATAAAATTAACGCCTTGACTTAAAAAATAAACACCTTGACTTTCAGTAAGCAGAACTCCGCTGCATAAAATGAAAAAGCCCAGGTGCTGTACAGGCAGCGCCCTGGGCTTAACCGGTATTAGTCCGGATTACTTGCTAGTTTTTTGGTTGCTGAGCCCTCTGCTGTTGGCGTACTATAGATGGTCAGGCATATGCGGCTCAATCCCCTAGCCTGATTATACTTTCTCGATAATTATGGAAGACGCACCGCCCCCGCCATTGCAGATAGCTGCCAGGCCGCGTTTTGCGTTCTTTTGGTGGAGTACATTATTGAGGGTCGTGATGATGCGGGCGCCGCTCGCCCCCAGGGGGTGGCCCAAAGATACTGCCCCGCCGTGTACATTGGTTTTTTCAACGGGCACCTCCAGGACTTTGTTAAAGGCCAGGGTAACCACTGCAAAGGCCTCATTGACCTCAAAGTAATCGATATCGTTCAAGCTCAGGCCCGCCCGCTTCAGGGCCAGCGGAGCCGCTTTGGTTGGTGCAGTCGTGAACCACTCCGGCTCGTGGGCGGCATCGGCAAAGCTGACGATCTTTGCCAGCGGCTTTAGCCCCAGCTCCTTCAGTTTCTCCTCGCTCACGAGGACCAGGGCGGTAGCGCCATCGTTAATGGTAGAAGCATTGGCAGCCGTCACTGTGCCGTCTTTGGAAAAGACCGGCCGCAAGCTCGGTATTTTCTCAAACTTGACCCGCTTAAATTCTTCATCTTCCGTAACGGCGAGGGGGTCGCCTTTGCGCTGCGGCACATAGACCGGCACAATTTCATCTGCAAAGACACCGGAGGAGGTGGACTCGGCCGACCGCTTATAGGACAGGATGGCAAACTCATCTTGCTCTTCGCGGGAAATTTCATACTTTTTGGCGGTGGCATCCGCGCACACGCCCATCGCTACCTGCTGATAGGCGTCCGTAAGCCCGTCTTTCAGCAAGCCATCCACAATTTGGCCATGTCCGTATTTGTGGCCGTAGCGGGCTTTGGGCACATAATAAGGAATGGCGCTCATGTTTTCCATGCCACCGACGACCACCAGGTCCTGATGGCCGAGCATGATGGACTGAGCGCCAAACATAATGGCTTTGGCGCCCGAAGAGCATACTTTATTGACAGTCGTGCAGGGTACCGTATTGGGGATGCCCGCCCCCAGCGCAGCTTGCCGGGCGGGCGCTTGCCCAAGGTTGGCTGAGCATACATTGCCCATGAACACTTCCTGCACTTGCCCGGCTTCTACGCCAGCCTTTTCCAGGGCGCCTTTAATGGCAGCAGCACCCAGTTCTGTGGCTGGCACATTAGCGAATACGCCCCCAAAACTTCCGAGTGGCGTGCGGACTGCAGATGCGATATAGACTTCTTTCATCTTTGGTCAGGATTTAATAAATTAAATTATTTAGATATCTATATGTAAAG
>CAZNSK010000334.1:0-1826 GCA_964575505.1 uncultured Phaeodactylibacter sp.
TGTGTATTCCGGTCAATCTGTGCCACTCATTCCGGTCTAATTGTGCCACTCTAAAGCTGGGTGTGAGCTAATTTCGTATTCAAAGGTATAAATTATTTAATTAGTCAATTTAGTGTTCTTGCGAAGGGATTCTCCTTCGAGGACAATGCGATGAGAGGTGTGTATAATCCGATCCAGGATAGCATCAGCGATAGTACCTTCTCCAATGAGTTGATGCCAGTTTGCGACGGGGATTTGAGAAGTGATGATAAGCGAAGACTGATCGTATTTATGTTCCACAATATCCATGAGGGCTTGGCGGCCGTTTTGGTCGAAAGGGAGGAGTCCGAAGTCTTCCAGGATGAGTAGTTTTGCTTTTTGGATATTGTTGATAAGTTTATGATAAGTGCCCTGTATTCGAGCGAGGTTGATGTCGTCGATGAGTCGGGCGGTGGAGTAATAGAGTGTTCGGTGGAGTTCGATACAAGCTTTATGACCAATGGCTTGAGCTAGATAACTTTTACCGATGCCAGTTGGTCCGGTGATGATAATGTTTTGGTTTTTAGCTAAAAATCCGAGTGTAGCTAGACGCTCAAAAGCGTTTTTGTCTAAGCCTCGGTGAGCGGTGTAGTCGATATTGTCGATGGTGGCGGTAGCCCGGAAGCGAGCATTTTTTAGCAGGGTGCTCATTTTCCTGTTATGCCGATGTTCCCATTCCTGATCGACCAGTAAGGCGATGTACTGGTCGATGGTATAGTCCTGGCAAAGTTGGTCGTGTACATTGGTGTAATGGGTGTGAGCCATGCCCATTAGTCGCATGCTTTTCATGCGCTCGATGGTTTGTTGTTGATTCATTTTAAAGGTATTTGATTATTGATAATAAGCCGCCCCACGGATGTTGGGGTGCACTTGTATGGTTGGCTCTTCCTCGGCAGTAACATCTTCACTGCTCAAGTCCATTTTGTTGATTAGAATGTTGTGGATAATATGATAAGCGTAGCGGCTCTGTCCCAGGCCCCGAGCACAGGCATTGTTGAGTCGCTGTTTGCTGAACTTCTTACTCAAAGACAGGATGCCCAGGCATTGCTTGTAGGCGATCTCGGGGTAAGGTTTACTGTCAATGAGTGCAATGATATAGGCCTCTACCTGGCTGCCGTGTGGACGAGCCAGGCTGGCAAAATAGGCGGGCGACCAGTTTTGGTAAAATTGATGGCTACTACTAAGGTGTTCCGAGATAGTAGTGTAAGCGCCTGGCTTATAGCTTCTTGGGTGTGAAGCAATGCGTTTGTTATGGTAACTGACGAACACATTCTGGTAGTCATAACTCACTTCTGCTTTTTTACCAATAAAGCGAAAAGGAACGCTGTAGTAGTTTTTATCCTCCGATAAAAACACATAGCCCATCTTTTGCACCGTGGCTTTTCGGTATGTTTTGAGTTCATAATTCTCTGCTGGTAAGGGCGAAAGAAAGGCTTGCTCGATAGTCAAAAACTGTTGCTTACGCGATAGCAACAGCAGGGATAACAGGTAGTCATTATAAGCGATTAGGCGGAGCTTAATTTCCTCGTTGAGTTCACCGAGCGAGAAAAAAGTCATCTTACTGATAGGGTAGAAAATGCGCTGGTAAACCAGTTTGACAGCTCCTTCAACCAGTGCTTTATCCTGGGGAGAATAGGTGCGAGTAGGGTTGATAACCGTGCCATAATGCAAGGCAAAATCTTTGAAAGACTTGTTTAACGTTGGCTCGTATTTGCTGCCTTTGGTCACTGCCGATTTTAAGTTATCGGGTACAATAGCCTGGGGTGATCCACCAAAAAAACGCAGACAGTTATTCATCGAGCCAATAA
>CAZNSK010000335.1:0-1818 GCA_964575505.1 uncultured Phaeodactylibacter sp.
TGTCATCCTTTTTTACCCCTAATTTACCGATTTTATATTAAATTGGGAATTGCTGACAATTATACGACCTGCGTGGACAAACTATTGCCTTTACAAATTTTGGCAAGCTTAACTCAGGAGAACATCAACTTACAATGTCATTTGATTCTAGTCTGTCAACAGGGGTTTATTTTTTGACCGTTGAAATCAATGGTATTTCCGGTGTTTATAAAATGATAAAATTATGAGGATTTTAAAAGCAAGTTTTAAACATTTAGTATTAGTGTTTGTGCTGATAATTTGTAGTTGTAATGCAAAAATTAAAAATGTCAGTTCAGAGTGTAAAGCTTTTGCAACACTCATTAAAAATGAATGGACATTTAATAAATCAACTTCAACCTATTATTTCAAGGGAAATCCTGAATTTTGGTATGATTCAAAATACTTCGTGGAATCCTGCCTGATGGGAAAAACAAGAAAAGACATTATTGAAATGTTTGGAACACCGTCTAAGGATTTCAAGTTTGTTAAATTCTCATATATCACATACTGTATGGAAGAATCATGCCTGCAAACAGTTAAAAGTGATGGAATGCAGATTAAAGTTTTCTTTGATTCAACTGGAGTCGTTAATCAGTCATTAATAAGTCCTCCTATACAGAAAAGGAATTATAATCACTAAATAAATTATGATCTTTCATAAGAGTTTATAGCGTAGTCCGCTAGGAAAATTGAAAACGGAGGCTAACAATGTATACCCGGCAAGCCACCCTAAACGGGATGGCCTGCGGGTATACTAACCGTTATCATCAATTAGAGAAAAAAAAGAACAAATGACAATGATAAGTCGATTAGTCTTCTCATTAAAAAAGAAGACGACAAAGAAATCGTCAAAAATTAAGCTTAACGAAATCTCTATAATTATTCCAGTAAAAGATAATCAAAATGGAATTGATGATTTTTTAAGTTCATTTTTCAAGACGCAAAAAAAAGAAGTTTATCCAAAAGAAATAATAGTTGTGGATAATCTTTCAGAAATACCAATTCAGATAAGACCTGAATTCAAAAAAAGAGGTATAGAAATCATCTTGACGAATTGCGCAAGAAAAGGGCCTGCAAGTGCAAGAAACAAAGGAGTTGAGATTTCAAAAGGAAACTGGATTTTGTTTTTAGACAGTGATTGTTTGGCTACTAAAAATACGGTCAATGGATTTTGGAAATCTTGTAATAATTCAGTTGCTTATGCAGGAATGGTAAAATCACTTGGCAGAGATCTGATTTCTCAATATTATGAAGAGCAAGAAATTTTGATGCCATTAAAAGTAAGAGATGCAAAAGGAAATTTTATGCCTCAATATTTGATAACTGCTAATTGCTTAATTTGGAAAGCTGCATTTAAAGAAGTTGGAGGATTTAACGAGAAAATTCAGTTTGCAGGAGGAGAAGATGTAGATTTAGGATTAAGATTATCAGAAATTGGAAACTTATCTTTTGCTTTTGAGGCAGTTGTAAATCACAATTTTGATGACGGATTGAGAGGGTTTTGGGATAGATTTATCAGGTACGGGAAAGGAAATCGAATTGTAGAAGAAATTTACAAATCAGATTTATCACCTAAATTATTCCGACCCAATAGAAGTACAGTAGTCAATGAAATTCTATCAAAAATTCAATGGCTCGGATTGAAAGTTGGATACGAGAAAATGAATAAAAAAATAAAAACTGATGCTAACAAAGTGCAAAACGGCTAGTGTCGCTAAACGCGCCACCATCGTTTGCACACACGTTGGCTGCAAGCCCCTATCGGGAAAGGCTGCCCGCCGCCCGGCACTGCGCACA
>CAZNSK010000336.1:0-1779 GCA_964575505.1 uncultured Phaeodactylibacter sp.
GAGGTGGGAAAAGAGCAAGTCAGAAATCACAAATTTTGGGTTGGTGGACTATAAATCCATGAGGGCACCTGAGGGATTAATCTACCCGCTCAAATACCAATGAACCACCCGCCGCCCCAATGACGGTGTACTCCAATGTGGTTGCGTTGGCTGTGAGGACCAGGTTGCACTGGGCATCAAACTCCCCTTTTTCGATAAAGCAGAAGCCTTCGGGAGCTGTGCCGGTCACTGCACAGGCTTCCGAACGGCAGCCGGGGTCTGCTTCAATCGTCGAGGAATACGTTAGCCGCTGATTATTATAATGGCTGATTTGATCGCCCTCAATGATGATTTCGTACCCTTCGTCGGTTGTGGAGCGCCAGCCGCCCTGCATCATTGCCATAGGGCTGGGATTAGGATCGCTGAGGGTGATTTCACCTACACTTGCTTTCACGGATTTCAAAGCTGGGTTGTCGCTGCTGAGCGTGACATCACCAACGAGCTCCATGGCGGCCTCACCGCCTGCACCGGGCTCAAAGCGGATACTCAGCCCCCGGCCGGCAAGTTTTCCACCCTTCCAGTCGCTGACGTAACCACCGTAGTCCCAGCCAAAGCCGTATAGTTCAAACGGCTTGCCATTGAGTCGCTGCATTTCCTCAAGGGTGGTACCAATGGTAATGCCGTTGGGGGTGGACCAGTCGGTTTGCCCGTCTTTGCCATAGATGCTGACGTAGCTGGGGCGGTCGGAGCCCATCGCCGCATCCCAATACAGGTCAACGCGGTTTTTACTTTCTTTGAACAGGACAATGCCTGGCTCGAAGATACCTTCACCCAGATGGATACTGTCCTCCTGTGCCAGGTCGCCATAAGCTTTCAGGACATCGGCGGCAGTAGCTGATGTCAGGTCAATAAGCCCGGCCCGCGTACCGGGGACAATGGTGAAGTCCAGTCTTGGGTCTGCTTCGGTGTTTACAGCTGTGGAGTCCTGCTGATTGGATGATGTAGCCTCCTCCGCTGAGCCGGATTGGCAATTGGTCAGCATGAAAGCCAGCAGGAAAACATACAGCGAGATGAGTAGTGGGTTCTTCATAAATCTGTTCGGTTTGAAAATGATGTACGTGGTGCTGCGAGCGGAGGGAAAGGCAGCGCCTCAAAAATACATCACCCAGCTATGAATGCCCTACTTGTGCTGCTTAAATTTTTCCAGTAATTCAGGGGCTACATTGTCGGAGCCATACATGCCGTCTTCCTCTATGAGCGTGCCATTAGCATTGCTATCGGTCTTGATGAGGAATAGCGTGGAGCGCGTATTGGGGCTGCTATCGGCACCTTCGAAATGAAGGACTTGCTCTACCTCAAAGTCGTCAGGGGCAAACCCCTTGTTCAGGTCTTCGCAGTAGATACGGTCGCGCTTCAGCGTGAATTCGTGGGGATAGCCCTCTTTTTTCAGGGTTTGGGTAGCTTCTACCAGGTTATCAAAATGTCGCATTGGCTTTTCTATCAGAACGGCTGCTGCGGGGGCATGTTCGCCCTACCTTTGGGCTTGCATGTAAATGGCTTTTAGGTAAGCGCCTTCCGGGAAGCCGATGGGGTGGTCGATGTCGTGGTAGGTGCGTCCCCTTTCGCGGAATTGGCGGGGGTGGCTGTTTAGCACTTCCAGGATGGCTTTAAAAAATTCCGGAGCGGTAATCCGGCTGGAGCAGGAAGCGAGTAATAGGAGGCCCTTTGGAGCGGCTACCTCGGCCGCTAGTGCCTGCGGCACTAAGTTTTCTGGGCTATGTGGTTTTCTAAAATTTTGCC
>CAZNSK010000337.1:0-1734 GCA_964575505.1 uncultured Phaeodactylibacter sp.
TTCATCTTTGGTCAGGATTTAATAAATTAAATTATTTAGATATCTATATGTAAAGGTCGCAAAATAAAAAGACTGCCGCAAGTGGCAAAACTCCGTCAGCCCATTCTTTATACTCCTTTAAATAATTGATAACCATTAGCTTGCAAAAAAGAACACCAGGCAGCTTGCACTCAGTCAACCGTGAAGGCTTGCGCTGAGCAGTAAGTTCCTACCTCCCTTTCAATACATTTGAGCAAATGCACAAGTTGCTAATAAACGGACCTTAAACAAAAATAAAGTATGGATCGATTAAAAAACAAAGTAGCTATTGTCACCGGGGGCGCAATGGGTATCGGCAGGGCTACCGCGCGCCGCTTTGCCGAAGAAGGCGCAAAAGTAGCGATCTGGGATATCAATGAAGAAAAGGGAAAGGCGCTGGCGGATGAGCTCGATGGCCGTTTTTTTAAGGTAAATACCACAGACCTGTCAGCTTGCGGGGAGGCAGCAAAAGCTGTTTCGGATGCCTTCGGGCAGGTCGACATCCTCATCAATAATGCTGGCATTACCCGCGATGCCACAATGAAAAAAATGAGCGCAGAACAGTGGCAGCAGGTTATCGATGTTAACCTCACCGGCGTCTTCAATTGCACCAAATCGGTACTGCCCTATATGCTAGAGCGGTCGTACGGCCGCATTATCAGCGCGGCTTCGGTTGTCGCCCACAACGGTAACTTCGGGCAGACCAACTACGTAGCTACTAAAGCAGGCGTCATCGGCATGACGAAGGTATGGGCTAAAGAATTCGGGCGCAAGGGCATAACCGCCAACGCAGTGGCCCCGGGCTTCATCGGCACGGAAATGGTGCTTTCCATCCCCGAAAAGGTAATATCAATGCTGACCGACAAGACTCCGGTCCCCCGTTTGGGCAAACCGGAAGAAATTGCGGCTGCTTACGCTTTCCTGGCTTCTGATGAGGCAGCTTTCATCAACGGTGCCGTACTGAATGTTGATGGGGGCATAACGCTGTAAAAATCAGTACATATAAGGACTCCCCAGTGTAAAATAAGATGCCACAACCTGGCTTGGCTGAATGGCGCACTGTGAATAGCATGCTCTATACTAATACACCATGTAATAAATTTTTAAGTATTTTGAAGGGCTCTTTTTCCCTCACTCATCGTTGCGCCTGCCTGCCGAAGTATCCGACACGCAGGCAGGTGCTCGCCTTCGTAGCTCCCCGATAAGTTATCGGGGCGAGGCTCCGCAGCGCCTTGATTGAGGAAAAAATACCCTCGTTTAAAATACTCACTAACTTAATACACAGTGTACTAGCTTTGAACCGTAAAGGAAATTTTGGCATTCACGGCATAACTTACGATCCGGTTATTTTCTACATTCGCATTCATCTCCTTGATATAGACAGAATCGATATTTTTCACCGATTTGGCGGCTTCATCAACCGCATTCTGGGCGGCGGCATCAAAGCTTTTATCAGAACTTGCAATCACCTCAATTACTTTTACGATACTCATATCCATTTGGTTTTCAATGAAATAAACATTTTCAACTTGGTAACGCAGCCGTGGTGCAGATGTTCGGAAAGCAGCCCGGCGCGCCCTCAGGAATAGCTCATTATGGGTTTGCGCAGATCGTGGCCCAAACCCGAAACCGAACGCCTGCTGGCTGCCAAAGGAAAGCTCCTAGGGCTCAACCACAAACCGCTGCACCTGGGTAGCCCTTGCCCCTTCCGCAATT
>CAZNSK010000338.1:0-1716 GCA_964575505.1 uncultured Phaeodactylibacter sp.
AAATCGGACGAAAAGAGTAATTTTAGAATCCCAGCCTGCGTGTAGCCGGGCCGTTCACAGACAATCGCGCAACTGATGAAATGTATCAGTAAGAATTTGAAATAAGGATTCTCCCCGCCTGGAAATGGAAAATGCCCGAGTAATAATTTTCAGAAACTGGGTATAAACTGGTTAGTCCATTGGAGAAAAAGTCTGATAAGGCGGGGTAAATGAGAAGTTCTACAGTTTTTTAGTTGGTTTACGAGAATTGGGATAGCCCGAATTGAAAAATTAGATCAAGAGTTACCGCGGCCCCGTCCGATGGAAAGGAAAACGGTATCAGGAAAAGAGTACACGTCCAGGGGGCTTATGAAAATCAAAAGGGTAAATGAAAATCAACGAGCAAATAACTGTTTCATGCCCGAGTAAGATTGAATCTTGAGGGTTCGCAGGTGCATTGAATAGATTTAGCAGGAGAATAATTGGATGATTTTCATTGGGTTAAGTTGATTTTTACGGGCGATAAAACAAATGAGATTAGCTGTTACGCCCGAAAATTGGTTTGTCTTCAACGAATAAATTGGATAAATTTGGGAAAAGCCCCCTTTCTCGTCCCTGAAATAGAGAAATGGCCGCTTGTTATGGTCAATATCGAATAAAACGCGAATGCTGTGAACATTGGCTACCCGACAAGCCCGGTAAAATCTTGAAAATGAAAAAAGAGAAAGAGAGTCCGCGCAGTCAGCAAAAGCCAAGCTGCGCCAATTTCGCCTTTTGCTGCCTGCGCTAGCATTTGTGAAATGGAATGAAAAGATTAATTTCAAGAATCCGGGCCTGCGGGTAGCCGGGGCCGTTGGGTGCAAGCCCTACCGGGGGGATCCATCCCGCCCGCCCGGCACTGCGCACATCCTCGCCTAAGGGCTCTTATGTGCGGCAATTGCTCGGGCTCACAGCCGACGCGCCCTGCACCCAACGCAGTGCAGCCGACAATACTCCGCTACGCTACGTACTGCGGCTGCACGTTCCCGTTCACAGACAATCGCGCAACTGATGAAAGGTATCAGTAAGAATTTGAAATAAGGATTCTCCCCGCCTGGAAATGGAAAATGCCCGAGTAATAATTTTCAGAAACTGGGTTTAAACTGGTTAGTCCATTGGAGAAAAAGTCAGTTAAGGCGGGGTAAATGAGAAGTTCTACAGTTTTTTAGTTGGTTTACGAGAATCGGGATAGCCCGAATAGGAAAATTAGATCAAGAGTTACCGCGGCCCCGTCCGATGGAAAGGAATACGGTATCAGGAAAAGAGTCTGCGTCCAGGGGGCTTATGAAAATCAAAAGGGTAAATGAAAATCAACGAGCAAATATGGGTTTTATACCCGAATTTGAGATTTGCTCAAGAGTCCGCAGGTGCATTGAATAGATTTAGCAGGAGAATAATTGAATGATTTTCATTGGGTTAAGTTGGTTTTTACGGGCGATAAAACAAATGAGGTTAGCTGTTACGCCCGAAAATTGGTTTGTCCTCAACGAATAAATTGGATAAATTTGGGAAAAGCCCCCTTTCTCGTCTTCGAAAATAGAGAAATGGCCGCTTGTTATGGCAATATCGAATAAAACGCGAATGCTGTGAACACAGTGCAGCCGGCAATACTCCGCTACGCTGCGTACTGCGGCTGCACGTTCCCGTTGTGTGCCATTTGATAAAATATTGATAACGAGGGAACTAAAACGAGCCTTC
>CAZNSK010000339.1:0-1711 GCA_964575505.1 uncultured Phaeodactylibacter sp.
TCCCGGCATCCAACGGCTCGGCCTGGAGGGCAACGGCTATCCCCCTCTGGAGGGGGCAGGGGGAGGATTTTATGATTGGGTGCCTTTCTGGTTTTTCTGGCTGGTTTTGTGGTTGAGGGCTTGGGTTGGCTACATTAGCGATTCAGCAGACGCCGTTGAATGTACACTTCCCGCGTGCCGCCCCTCACTGGTTTATCGCAAATGCCTCATCAATAGCGTTGCGGTAGGGCTCAGGTAGGTTAAGGCCAGAGAGGGCAGAAGGGGCAAAGGTATCAATAGCGAAGTGCTCGGAGGAGAACTTCAGCTCCCCGGGGCGGGCGGTAGTGGTGCAGTGGTAGATCAGGACAACCATATTTACGGTATTGCGGACCTGCAGGCGGGTGGCCCCAAGGAGGGCGCCTGGCTCCGCTTGTATGTTGAGCTCTTCCTGCAGCTCGCGGCGGAGGCACTGCCGGATGCCTTCGTTGCGGTGGAGCTTGCCGCCGGGGAGGTCCCAGTAGCCGTGCTCGTTTTGGAGGAGGACCACCCGGCCGTCGATGAGGCAGACGCCCTTGACGGATACCGGGAAGCGGTGGGAAAACAGGTCGGATGGGACAATACGGCCCAGGGTGCGCAAATAAAGTTGTTTCCAGCTGAAAGGCATAGGGTTTAGGTTGTGTTTTGAGAATGGCCATTGGGGGGTGAAGGCATTGCTTGTTGTTCCAGGGCCCAGCGGCGGAGCCTGAGGTAGAGCAAAGCCAGGGCGCTGTACAGTAGGGCCAAAGCCACCAGCTGCCCGGCAGCGGGGAGGCGGGCCAGGCCGAAGAGGGCCCCGGCATTGATGGCGAGCTGTAGGCCAGCGTAGCCCAGGGCGACCCGCCGGTGGTCGATGCCCAGGCTGTAGGCGAAGAGCTCATAGAGGTGCTCGCGGTGCCCTTCGAAAATGTTGGCCCCGCGGCGGAGGCGCAGGAGGAGCGTCAGGTTGGTATCGACGGCGTAGAGGGCGGGCAGGGCCAGCAGGTGCCAGGGCAGGGGGGCGCGCCAGAGGCTAAGCAGGGCCCAGGCGAGGATGAAGGAGAGGGCAAAGGCGCCGGCATCTCCGGCGAAGCATTGGGCGCGCCGCCGGACGTTGAAGTAGGTGAAGGCCAGCACAGCGCCGGCGGTAGCAGCGAGCGGTTGCAGCAGGGTGTTGGCTTCTCCGCCCGACCGGGCGGCGGCGAGCCCGAGGGTGCCGAGGAGGACGAGCCCGTAGAGGGCGGCCATGCCGTTGATGCCGTCCATAAAGTTGTAGGCATTGAGCCATCCGGTGAGCAGGAGGGTGCCGACGAGCAGGCTGAGGAGGCCGGCGGCCAGGCCGAGGCTCCAGAGCAGCAGCCCGGCGGCGGTGAGGTGGGCGAGGAGGCGGGGGGCGACGGGCAGCCCGGTGGCGTCGTCCCAGGCGCTGAGGAGGCTGAGCCCAAGGAGGGCGGCCCATAGGGTAGGGGCGTAGGGGGCGGTCGCTAAAAAGGCGATGGGCCAGAGGAGGCCGGCGCCGGTGGGGGTCTGCCCGGGGGGGAGGCGTTTCCGGGCGATGTGGAGGTAGGCGTGGAGGAGGGGGAGGCTTAGGGCTAGGGTTAGGAGGAGGGGCATGGGTGGGGTGGGGCTTGGGTTTTGGCTTGGGCTGGTTGAGGGTTTAGGGCTTGGGTTTTGGCTTGGGTTGGTTTAGGGTTTAGGGCTTGGGTTTTGGCTTGGG
>CAZNSK010000340.1:0-1685 GCA_964575505.1 uncultured Phaeodactylibacter sp.
ACGATTTGCTTGCGAAGTACAAAGGTGATGAAAACTTAGAACGCCACCGCGACATGCTCCGCCGCGCCCGCACCGAGGGCATTGACGCCGCGTTTGCCGGGCGTGTGCAGCAACAAGCACCTTCTCACTTACAGGAACTGTTCACCAAAGCAGACAGTGCCGATGACCGCTATGCAGCAACAGGCAACCTTGAGGACCTAGAGCAAGCAGCAACCGGGTGGGATACATTGCTCAATCATTCTGAGTTTGCCACTGCGCCACTCTCGTTTCAATTGCGCACGTGGAACAATGCTAGTATCACTTTCAGCCGGCGCTACAATGCACGTGGGAACATTGCTGACCTCGACCGGGCATTGAGCATGGTGCAGCAAGCCGTGACCCTCACCCCGCCCGACTCCCCCGATAGAGCGGCACTCCTCAACAATCTGGGCGGCCGCTATAGCGAGCGCTATGCGCGGACGGGGGCGCTCGCCGACCTGGAGCAGGCGCTCGAATGCGCCCAGCAAGCCGTGACCCTCACCCCGCCCGACTCCCCCGCTAGAGCGTCACGCCTCAACAATCTGGGCAACCGCTATAGCGAGCGCTATGCGCGGACGGGCGCGATAGCGGACCTGGAGCAGGCGCTCCAATGCGCGGAGCAAGCCGTGGCGCTCACCCCGCCCGACTCCCCCGATAGACCGGGACACCTCAACAATCTGGGACTCCGCTTGAGCTACCGCTATGCGCGGACGGGGGCGATTGCCGACCTGGAGCGGGCGCTGGCGTGTGCCGAGCAAGCCGTGACCCTCACCCCGCCCGACTCCCCCGCTAGAGCGGGATACCTCAACAATCTGGGCAACCACTATAGCGACCGCTATGCGCGGACGGGCGCGATTTCGGACCTGGAGCGGGCGCTGGCGTGTGCCGAGCAAGCCGTGGCGCTGACCCCGCCCGACTCCCCCGATAGAGCGGGATACCTCAACAATCTGGGTGCATTCTATAGCTACCGCTATGCGCGGACGGGGGCGCTCGCCGACCTGGAGCAAGCGCTCGAATGCGCCCAGCAAGCCGTCACCCTCACCCCGCCCGACTCCCCCGATAGACCGTCACGCCTCAACAATCTGGGCAACCACTATAGCTCCCGCTATGCGCGGACGGGGGCGCTAGCCGACCTGGAGCAGGCGCTGGCGTGTGCCGAGCAAGCCGTGGCGCTCACCCCGCCCGACTCCCCCGATAGACCGTCACGCCTCAACAATCTGGGCAACCGCTATAGCGAGCGCTATGCGCGGACGGGCGCGATAGCGGACCTGGAGCAGGCGCTCCAATGCGCGGAGCAAGCCGTGGCGCTCACCCCGCCCGACTCCCCCGATAGACCGGGATACCTCAACAGTCTGGGTGCATTCTATAGCTACCGCTATGCGCGAACGGGGGCGATAGCCGACCTGGAACAGGCGCTGCAATGCGCCGAGCAAGCCGTGGCGCTCACCCCGCCCGACTCCCCCGAATTGCCGAGACACCTCAACAATCTGGGCAACCGCTATAGCGAACGCTATGCGCGGACGGGGGCGCTAGCCGACCTGGAGCGGGCGCTGGCGTGTGCGGAGCAAGCCGTAGCCCTCACCCCGCCCGACTCCCCCGCTAGAGCGGCACGCCTCAACAATCTGGGCGGGCGCTATAGCGAGCGCTATGCGCGGACGGGGGCGCTC
>CAZNSK010000341.1:0-1655 GCA_964575505.1 uncultured Phaeodactylibacter sp.
GCCGACTTTAAAGATAGTCGCCTTTACGCTTCTTTTCAAAATGTCTAGTGGTGTGTTCTTCACTGCATGTATGCTGCAGTGGACGGGCGTAGTTTTATGGTATGATTGAAAGGGGGATGCTGAAAACCCTGCCGGAAGTTTTGAATAGAGTAAATCAAAACAATAATCAATTTATAGTTCAACAACCCAAAATGGGGGATTTTGGAAATGTTCTAATTCCAAATACCAGATAACTATGTCCAGTAGTTGTACGTGTTTGCGGAGATGTACTCGCAAATGCTATTTTCCCGAAACTTGGGTTGGAGGACTATATCCATCATAAATTTAAATAAAAGGTTTCTTGAATTGAGTAGTAGATATGAGAAATCCTTGATGTTGATTTTCATTATGGTACATTGTTGTGTTTTTATATTAGTTGGAAGCCAGGTGATTGAAATTAGGTGGCGGCTTAACCAAGGGTATAGGTGTCAATCAAACTCTTTCTAATAAAGGAACCTTGATATTGAAAAGTCCTCGTTTAAGCCACCATCTGAAATTAATGAATTTGCAGAATCAAATTGACTAGGGTTACTCAACTAATTTCAAACGGTAAAGGCTTAAAGAAGTACTTGATTCAAATAAGATAAAACAAGAGATGATCCATTATGGGCTGTTTTCATAGAAAAAGGTTTTTGGATTTGTGCTAATTGTTTTTTGTGTGAAACAATATTTTTTTGAAGGTAATGAACAAACTAATCAACGAAAATGCTACGGAGGCTCTTCGGACTTTCTTAAAAAGTCTTAAAGTTTCATTCAGTAAACGAACGATCGAAAAATTTAAGTCTCATCCTGAATTTCCTAACATGCTTTCATTGAGCCATGTGCTAACCAGCCTTGGTGTTGAGCATCTTGTTATGCGATCTTCATATTCACAATTGCGTAATGAATTGCCTAAACCGGCTATCGTCCATACATTTCAGAGAGGAGGTATGTTCTTGGTAATCGCTGATGCCGACGAAAATAGAGTTCAATTTATCAATGGAAGGAGTCAAATGGAGCATGAAACAAAGGATGAATTCCTGAAAGTCTGGAGTGGAGTCGTCCTTATTGCTGATAAAGAAACAAATGCTCGAGAAGCAGGGTACTTCAGGAATAAGGTTAAAGAAATACTGCATGAAGCCAGGCTTCCTGTATTCTTCTTTGGATTAACTATTTGGGCACTGTATTTTTTGCTACTATTTCCACCAGGTTTATCGTGGTTATATTATGCTTTTTTTTTATTAAAGTCGGTTGGGCTGATATTTTCTATCTTTTTAATTATTTATGAAGTCGACTCAAATAATCCTTTTGTAACAAAGCTATGTATTCCCGGCAAAAAAGTTGATTGTTCAAGTGTTCTGAATTCTCCGGGAGCCAGACTGTTTGGCTTTTTTTCTTGGACTGAAATCGGTTTGGTCTTTTTTTTGACCACAACGTTGTATTTGTTGTTTTTCCCTTCACCTATAACTGTTGGATGGATTGCTTTGGCATCTATAGGTGCCTCTTTATTTATACCTTATTCAATTTACTATCAATGGAAAGTAGTAAAGCGATGGTGTCGTCTTTGCATACTGGTGCAGGTTATAGTCCGCCAACCCAAGATTTGTGATTTCTGACTTGCTCTTTTTTTACCTCGC
>CAZNSK010000342.1:0-1626 GCA_964575505.1 uncultured Phaeodactylibacter sp.
CTAGACTTTGGACGTACGGATTCAGAGGAATTTTTTGCTTCCTCATTTTCTGTGCGTGATTTTATGAAAAGGGCCGTTCAGGCTCTTTCTTTTTTGGGCTTTTTGCCTTTGTAAACGACTTTGTAGCGCTTCCTCTTGGGCTGCGTGTCCCCTTTTTGGCGGCCCTTGCTTTTTATTTGGAGTTTTGGGGCGAAGGGCTCTTGATCAAACCCCAAAATAATAAATTCGAGGCATCGCTGGACTTCTGAAGGAGAGGGCGGCAAGCCATGCTCTAAGCGCTGCTTATGCCCTTTTTCGTACTGCTGCCATTTATGGGCTATGGGCCGGGCCTCGTCCTTTGCCGCCCAGAGCAGCCAATAGGCCAAGCCTACGATTTCCAGCCAATTGTCCAAGTGCTCTACGTCCGGGGTCTGCAGGCTGCCCATGAGCAGGTTCTGCTTGCCAAAGCGCAGGAAGTGCTCCAGGTCGAAGCGCTGGACGTAGGACCAGTAAATCTCTTCAAGGCCCAGTTCCGCGGCCCGCTCCCCCCATACGCCGAGCCACATGCGCCTTTTGTATATAGGCTCGCCCGTCAGCGGGTCCAGCAAGCGCACGCTGGCCAGCCTGAAAGGCTTGTCCTTCATGCTCACGCCCCGTTTGCTCCGGACCATCATCCCGTCCCATGCCTGCACGTGCACCAGTACGCGCCTGCCGCTCGCCTGCCGCACCCCAAAAGTGGCCTCCCCGTCAGGCGGCAGCCCCCAGCCCTCTACTTCTGAGAGCTTGTACTTTGCCCCGTAGACCGCGCTTGCCCCGCGATTGTCGGCATTGCCCGCTCTTCTCAGTCTGCTCTCCTCTGCGGTCAGCCCTTTCCAGACCGCCCGGTTGCTCTTCAGGCGGATCACATTGACCAAGTTCTTGTGGCCGTGCAAGGGGGCAATGTACTCTGGCGAGCCGTAGTAGCGGTCCGACGCATTGACCGTCAGGGACTGCCCGAAAGGCAACTCCTCGTTGCTCAGCAGTTCGCCCACTTGCTGGGCAGCGAACTCGTGGCCTTGGCTGCCCTGCCCCAAACGGCGCATGCTCAAGGGCAGGTTCCAAGGCGGCTCGGATGCGCCGTACAAAGGGCGCCGTGCCGCAAGCCCGACCACTGATATATTGTAGCCGATCCCCACTGGGCGGTTGCCCTTGACCTGGTTGTTCGCAACGTGCACATAGCCGCGCCCGGGCAAGGTCGGCGAGTGGGGGCGCAGCAGCGGGCTGCTGTCAGTATTCAAGAGGTAGAACCGCCCCGCCGGCCCGGGCAGGTAGCCTGCTTTCAGCCGCAGGAGTGAACGCTCTAGCCCCAAGCGTGCTTCTTCCCTTTGACCCTCTGCATAAGCGATTTTTTCGTACAGGGCATTGATAGCGTCCGCTATGCTGCTGTACTGGTAGTGGTAGCAGCGCTGCTCGCTGATCGCCGTCGGCGATGCGGCCCCTTGCTGGCTGGCCAGGCCCATTACCAAGTTGGCCAAAGCTTTGCTTTTTCCAACTTCTAGCTGTAATATTGCATGGCAGAACGACTCGGTGTTTTTCTTTTTCACACCATAAAGCTCCGATGTCGTTCTGTATTTTCCAAATCTTGGCTCCAGCACGTCCAAAGTCTAG
>CAZNSK010000343.1:0-1568 GCA_964575505.1 uncultured Phaeodactylibacter sp.
GTCGATCGTCAATTCACCGCCCAGGGTAAGTGCACCCTGGTCAATAACGATGGTGCGTTCGTTCGGCTCAAGATCGAAAGTGATTAGATTGCGGTCACTTATATTTGCGAGGAAAAGGGCTTCCGTAAGACTTAGATTGCCATCACTGAAATCCTCGTCGAAAATATTAATATTGGTTGTAACAATTAAGTTGTCCGGTACAATAATCGACTCGAGCCCGCCGGGTAGCTCAAGCGCTCCCATATCGATACCGAGACCTGAAATACGATCTTCGCCAATCTGATCGTCGCTGATTTGTTCTGTGGAATTCCCATCACCGTCAAAATCATCGGCATCGATTGGTAGAAGTGATGAGTCGCCTGTATCTACAGCTGGCCCAAAAGCATTAAGCGACACAGTTGCGTTATCATTACCGAGTGCACCTGCGAGGACTCCTGTGGGGTTTCCGCTTGCATTGAGAACAGGCGCAGTATTCTCGAACACGGCGTTGGCCGATCCACTGTCGAGGCTTGCCTGCAGGGTAACATTGCCCTGGATTTCATTATCGCCGCTGCGGGCATAATTGCCGACGACGATAGAATTGGTCACAGTGACGTCGGCGCTTGAGCTGGCACCGATGCCGCCGCCTTGCGAGGAGCTGGTGCTGAAGGTCGCGTTGCCGGTGACGGTGCTGCTGATAACGTTGAGCTCAGTATTCGAGCTGGCATAGATACCGCCGCCGCGGGAATCGCTGCCGCGCGTCTCATTGCCGATCACGGTGCTGTTGATGAGATCGAGCGAGGCACCGTCGATCACCCGAATGCCGCCGCCATCGCCATTGCGATCGCTGTTCGAGCCGCCGGTAATCGTCAACCCGTGAAGAACCGCATCGGTATTGGGGCCGTCGATATCAAAGACGCGGCTTTGTCCATCGGCGTCGATAACAACCGGCGTCGGCCCGAACCCGTTGATGACCAGATCGTCGGTGATGCGTAATTCACCGTTTTGCAGCGTGATGATGCCCGGCTGACCAGCAAAGTCGAAGGTGATGGTATCTTGACCAGGAAGCAGATTGGCGATGTTGATCGCCTCACGCAGGCTCAGATCATTGGTGCTGTAGTCGCCGTCAATTTCATCCCCGGTGACCGTGACGACTAATTTAGTAGGCAGGATCGGCGCCGGGCCATCTGTTTCGAAGGCGCCGAGATCCGGCGCGCCGTCGATAATTCGTGCCTCGCCACGTTGATCCACCGGCAACGCTTCGACTGTGTTGCTATTGCCGTTCAGATCATTGACGTCATTCGGCAGGTTAGCGACATCGCCTGCATTCACCGCTAAACCTGCAGTTCGCAGTGCGATCCCTTCGCCGGCTGTCGGATCATCGGGTAATTTACCGGCTAAAACCCCGGTTGAATCACCATCGCCGTCAATGACTTCTACCGTTTCAGCAAATACCCCTTCGGCCGCACGGCCCGAGAAGCTATCGGAAACAATAACCCTGAACGCATCAAGGTCGTCGTCACGGCTGTCCTTGGTGTCCGATGCGACATTGCCGACGATGAGGCTGTTATCGATGGTCAGCTGGCGCG
>CAZNSK010000344.1:0-1555 GCA_964575505.1 uncultured Phaeodactylibacter sp.
CCTTTAAGACCTTTTCGATTAGTTTTTTGTCCAATCGAAACCCAATCTCAATAAGTTGATCGATATGCGGCTTAACAGCTGATATTGCTTCTTTCTTCTTAGCTTGGATCAAAACACCCAATATTCCCACTATTTTGATACCATACGAATCCGCGATCATTCTTCCTTTATACTCATCAATGATCAGATATTTTGCCTGTTCCTCCATAGCCAATACAATGGATTCTGCTTCCCCAAGGTCGATTTCCTCCAACAATTGGACGATCATCCCTTGATCCTGAGGAGCTTTCACTTTTATCCAGTCAATTTGTTCAATTTGCTTTTCCTGATCCGGCAAGTGGTATAGTTCTCTTCTTACAGCTGGTGTTATCGTTATCTCACCGTAGAGCACATGAAGAATATCAATCAACCCAATTTGCAGCAAGTTGGAAATAGAAGAAGTATCACTAACTATGATCATAATTCGATACCTAGATTCTGTAAATCTTTTTCCAGATCTTCTGCTGTGTAATGAATATAGATATCTCGTTGGGCCAATTCTTTCTGGAAGCTAATCTGATCCAAGCCGGTCAAGTGCCTGGCTTGTCCCATACTCATCCGTTTTTTGTCGTATAAGTAGCAAGCTAGATCAACGAGGAGTTCATCTGCTGATAATTGAGCTTTGGAAAGTGTATCATCGGTGATTATTAGGGCCATTATCTGTTTTTTTGCCTTCAATTTATAATTAAATATAAAAACAAACTTTATCTTTTTTAGGTTCCTGTCAGCATTTTTAAATGTGGGCAACGGCAGCCTACCGCAGAGCAGGACAAGTTGTGAAAAACCGCCATCGTAAGTTACTGTTTTTTAATTTAAGCCGTTAGTGTTACAGCCCAATATTTGTACAGAAAGCACTGCAAAACAAACCTACTGCTGACCTGAGGCAAGACAAAACTTGACCAAACAAAAGCTAACAACAAATCGGTAAAACCCTCCGAAAAATAGCAGAAGAGCTAAAGAGGCAAGTCCGGGCGTAACGAGTGGTATTGAGCTACTGACGATCCCGAGGATGTCAGCACAGGTTTACCCAAGTCACAACGCCTCAAGTAGGTATCTGAGTCATTGGCCTGCCGCACAAGAACGCCGTGAAAGTTACTTAGCGGTCTCCGGCCGCCATAACCCGGCGGGATGGCAAACAAAAAGCACATACCCCCTTTCCACAAAGGCTTTAAAACAGAAAGCCTGCCAATATTCTTTCGAATTTTGGCGGGCGAAGGTGGTCCGGACGGGACTCAAAAACAAGCGGGCACATTTTGACCTCCTATTGAGTAAAAGAAGTTAGGGAATAGAAAATTCAGAGTAGGAACTCAAGGTTATCCGGGTTTTGCCTGTTATCCCGGACGAACAAAATCTGTACCTGATCCTGAGAGATGCGGTAAAAAAGAGAGGTTTGTTTATTTACAACTGCTTTTCGAATGTCTTTCCTTTTTGCTGAAGCAGGAAACATTCCAGGGAAAGCCTCTATTTCTTCAAGTAATTTTTCTGTAGTGTCCAAAAGTTCTAGAGCGGCATCCAG
>CAZNSK010000345.1:0-1555 GCA_964575505.1 uncultured Phaeodactylibacter sp.
CCTTACTCCCGCTGGTCGTATTTCTTTCCGTGAAAGCATTTCCCGCAGAAATGATCAGAGCAGGAAGATCATCTGCCTCCAAGTGCGGCGAAAACACCCTCAAGCTTAATTGATGCGGAGCGCTTTTTGTTAGCCCTTACACCTAAAGTGCGACCCTGCCTACTTGCGTCTGGCAGGCAGGTCCGCTGGAGTCGGTTCCAAGATTTAAGCTTAGTATTACTAATGTATGACCCCTATGGGGGTCAACTGTCAGTAAAAAATAGCGCTCAACTTTTAATTGACGCCGTAGGTGTCACACTTTCCGAGAAAAAGTGTCAACACACCAGGTGAAGGGTTCGACTCTACCTGGCTACGCTAAATCAGACAGGTCCGTTAGTAAAACTACGTCGAATGGCGAGTGCACCCGGTGAGGCAACACCGTAAAGTCCTCCTCCGGCCTGCGGCCACCTCCTCCAGAGGAGGACAGCCCCCGGCAGCACGGCTGGGGCTGACCCACCGACCGGCACCGCTCGATGTCCCCCGCACAAAACAATAACTCAATGAAAATCTATTTCTATCCTGGCGGGGGTCGGGGGTGGAATTTCAATATTCCCAAAAGAAAGATGCCCCACCGATCGGCACCGCTTGTGACCTCGCCGCTGCCGCCCTAGCTGCGCCGCCGGCCTCGTAGCGTTAAGAACGCTACACAGCCATGATTTTTGGTTCTTCCTGCCCGTGTCTCGTCGCCTGTGGGCTTTGGCCACCGGAGACCGAAGTGCCCGGCACGAAGGCGGGTTCATCAAGGAAAAAGTGCACGCAAGATTGGCGCACAAGCAACACCCCCCTGCAGCCAAAACAGCGCAGCACCCGAAACGCAAAAAAGCCGACAGTTATTGGTCGCGTGTCGCTTAATCCATAGCAAAACGAGCCGTTCAAAAACCTATTCAACAACAGGATTCGCCCCCGCGCTTTGGGCAATTTGAGAATACTTCGTATTTTTGTGATCAAGAGGCATTTATTAGACAAGTTCTTAAACAACAATCGAGATATGGAAGCGAATGCGGAAAATAAATCAAGTGCCATGGATTGGATCCTCTTCCTGGTTTCCACTGCCATCATGATCTTCATGCTGATCTTCATGAATGAGTGGTTCTGGGTCGTGTTGCCCTTCTCCCTGACTTACCTGGTAAAGGCGCTGCGCGCTATGTAGCATACTATAAAGCGGTAGGGGACAGCCAGCTTTCCTTTGGGGAAGGCTGGCTGTTGTTGTTTGGGGTGGCGAGTAAGCGCTTCAGTGCTTTGCTATTATTCCGCTGTTTCAGAAAAAGGGTTCTACGAAAATTTCCGCGCCTTGATGCAGATACTTTCGTAGAAAGCCCTCCTCTCCAGTAAGTCGTATTGCTTTCCGCAAAAGCATTTCCCGCAAAAATTACCAGAGAAGGAAGGAAATTCGATATATTGGGATACCAACAACACCAAATACCATGCCTGCCCCTACGGAATACATTGACCACCTATTACAGCTAATCGCCCAAGACAAGCTGAAAGCGGCCATCGCCGAGCTACAAGCCCTACT
>CAZNSK010000346.1:0-1549 GCA_964575505.1 uncultured Phaeodactylibacter sp.
GGGTGATTGCCCATAATGATACGATTGTTGCCTTGGGGGCCGCCCGTACTGATTCCTTGGAAAGCTGCGTTCTAATTGCCTTATACGATTCAACAGGGCAGCGGTTGGCCAGCCAGCTGTTAACAGACATTGGAGGCGAAGACTTATATATGCTCCATAATGCAGGTGGGGTTGCACCTGCAAATGGAGGGGGGTATGTTATAATCGCTTATTCGATCCGTTTTAACGCCATTTTTATCAAGCTGGATGAGCAGCTTAACGAAGAGTTCCGCCATGAATATACCGACATTGAAGATGTTAGCAATTATCACTATCGCAGCCCGATTCCCCTGGATGAGGGCTACTTGCTGTACGGGGATATAGACCGGGACAATGGGGTGCCCGACCCCTTCGTGCGCATTGTGGACGAGCAGGGGCAGACCGTGCGGCTTGATTTTTATGGGAATTATGAGGATAAGGACATCTACCAGGATGCCCAGCTTTTGGGTGATTCTATTTTAGTAGCTGGGGGGCAGCGGCAGGTTAGCCTGGGCTACAGCAAAAACTTCTTCCACCGCATCCGTATATCTGATGGCATGCTTTTGGATAGCTGGGAGTCTTCAGTAAACGCGGACATGGGCTGGCTGCGGCAATTGGTGGCCCTGGAAGATGGCGACATCATCACCTTCGGGCAGCAGCCGTTGGAAATTATCGACTGGAACACTTACATCGTACAGCCGATGCTGACCCGCCTCAATAGCAATTATGAGACGGTTTGGCAGCGGCCTATTTACCGTTCTGGCTATCATTCTACAAGGAATGGCCTGCACGAAATCAAACAAGTGTCTGATGGCTACTACGTAGGGTCTGGCCACGTAAGTACAAATGTAGATGGCAACTCCACCCGTGCAGGCTGGCTATTCAAGTTCACGGCTTTCGGGGATTCGCTTTGGTCACGCTATTACCTTCCGCCATTTGATACGCTTAATAACTTTATCCTCGGTGGCAGCTTTTCCTCCTTTGGGGAGCTGTCTAGTGGTAATTTAGTCAGTGGCGGGGAAGCTAATGGCGACGGCCCTCAGCGCCGCTGCTGGGTCATCAAAACGGATGCCAATGGCTGTCAGGGAGAGGCGCCCTGTGAGGTGCTTACGGGGGTGGCGGGCCCTGCCCCTCTTGAGGCTGGGGCTATTCAGGTCTTCCCCAACCCGGCCTCCCGCCGCCTCACCGTCGCCTGGGCGGGCGCAGCGCCCACGGGCACCGGCCACTTCACGCTCTACAATATGCAGGGGCAGGCGGTGTGGTCGGCAGCAAAGCCCTGTGCGCCGGAGGTACCGCTGCCGTTGCCGGAGTTGCCGCCGGGGGTGTATGCCCTGCGCGTGGAAGTGGCGGGGCAGGCTTGGGTGGAAAGGGTGGTTATTCAAGGATGAAGTTTGTAGCTTTGCTCCTGTCGGGGAGCTTGCCGCTCTCCGATAGGTTCTTCGAGGGACACAGTGCCGGGGTCCGGCAGGTTTTCCCGGGTTAAGCTGGGGCAGAGCGCTTGGAGGGGGCTTGGATTAAGCTCTACGCCAGC
>CAZNSK010000347.1:0-1537 GCA_964575505.1 uncultured Phaeodactylibacter sp.
GCAGCAATACCGCCAGCACAGCAGACTATGCCAACCTGCTGGACAAAGACTTGTTTATCGAAGATAAATCACTGTCCATCAATAGCCTAAAACTCCTGGAGCGCTACCTTCAGCCTTATGCCTTCCTCTATGCCTACCAATTTGACGGCAAGGACGACTTGGTCTTCACCGCCTACATAGGCGAAGCGGTGTTCGCAGAGGTCGAGGGCGTAATCTCCGATACGATGAGCTGCATAGGCCCCTTCGAAAGACGGACGGTCAATGCCAAAGAAGTGGACGAGATCGTGGGACTGTTTTTCAGCAGCGACCCGCTGGCCTAAAAATAAGGACAGGGCGCAGTCCAGCGCCCGTGCAGCCATTGTCCGAGAGCAGGCGGCAGAGCTTTTCCTAACATTAGGCTACCCTAAGCGACCCTCAAACCACAACGCCCAGACCTTGGGGTAACTTGATACCGCCCATGCGCCGGCGAAGTGAAATCTGGCTCATCAATTGTGGTATCTTGCTGACGGGTTCGGCATCTAGCAGATGCATAATTCAACTCCCTCTTTTTGGGGCAAAGTCGTCCCAATACTCTCGCGGGCTTAATATTCTAGTATACTCAAACTCGGTGATCGTGAAATCAAGCGTGTGAAATATTGGTCGGTGCAGAATTTGAGATTAGTGCCGACACAACAATATTCGTATCAAGAATGAGTTTTTGCATCCCTGACCGCTTTTATTTCAGCATCAATCTCGCCCATGGTCATCTTCGAAAGCCCTACCTGCTCAGCTATTTCGTTGCACTCTAGCAAAGCTTGCCGGGCATATTCGCGGCTTATTAATTCTACCAAATCGGTAAACTTGATTGCCTCGCTACCCAAGTCGTATTTTTGGAAATCGGTTTCACTTACCTTTACCTGTATTGTCCGCATACTGTTCGTGTTTCGTTTTCCGTAATCCTTGTTAACTTTAAACCCTTCTCTGACAATTTTTGCGGGGCAGGCTAAAGTCGGAAGCTAAAACGCCGATAGAAGTTGTGCTTTCGGCTTTAGCCTGGCTTTAAGTCCTCAAAAATTGTCAGAGAACCCTTTGAACATAATGATTTTGCCTGTAATCTACCTACAACGAGAAATATATAGGTTTTAAAATTACAAAGTACACTACTATTTAGACCTTCTACTTTTACGCTCGGTGTAGAGAAAAGTTGTGATGAAACGAGCCTTTTTTTATCAACTACTAGTGCGACTAGTCCGAAATAGCACAGCGTATTTCACGCTTGGGTGCCTTGGTTTTCCTGGGTTTCTACGGTTAATCCTTTCTAAACCACTCCACTAGCAGCTCGCTTACGAGAACGGAGAAGACCTAAAGTAATAGGACTTTGGAGGAAGCCTTGCTGCACATCGGGGCCTTGTTGGATGAGTACCAATACCCAAAACTTATCGACCGCACGTCGCTCAGGGTTCCAGATATTCCATAATTTACCGTATATTAGTTCTTATGACTACTACAGCCACCATACCCACTAGTCTCGACGAGCGCCTCCGTACCCTGGGGCCCG
>CAZNSK010000348.1:0-1528 GCA_964575505.1 uncultured Phaeodactylibacter sp.
ACTGGTTGCTTGGCCATAGCCCCTTTGTATTTGCCTACCCAATCGACGCGGGCCGGAGTTGGCTCAGGGCGAAAGCGAATGAGTTGCAGACTCTCCAACTCACGCAGCAGGCGCAAAACCTTTTCATTCTTGATCTCGATGGTGACGGTTTGCATAAGGCAAATAAACGAAGTAAAAGCTGTATCAAAGCTATGCGGCAGGCAAAGTTGAAGATACGAAAAAGGCGATTAGGTTGGAGGGCTAACTTGGGAAAAATATGGGCGCAGCGAAAAGGAGAGGTTAACAAGCCATGCGCAGTTCTGACCAGACCAGCAGCTTTGCTCAAAGCAGATGGAATCCCCGACCACTCTGTTGATTTCATTGTGTCAAAAAAAGATCAAAACGAGGAAACAGGCTGGCCCCGGCAAGCGGGACCAGCCTGAAGGGAGGAAGGGAAAACCCATTAGCGAATCACCTCCCCCGCCTGCCGGGTATCGGTGTACTGCTGGAAAGCCACGATTTTGCCGTCCTGCAGCGTCCACAGGTGGGCCGTTTGGGCGTCGAGGACCTTGCTGGTTTGCTTGTGCTTGGCGTCGTAGCGGAGGGTAGCCAGCACCATGTTGTCTCCTACCTCGTGCAAGTGGATGTCCTTCAGGTTCCAGTATTCCCACTCTGCGCCGATGCGGGCGAATACGCCATTCAGCACGGCATCCGGGCCGATGTAGGGATTGTTGTCGGCGTAGGGGAAGCTCTCGGCCTCGTTCCAGACGATGTCGGCGGCCATCGGGGCCAGTGCGGCGGGAATATCCCCCTTGGCAAAGGCTTGGTACAGCCCATCGATGACAGCCGCATTATCAGGCAGCGGACTGAGCACGCTCTTGGCGATTTTCCACCCGCCGTTTTCCTTGGCCAGGGCATTGGCATACCGCCCGGATACCCCGACTTCGATGTCGTACACGATCGATTTGCCATATACCTCGTAGGTGCCGTGGGCCATCCAGGCATGCTCCGCGTCGGACCAGCTGAGGCGCTCATGCCGAACCAGCAGCGTAAGGTTGTTATCGCGGAATTCCTCCGCATAAAAAGCGGCGATGGCATCGGCCCCTTTGAGCCGCTTGCCTTCGGTATCAATGCGCAGGGCGTCGTCGGTGTACATCTTTCCCAAGGCCGCGTGGTCGCCGGCATTGTAGGCCGCCATGAATTGGCGGGTAAGGGTGTGTATATCTGCCTCGTCATGGGGCGTTTGGGCCGACAGGAACAGGATGCACCCGAACAGGGCTGCGAAAAGCATCAGATTTTTCATAACAAAATTAGGTTTAGGATGAAGAAATAAGGGAATCCCACGAGCGGGACTTCGCTACGCTCAACAGGGATCAGAGGGTGCTGGCCTAGCCCGCATATTTGGCCAGGGTCTCGGGCAAGGGCCGGAAGCTTACGCCCAATTCCGCTTGAGCCCGCTCATTCTGGTACACCAGCGCGGGCTGCCCCACCGCAGGCTGCTGATTGAGCATCAGCGAAATATCGGAGATGCGGTAGCTCTCGCTCGACA
>CAZNSK010000349.1:0-1505 GCA_964575505.1 uncultured Phaeodactylibacter sp.
AAGCGGTCGTCGGGTTGGTGGATGTTAAGGTTTTGGGGCATAGTACAGAGATTGAGCACCTGAAAGATACATAACCCTTCGCTAACATACAAATTAATTTAAACAAAAAGATTCAAGTCAATTGGCCCAGTCGTAGTCGAAACGGCCATCGGTGATAAAGAGCGTGTCGCCGCATCCCTCATGCACCAGGGTGCACTGAAAGGTGCCGGAGACAATGAATTCCTGAGTGTCGAGGTTTAGGATTTCTACCCAATTGTCGGCATTATTTAGTAAAAAATATTGATCTGCGACATCTTGGCATTCCAATTCGAAATCGTTGTGAGTCGCTCTACTGAGTGGATAAGTCCCCTCACTATCAATATAAGCCGATATAGAAATCCGATCATCGAACCCTTCACATTCTCTACCTGCGGCCAACTGAAAAATCTTATAAACCGGGTGCCACTCTCCGATGATACTACTCTGGAGGAAGCCACCCCCACAGTGCTGCCAGTTCACCCCATTGATTTTGCAAGCGAAGGTACCCTTGCCGGTGGTGGTGATGGGCGGCAGCTCGTCGGGCTGTGCGATGGAGGCTTCATCGGTCTTGAAGAGCGGCTTATCGCACCCGCCCCACAGCAGGGGCACGGCGAGCAGCCAGGTGAGCAGTAGGAATTTGTTTTTCATAAGCTAAAGGTTTTATGTGTGAGTAAATAGGAATTGACTTAGATCCACCCCCGCCCTTCGGGCACCCCGTGTCACGGCGCTGTAGACAGCAGCGCTGTTGGAAGCGCCCAGCGGGATATAGCACGACCAGTGCCTTTAGCTATCGGCTAATGGGCTGTTCGGGCATGTTTGTTTGATGCCAAATATTATCGTACCCCTATAGCACAAGGCTTTAGTGGTGCGGATATGTTTTTTGTTCAAGTAAGTGTGGCGGTCGCACAGGGAGCGCCGGTTTTGTTGCTGCGCGCAGTGATTCGTGCAATTAGTAAGCAATTTAAGGCTTAGTAGCGGTAATATCAAGGGTGAGCGTGAAAAACATTGTTGTTTTTGGGCTTGTGGTAATCGTAGAGCAGAATTTGGTAATCGAAGGTATCGGAGCCAGACTCCGAAGGGAGCGCTTCTGTATCCACCTGCGTGTTTGCATTGATAGTGGCGCTGGACAAAACTCAGCAATGACGCCATCAATAGCAGCCTTTATTTCTTTTTTCTCACCAGCTCTTCCGACAATTGCGCCAGCTTTTCCTCCTCCGCTGCGTCGAGAGGAACGTCGGCTAGCAGCTCCTCCTTCAGGTATTTCAATAGCGTATCGTTATCTCCTCCTGCAGCGACTTCAAGGATGCTCTCTACGACCTTAAGCTTTAACTCAGCCAGGTCAGATAATTCCTCAGCAGGCAGATCCGGGAAGCGGACCGCTAATTTGAGCAGGTTGAAAATGCTCTTTTTGTACATACCTTTGCCCATGCCTTTCTCCATGCCTTCCTTACGCCCGCGGGTCAGTATTTGCTCTAATGTGCTCATGA
>CAZNSK010000350.1:0-1496 GCA_964575505.1 uncultured Phaeodactylibacter sp.
TCGACACCAAAGATAAGGCTTGAGCCGCTATTTTACTTTTTGTCTAGTAGTATGCTTCAGTTTAATAAAGAGGCTATCAGCCAGCTGTACCGGCAGCACCCCTGTTTTGAACGGCTGGGCCGGATCATGGCAGAGCGTGCCTACCTCAGCGCTACCAACCGCCTCAAACAATTCCAGGCCGAGTCCTTAGAGCAGCGGTACGAAAAGCTGCTCCAACAAGCCCCGCAGCTTTTCCAGCAAATCCCGCAGTACCATATCGCTTCTTACCTCGGCGTGAGCCCGCAGAGCCTCAGCCGAATTCGTGCCCAGCGTATGAACACGGATGACGGAACATGAGTTACATATCGCCGGTCAACAGGCAGGATTTACGCTCAAGTGAAATAGCCTCCGGCTGCGCTTTCTTTTCGACCCGCTAGGGCGAGGGTTGTTTATTCACCTATGTGAATGAGGCGGCAGCCAAGCGGCAATATCTTGTGGTCAAATTAAGCCAACATGATGAAAACGCGGAAAATATTACGCTGGTCCCATATCGTAGGGGCATTGCTGATCGGTATTTATGTCTATTCACCTTACGCTGAGCTATGGTGGTTTCAGTTATTGGTCCAGGCTGGGGTCATCCCCGGGTTAACCTTAACCGGTATATGGATGTGGAAGCCCCAATGGTTTCGGCGAAAGGCGGTTAGGCAATCTTAATTAATTTTTTCATTATAAACCATCCGACATGAAACGGTTACTATTAGCAGCATTGGCTATTGCCTTTGCTTATACTGTGCAAGCTCAAGACAGCCCAAAGTACGGCGGAGGCGGGAGCTTTAATTTTGGCATCCAAACCATGGACCTTGCACCCATTAACGATGTCATTACCCGCTTCGGGTACGGCGAACTCTCCAATGTGAATGCAGGTATCGGTGGTGGCGGCCAATTTTACCTTGGCAGCTGGGTAGTGATGGGCGAAGGTGGATTCATCGGCCAGGAAGAAGTTCAAAACAATAACTACACGCTCCGGTTTGGTGCGGGTTACGGCATGTTCTCTCTTGGCTATGGCATTGTCGATACCGACCGCTTTTTCCTTTACCCGAGTGTAGGGGGCGGCTTTTTCGGAACGGGCTTAAACCTTGCCCGGCGCAATCAGGGGGCCTCTTTCGAAGACCTCTTTGCAGAGCCGCAGAGCAATGAAGACGGCTCTGTTTCGGCGGGTGCCTTTACCGGGACGGCCCAATTGGCGGTAAATGCCGACTTTTGGCTGCAGAGCAAAGATGGCAAGGCTTACGGTACGATGCTGGGGCTTAGCCTGGGCTATCGCTTTTCCGGTGATGCCAGTTTCGAAAATCTGGGCGGTACAGAATTGGCGAACTCGCCTGGGTTTAACCCCGGTGGCGCCTTTGTCACCTTGCGGATTGGCGGTGGCTTCCGTGGTGAAAAAGACGGTAAGTAAGGTCATCTCGTAAATTATGGTTTTGAAGAGCCAGTTGTGGCGGAGGCTGCAACTGGCTTTT
>CAZNSK010000351.1:0-1486 GCA_964575505.1 uncultured Phaeodactylibacter sp.
CCAGTGGCATTGACCGTGGCGGTGATCTCCAGGCTGGCTGCTTCATTGATCGCAAGGCCGCCAATTGTCCAAATGCCGGTAGCTGCGTCGTAAGCGCCGTTGCTGCTCACAAAGGTGTAGCCGCTTGGCAGTTCATCCTCAACCGTAACGCCGGTGGCGGCGCTCGGGCCCAGGTTCTCTACAGTGATGGTAAAGGTGACCTCTTCGCCCACGTTTGGTGCCGGGTTGTCTACTGTTTTAACCAGCTCCAGGTCAATGATGGGGTTTGGCGTCGTCTCTGCGCTGTCCTC
This sequence comes from uncultured Phaeodactylibacter sp., assembly GCA_964575505.1. Classification (GTDB taxonomy): domain Bacteria; phylum Bacteroidota; class Bacteroidia; order Chitinophagales; family Saprospiraceae; genus Phaeodactylibacter. Next base: position 291 of record CAZNSK010000351.1, read on the forward strand.
GTCATCTTCGGACTGGTCGCCGTCGTCGTTGCTTGGCTCGGAGTCAATATCGTCTTCGTTGGCGGCGCTTACCTCGGCTACGTTGAAGTAGTCGCCGGTGGCGTTCACCGTGGCGGTGATTTCCAGGCTGGTTGCTTCGCCCAGGGCCAAATCGCCAACCGTCCAGATGCCAGTGGCTGCGTCGTAGCCGCCGCTGCTGCTCACAAACGTGTAGCCGCTTGGCAGCTCATCCTCGACCGTAACGCCGGTGGCACTGCTTGGGCCCAGGTTCTCCACGGTAATCGTGAAGGTGACCTCTTCGCCCACGTTTGGTGCCGGGTTGTCTACTGTTTTAACCAGCTCCAGGTCAATGATTGGGTTTGGCGTGGTTTCTGCGCTGTCCTCGTCATCTTCGGACTGGTCGCCGTCGTCGTTGCTTGGCTCGGAGTCAATATCGTCTTCGTTGGCGGCGCTTACCTCGGCTACGTTGAAGTAGTCGCCGGTAGCATTGACCGTGGCGGTGATCTCCAGGCTGGCTGCTTCATTGATCGCAAGGCCGCCAATTGTCCAGATGCCAGTGGCTGCGTCGTAGTCGCCGTTGCTGCTCACAAAGGTATAGCCGCTTGGCAGCTCATCCTCGACCGTAACGCCGGTGGCACTGCTTGGGCCCAGGTTCTCTACGGTAATCGTGAAGGTGACTTCTTCGCCCACGTTTGGCGTAGCATTATCTACTACTTTAACCAGCTCCAGGTCAATGATTGGGTTTGGCGTGGTTTCTGCGCTGTCCTCGTCATCTTCGGACTGGTCGCCGTCGTCGTTGCTTGGCTCGGAGTCAATATCGTCTTCGTTGGCGGCGCTTACCTCGGCTACGTTGAAGTAGTCGCCGGTGGCGTTCACCGTGGCGGTGATTTCCAGGCTTACTTCTTCATTGATCGCGAGGTCGCCGATTGTCCAGATGCCGGTAGCTGCGTCGTAGTCGCCGCTGCTGCTCACAAACGTGTAGCCGCTTGGCAGCTCATCCTCGACCGTAACGCCGGTGGCACTGCTTGGGCCCAGGTTCTCCACGGTAATCGTGAAGGTGACCTCTTCGCCCACGTTTGGTGCCGGGTTGTCTACTGTTTTAACCAGCTCCAGGTCAATGATTGGGTTCGGCGTCGTCTCTGCGCTGTCCTCGTCGTCTTCGGACTGGTCGCCGTCGTCGTTGCCTGGCTCGGAGT
>CAZNSK010000352.1:0-1477 GCA_964575505.1 uncultured Phaeodactylibacter sp.
ATGATTGTGGAGGACTTGGACATTGATGAAGATATCGAGCTGCGCTCTGGCATCCGTATCTCCGATTATATGAGAGTGGAGGTGGTCGACCCTAGCCCGGACGGTGTATTCGACATCCGTACCACCAGCGAAAGCGTACAGCTGATCGATGCAGATGACTTCACGGAGTGGAAGTTCTATATCACCCCTACTAAGCCTGGAAAACACCTATTGGAGCTTAAGGTAAAGATAATGCTAAAGGTAGATGGTGAAATCCGGGTTAGGGAAAAAACGCTAGAGGAAAGTGTCGTCATTTCTAGTGAGCCGCCTGCTGCACTACAAGAGAACCCGTATTACTGGGATGATATCAACGAGGAAATTTTTATCTATTCTTATTCACAGAAGAATACTACGACCAATTCTTCTCAAATTAAGAAACGCAGTATGATCATTAGTTTTGTGACGGCGTTCGCACTAGTGGTCTTAGCAAATTTACCATTGTTTTTTCCTGATCCGGTTCCAGTTCAAGAAGGAATTCTGGTTAATCTTGGCCTACCAGATCAGATAGAATACAATGAAAATGATGATTCGACTGTGACTGTTGAGGATGTTCTTGTCGAAGGCACTCAGGAACTTACCGATCTTGAAACAGCCCGCAAGCGTGATGCAGAATTTAATGAGGGTCCAAACTCCGACATGCTAAGGGGCTCAGCGCAGGTGAAAGGTGGATTGAGTAACCGCGATGTAGTTTATATGCATACACCACAGTCTGATTCCGAGCTTCGGGGTATTATAGTGGTCAAGGTATGTGTAGAAAAAACAGGTGATGTTACTTATGCAGAATTTACCCAGTGGGGCTCTACTGTTACCAGTCCTCGCATGAAAAACCTAGCAGTCCAATCTGCAAAACGCTGGAAGTTTGAAGCCGAGAGTATAGATAAACAGTGTGGTACGATTACGTACAATTTTTAGGTGGAATCGCAGCCTAAGGCGGTCAGCCAGATGACGATTTTTGGGTCGCCACCTAACTTGGAGCGCTGTTAGATTGGAAAACCTTTGGAGCGTCAGCCCCCGGAAATATTTTAAAACCTCATTACGCAGTTTTGCCAGAACAAAAAGGTACATCGAATGGAAACACACTTCTTTCAGCAGGATGGGCGGCACTTTTGGTCGGTAGCTATCTTCTATGAGGTGGTACTTAAGGGCCCGGACAAAATCCGGGCGCTGCATTGTTCAACTCCGGCGGCGATTAAGGAATCGCGGCCGGAGCCAGTCAGGTCGCGGCTCAAAGTCGCCACCTGACTTGATCGGGGAAGCCGCAGATGGCTTATCTTGGTTTGACTCCGGCGGCGATCGGGAATCGCGGCCGGAGCCAGTCCGGTCGCGGCTCAAAGCCGCCACCTGACTTAATCAGGGAAGCCGTGGATGGCTTGTCCTGGTTTGACTCCAGCGGCGATCGGGGAATCGCGGCCGGAGCAGCTCCAAAGCCGCCACCTGG
>CAZNSK010000353.1:0-1469 GCA_964575505.1 uncultured Phaeodactylibacter sp.
AAATCATTGCGGTTGTATTTACACGCCTCTAAAGCTTGTCCATAATATTCCAAAGCTCGATCATGTTTTCTTTTCCGGTAATAAATACGGCCGATATCCAGATAGGCGGCAGCAGTATAAGGGTGATAGGGTCCAAGTTTGTTACGGCATAAATTAAGGGTTTCTTCAATTACAGGTAAAGCAGCGGTTAAGTCGTTCAGAGTGGCAAGGTTCCCGGCAAGATTCAGGCTGTAAATAATCGTGCTAAATGTATCTTTTGCCTGGCTGGTAATTGCTATAGCCTGCTGATAATAATCAACCCCCTCTTGGAGCTGCCCCAATTCGCTATTTGCAAGCCCGAGGTTGTTATATACAACTGCTATATTTCCCTCTTGATCAGGAAATTCACTTAACAATATGCTTAATGATTGTTCATGAAGCTTACAAGCAAGCTCTGGCTTATGCAGCTTGGTATACGCATTACCTAAGTTATTATAAAGCTGCCATATAGCTCCGGCATTGCGATAAGGTTGTGTTTCCCGAAAGTTTAAGGCCTTAGAGTAATAATCTGTCGCCTGCTGATAATCTCCGGTGTCGAAATAGGCGACACCAATATTCCCTAGTGTCCCAGCTATGTAATTTTCGCGGTAGGGGTATTTAACAACTTCCCATAACTCAAGTGCTTTAAGTTGGTAGGAAAGGGCTTGATCAGCACTGCCTAAATGTAACCAGGCATTACCAATATTCCCGGTGGTTATTGCTAACAAGGCTGAATCTATAACTTCTTGTGCTAGTATAATATCCCTGCTTTTTTGATAATACTCCATAGCTTGGAGGTAATCTGCTTTGCGATCATATATGAGCCCTAGACTATTGTAAGAAGAGGCTATTAAAGGATCTTCGGGCTCCAATATCTCCAGTTTCAAAGCCAGGGATTTCTCATGGTAGGCACGCCCCTGTTCTAACTTGCCCCATTGCGTATAAGCTATACCAATATTGGTGTAGGCTTGTGCTACCTCTTTGCTCTTTTCCCCCGAAACAGCGCGCCGTATATCGCAGGCTTGCTCAAACAAACGCGTGGCGTCCCCCAATTGGGATTGCATATATTTGCACCGCCCCATCTGATTGATAGCCTGCGCGGTTTGTTTATGGTCGCCTAGTAACTTTTTGTAAAGCACCCGCGCAGAGTCAGCCAGCTCGTAGCTTTTTTGGAGTTTTTGGCTGTTGAAGGCTTCTATAGATGCTTCAAGCAGTTGGCGGGCAAGGGCAGTGTCCTGAAGATTTTTGCTAAGCGTATCAAGTCCAGACGGTTGTCGGGCACTGAACTTTTTGCCTTTTTCATCCGCTTTACTATGAGTAGTGGAGGCACTGTCGCAGCACATTAATAGGCAAAAGAGGGTGATAATGAAGAAAACACGCATATAGTGGGGTTTAGAGGTAGGGTGTGTAATCTGAGCCCTTTAGCCCTCACCGGTTTTGAGCTCTTTTTC
>CAZNSK010000354.1:0-1453 GCA_964575505.1 uncultured Phaeodactylibacter sp.
TGGCTAGCCGACAATACTCCGCTTTGCTGCGTACTGCGGCTAGCCGGGCCGTTGGCTGCCATAAAAATATAATTATGTTCTCATTTTTTAGAAAAAAGAAGTTGCCTTCCAGTTCAAATAGTTTAGAAAATAAGGAGGTGAAAATCATAGGTCAGATTATTCCGATTGGGGAAGAGGTAGATATTGAACTACCCCTTCGTACAACTGCAAAAGAATTGATAAATTCTCTTTTAGAAAATGAAAATGTGTCTTTAGATAAGTCAAAAAAATATGTAATTACTAATAAAATGAATGGACATATTTTTAAAAATAATCAAACAATGCTCGATGGAGGCGTGCAGGAAAATGATTTGCTTCAAATTGCTCAATACGAATCTTTGGAAAAAAAGAATAAGAATGATTCCTTAAAAATTCTTATGACAATTTTTCCAACTGGTGAAGAAGTTGAAATGGAATTGCCCTATAGGACAACAGCAAAAATTGTAATCGAAAGCGTTGTAAACCATATAAATATCCAATTAGATCCCCTTGAGAAGTATATGTTAACAAATAAAAAGAATGGATATGTCTTCGAGGATGAGGACACTATGAATGATGCGGATGTGGAAGATAACGACACTATATTACTTACTCCAACAAGGGAGAGTGAAGAACTATTGAAATATAAAGATAAGATATCTAGAGTCCCAGATGAAATCTTTAAGAAAGGGCTTTCATCTGTTGGAGATTATTTAAGACGGTTAGAAATAGAGGAGACAACTAAATTTGATATTCCTCAGCCACTAAATGAATGCAAACTAATATTTGTTGGTTCAGGTGCTGTGGGTAAAACATCCCTTATAAAAAAGGTGGTATTTAATGGCTTCAATGAAAATGAGAAAAAAACGGATGGTATAGAAATTACAAAGTGGAGCATAAATACTAATAATAAAAATGTAAAACTCAATATTTGGGATTTTGGCGGGCAAGAAATTATGCATGCAACGCATAAATTCTTTATGACTCGAAGGTCAATTTATGTTTTAGTAATCAACCCAAGAACACAAGACCAATATTCAGGAGAGTTTGAACTTAACTACTGGTTAAAGCTTATTAACAGTTTTGCTGGAAACTCACCAGTAATTATTGCTATAAATAAATCCGATATTCATAAGATGGATATTGGAAAAGGAACTTTAATTGACAGTTTTCCCCAAATCATAGGAGTTGTTGAGACTTCTTGTAAATCAGGTTTAGGGATTAATGATTTAATCTCCTTAATAAAAAAATCTGTCCAAAACTTAAAGCACTTAGATGATTTAATTCCTTTAGAATATTTAAAAGTAAAGGAAAAACTTCAAATGACTAATAGTGATTATATTAGTTATTATGAATACATAAAACTATGTAATCAAATCAGTCCGTCATTAACTGATAAGGATATTGAGATTCTTATAAGTTTACTTAATGATTT
>CAZNSK010000355.1:0-1447 GCA_964575505.1 uncultured Phaeodactylibacter sp.
AATACAGAAAAAGCTGTTTGAAAAATCAAATTTGTTGAACAGCACCACTACTTATTGAATTTTAAAGCGGCCAAAGTTTGCATCCGAATAATACGCGGGCCTTATCCGGTCAAATTGTAGGGGAAACCGTCCGATCAGAAATTTGTAGATGGTACCATTTCATTTCCCGCGTTTAATGTTAACTTTGTGTTAACCAGACATTAAATACGCTACAATGAAAAGGGTATTAGTGCTTTGCACTGGCAATTCCTGCCGAAGTCAAATGGCAGAAGGCTACCTGAGATTCTACGCGAACGGCCAATTAGAGATCAATAGTGCAGGGCTTGAGGCACAATCTTTGAACCCTTTCACAGTCAAAGTGATGGAGGAGGACAATATCGATATGAGCGAGCATAATTCTAAGTCAATCGATCAATTTCGCAGCCAGCACTTTGATTATCTGATTACGGTCTGCGATGAAGCAGAGAAGACTGTGCCGAAAGACATCGAATATGAGAAAAAGGTGCATTTCAGTATCCCTGACCCCGCTTTCGCTTCGGGTACGGAGGCAGAAATTGAAGCAGCGTTTTTGGAAACCCGCGAAACCGTTAAGCGTAATATACTTAAGTTCTTAGGCAAAGCCCTTTCTGAGAATATTGAGGTAGCCTGAACTCCGGGCGGTCTCTACTTCTGTTTCTTAGCGATAATAGCCGGTTGATAAAAATTAGCCTCCCTGGCCTCCAGCCACTGAGGGTTACCGAATTCTGCCAACTGGAATTGATGAAGTAGAGGGGCTTTTGCCCACGCCCGGTAGTTCCCGGTGCGGACCTTAGCCGCCCAGCCTTTGGAGGTTTCGGACACGGTATAGTGCCGTAACTCGTAGACAGTTGTCCCTGCCTGCCAATCCCATTCCTGAAAAGTAAAATGCTTCCGCCCGCCTGCATGGCTTCGGGTCACCGGGCTAAAGGTAGGCCGCTGCAGCAGCAACTGGCTGTAGTCTCGTACGGTAGCGATGAAAGCCCCGCCTGTTTCCAGACAGTGATAAATATTGCGCAAGGCTTTTTGCATATCTGCATCAGTCAGAAAGTGCGGCAGTACATTATCCACTGCCAGGATGACCTGAAACTGGCGGGGTGCCCATTCTCTGAGCCTTCGGATATCAACCACCTCCAAGGGGAAGTACAGCCCTAACTTTCTGGCTTCTCGTTGCGCCCGCTCAATAGCCTTAGGGCTTAGGTCCGTGCCCCACAGATGGCTGTAGCCCAGCTGAGCCAGCCCCAATACCTGGGTGCCGATCCCACAGGCGCAATCCAGCAGGGGGGTGCTGTTGGAATGCCCAAGCGCCGAAAGCCATGCTGATATAGCAGCGGCTTGCCTGGCCCGGGCCTCCTCCCAGTTGGGATAAATCAGGTGGTAAGGGGTCGCGCAACAATAACTTACCGATTTAGACTCGTTCTTTTGCACGCTA
>CAZNSK010000356.1:0-1444 GCA_964575505.1 uncultured Phaeodactylibacter sp.
TGCGCTGATGAGTGGTTATGCTGTTTTCTCATTGAAGGACTCATCTTTGCTTCAGTTCAACAATGAGCGCACGAACAGGGAAGAAAACCTTAAAGCTATATACAAGGTGAACAAGGCGCCTTCAGATAGCGGTATGCGAAAGATATTGGATGAAGTAGAGTTGCCTGAGATGAAAAAGGTAAACGCAAGGCTGGTTAAGAAATTACGGGAAGCAGGCATATTGGAGGGCTACAGTTACCTCAGTGGGCATGTGTGCGTAAGCCTTGATGGGGTACACCATTATAGTTCAGAGAAGATATGTTGCAGCCAGTGCCTGGAGTATATGAAAAGCAATGGTAAGAAAGAATACCGGCATAGCCTGCTGAGCGCGGTACTCGTGCACCCGGAGAAAAAAGAAGTGTTGCCGGTTGCTAACGAACCTATCTTGAAGCAAGACGGCAAAACGAAGAATGATTGTGAAAGCAATGCGGCCAAACGGCTGATACCACAACTGAAAAAGTTATTGCCTAAAGAGAAAGTAGTAATTGTAGAAGATGCCCTGAGTGCTAATGGGCCACACATCCGGGAATTGAAAAAAGCCGGCTTCCGCTTTATTATAAGCGTGAAACCAGATGGTAACAAATACCTATTTGGTCTAATTGAACGCCTTGAGGCGCAAGGAAAGGTTAATGAATATGAGTTGGAAGAAGGCCGGTACCTGCACCGCTTCCGTTACATCAACAGCTTGCCGCTCAACTCCGATAACCGGGGCATAAAAGTCAACTTCCTGGAATACCGCCAGGTGGATAAAAGAGGTAAACAAGCCGATAAGTACTTCACCTGGATTACAGATTTCCACCTGAGTAAGCATAATGTATACAAAGTGATGCGTACCGGGCGGAGCAGGTGGAAAATTGAAAATGAGACGTTCAATACACTCAAGAACCAAGGCTACCACTTCGAGCATAACTACGGCCATGGGCAGAAAAACCTGTGCACCGTATTGGCTTTGCTTATGATGTTAGCCTTCCTAGTGGATCAACTACAACAAGGGTGGAATGAGCTGTTCCAGGCTGCCTGGGACAAAACGCAAACCAAGATAGCCTTGTGGGAGAAAATCCGCCAAAAGTTCAATGAATATGCTGTAGCCTCTATGGAGATGATATATAAACTGATCATTGGATTACTTAAAGTACGCTATGAAATTATTGAGGACAGTGGATAATAGAGCAAAGCCATCCTGAACAGAAAACCGAATGAAAGCGCCAGAATACCCCTCAATAGCTGAGCCGGTAAAGTGAAGGGTATTGGCAAAAGGGTAATTCCAGGCTCCAAAAAAGCCAAAAATTGGCTGATGGGCCATCATTCGGAGGCGAATCTGTTCTCTGGCAAGCTCTGCCAAACAAGAAGCCGTTCTTAACCCCCTCCGTTTTGGGGGAGGTTTGTATTAAATTGGGAATTGCTG
>CAZNSK010000357.1:0-1442 GCA_964575505.1 uncultured Phaeodactylibacter sp.
GGCTCAAGAGCCGGTCCCAAGCGATCTCCGAGCGCGGCTACGACGCCGAGCAGGTGGATGCCGAGATCGCCGCGGACCGCGAGCGCGCGGAGGGGCTGGGGCTCGCCTTCGGCCAGACGGCGGTGCCGCAGCAGAAGGAGGCCGCCGATGGCTGACACCGAGACAACTCCGGCGTCGACGCGCTCAGACGTCGGGAACGACAACGTTTGCCTGCTCACCCGCCGCGCAACCCTGGCGCCCACCACGGCCGATCCCGAGGCCCGCACCGTCGAGGTTGTGTGGTCCACCGGCGCGCCCGTGCGCCGCCGCGACATGGCCGGGCAATACATCGAGCGGCTAAGCCTCGCCCCCGAGGCCGTGGACCTGTCGCGCCTCGAGGGCGCCAGTGTGCTGGACGCGCATCGCCAGACTGCCGTCCGCGATGTGCTGGGCTCGGTGCGCAGAGCCGCCGTCGACGGCAAGCGCGGCACGGCGCTGATCCAGTTCTCGGCGCGGCCGGAAGTGGAGCCGGTCTGGCAGGACGTGCTGGCGGGCATCCTGCGGCACGTCTCGGTCGGCTACTCCGTCGAGGACTGGGCCGAGACCGCCGAGAACGGCGCGCGCGTGCTGACCGCCGTGCGCTGGACGCCCCACGAGATTTCCCTGGTGCCGACGCCCGCCGACCCCGGCGCCCATATTCGCATGGAGACAGAGATGACCGACACGACCACCACCCCGGCCCCGGCCGAGGCGCCCACCACCGAGGCCCGCGCCGAAGCGAATGCCGAGATCCGCTCCATCGCCCGCATCGCCGGGCTCGACCAGTCCTGGATCGACGGCCAGATCGACGGAGGCGCCGATCCCGACACCGCCCGCCGCGCGGCCTTCGAGGCGCTGGCCAAGCGCAGCGCGCCGCCGATCCGCACCGAGCAGGTCCGCGTCGAGATGGGCGAGAGCCACGACGACCCAGCTCTGCGCGCCCGGCAGATGGGTGAGGCGCTCTACGCCCGGATCAACCCGCGCCACGAGTTGAGCGAGCCCGCCCGGCGCTACGCCTATTCGACCCCGGTCGACATGGCGAAGGAGCTGCTGACCCTGCGGGGCGAGTCCACCATGGCGCTGTCGCCCGCGAGCCTGGTCACCCGCGCGCTGCACACCACCTCCGATTTCCCCATCATCCTCGGCGACACCGTAGGCCGAGTGCTGCGCGATGCCTACCAGGCCGCGCCCTCGGGCATCCGCCGCCTCGGGCGCCAGACCACGGCGCGCGACTTCCGCGCGGTGAACAAGATCATGCTGGGCGAGGCGCCGCTGCTGGAGAAGCTCAACGAGCACGGCGAGATCAAGGCCGGAACGATGGCCGAGGCGCGGGAGGCCTACAAGGTCGAGACCTGGGCGCGGAAGATCGGTAAGCGGGGCGCGATCACCCTTGGGGTTGCGGCTTGACTATCCGGCGAAGGCCC
>CAZNSK010000358.1:0-1431 GCA_964575505.1 uncultured Phaeodactylibacter sp.
TATATGTAAAAGTCGCAGTGTTTTTCCCGTGCGCTGTATTTTCTTTTGCCAGCTAACCTCAGCAAGGTTTCGGCGATATCATTGAGGGCCAGCTGTATTTGCTGCGCATCAGCCCTCCGCAGGGCCTGCCACCATCGGGTTTTAAAAGGCTTCAAGATTTTAAAGGCCTTTAGCTCGCTGATTTTGAACCCGAAGAGGTTCCAAAGTTCGACCCTGAAGAAATGGACCAGCTTGGTATCCATCAGGACGGTAATCATGTGGGCATACAGCATACACATGAAACGGTGGGGCTTCATCTGGTTCATTTTCTTTTTGAGCCCTGCTACAGATTTCCAGGCTTTGAACAATATCTCGATGATCCACCGCAGGGCATATAGCACCATAATCTGGTCATCGGCTACCACTTCTTCTGGGATATTCGTAATGTAAAAATTGCCACAGCACAGCTCCAGGCGGCGTTTAGAAAGGTTTTTACGCTTGTTTTGCTTATCCGTCTTGAGTTTAACCCTTTTGTGTTCAGCCACTGCTTCTGGCACTTTTTGGATCACCAGGCGGGCCGCAACCATTTGCTTCTGCCCGAGATAAACCTTAAGGCTTTGCGTTTCATTTTCGGCCATCGTGCCCAAGTGGCTCAACAGGTCTAGCTCCTGCTTCCCTGCACGGTCCAAATAAACATTGACATGCTGCATCAAACGCGACAGGAAGAACGACCCAGCTTTGGCAACAGCCTGAAAATCGCCAATTCTAAAATAGCCCAGGTCCCGCAAAAGCAAGGAGCCTTTAGGCATATTGGGCACCCCTTGCCAATAATCTGAACCGCAACTGTCATGGAAACGTATCCCCATGGTGCCCCAGCGCAGCCCATAAAGGGCATCTATTTTTAACCCTGCTTGGGAAGCTCCGCCGCCACTGCCTTTGTACAGCGTTTTTAATACTGCGGGCAATTCCAGGTTAGTGCTATCTTCTATATATATTTCTTCGAATAGCTCTAGCAGGCTCATAGGGTTGCTTTGCCGCAGTTGCAGGTTCATTACCTGTTCAAACAGGTGCCTCATCAAGGCCTCGCTATGCTCATTGAACCGCTCGTCAAGGCTTTGGGGGTGCAGCTTAACACCATAGTGGGCTTTTAAGCTTGAGCAGTGGCTGGACAAGCTTGCCCCCCACCCCTCTTCCATAGCCATACGCAGGCAGTTGTCTACAAATACTTCCGTGCTCAGCTGTCCGGGCCGCTTCGTAAAACCAGTGAAAAAACCTAGCTGGTATAGAAAGTTTGACGCAAAAATATTTCCAAATCGTTGGCTAATACCCGTTCTTTGAATTGCTTTTTTTAAAGTAGAGTGTTTCATCTTTTTTGTGTTTTGCGACTACAAAGATGGAGCACTCTTTTTTTTATTCCTACACTTAAGTTAATTTTCTAACCTGATGCGCATG
>CAZNSK010000359.1:0-1407 GCA_964575505.1 uncultured Phaeodactylibacter sp.
CTGAAAAAATAGCTGCGCCATAATTTCACAAATCTTAAGTTGTTGGACTATAAAGCTGCTTAGCTTTGGCAAGCCAGTCCTCAAGTATTTCTGAAACCTCGCCCCAATTTGCTGAATAGTCAAAAAAACCATTGGCGTCAGCCTGATACGTTTTTGCCTGTGTGATGGCCTGACTGACCGTGTCTACAGAAAAAATATAGTCGAGAAAGCAGCTTCTCAGAAAATCAAATTGATAACAGATATGCTCTTTTACCTCAGCGATATGATGGCTGCCGGGTTCTTCGGCGTTCTCCCAATCGACGTTGGTGCCTTTTTCGATAATACGCAAATAGCTCAGGGCTGAGCACAAATCTCCCGTGCGGCAAGCTACTTCCATTTTTAGCTGGTAGGGTCCTATGATTTCCCGGTCGATGAGGTCCGTAAGCTCTGAACTGTACTCATCCGCTACAGGGTCCATCTCAAATAGAATATCCCAGGGGTAGTGCAGCGTCTTTTCCTGCATTTTAGCTATTTCGGCAGACAGAGCCTCGACTTCCACTATGCTGCTTTGTGGTAGTGGGTTGATAAAAGCCCAAAAACTTGCACATAGGGAAGCGTCTCTTTCAAACAATTGCCGGAGGAACGCTTCTTGTTGGTCTTTTTCTGCCCGAGCGAAGATTGTATCGTAAAAATGAGCAGTTGGGGAATGCGATGCCATGGTAAAGGTTTGAAGGGGCTGAAATGTAAATACAGTTAGGTTTGCCTGTAAGCGCTTTTCCAACACCGCCTACTCCCCAGGCAGATCAACATAGTAAATAAAATCCGTTCTCGGAGGGCTATCCAACCCGGCCTGCCTGCCCATCGTGATCAGCTGCCCCCGGTGATAGGTGCTGTGGTTCATGCAATGGTGGATCATATCGGCAATGACGGTATAGCCCTCTCCGCGCGACTTCGGGCGCTTGGCTTGCAGGTCTTCAAGAGACATGGTTTGTACGTGGTTGTTAAAGTTTTCGGAGGCCTGTAACCAGCCCTTCAGCAGGTCATCTTTGCTGCCGCTAAAATGCTTGGCAGGGTTGTTCTCCGCGGATTCATCTTTTACAATCTGCAACCAGAGGTACTCGGCACTCCAAATGTGCAGTACAGTTTCTTGCAGGCTGGAAAAACTGGATTCGATTTCCCGGTCCAGGTCTTCTTCTGAGGCGGTGCGCAGCCAGTCCGCAAGCTGCTGATTGGCCCAGTGGTTATAGGCAGTATAACGCCGCATCATGGTGGTGAGGTCATCCCCGGTGGGTTCGGCAGGCTGCGTATGCGTACGCGTATTGTTTTTCATGTCTTCTCCTGTAATCCTTTCATTTGGCATCACAGCCATCGTCAGTAAGGGGTCGCGCAGTAATAAGTTACCTAGAATAGGCGAAGTTATTTTGTGCG
>CAZNSK010000360.1:0-1390 GCA_964575505.1 uncultured Phaeodactylibacter sp.
AGGAATAATTTAACAGCAGGCGCTACTTATTTATTGGGCGCCATCGGCCGTTCTTGCACGATGACAAGCAAAAGAGGCTGGTATGAGTGGGCCCGGACAACCGCCTTAGAATATTTACTTCGAGCGGATTTCAGTAAAGTCAACAGCCAGCATTTTTGGGATTTAATGGATGCCTTGCCCGAAGAAAACATCCCAAAAATTGAACGGGAAATAATGGGTGCAGCCTTTAAAGAATTTGATATAAAGACGGACACTTTGTTTTATGACGCCACTAATTTCTTTACGTTTATCTCCACAACCAACACCCGGAACACGCTGGCGCAACGAGGCAGGAACAAGCAAAAACGCCACGACTTGCGGCAAGTAGGCATGGCCTTAGTGGTGAGCAAAGAAGACCAAATCCCCTTGTTCCACCACACATACCAAGGCAATTTGAATGACGTAACAATATTCAAAAGCGTAATAAAGGACATAAGCCAGCGTATAAAAAACATAGGCCTTGATATTAGCCGGCATACTTTTGTTTTGGACAGGGGCAACAACTCAAAAGCTAATTTAGGGATAATAGAAAGCCTTAAGTTGTTTTACGTCGGGGCGCTTAGCCCAGCAAACCATAAAGGGCTGGTATTGGAAGCGATGGAAGCCCTGAGCGGCAAAACCATAGAAGAAGAGGGCCAGCCCTATTTTTACCGGGCTAAAGCCCAGGTCTGGGGCGCTGAAAGGACGGTAATCGCCTTCACCTCAGATAAACTTAAACAAGGCCAGGCCAGGGGCATCCATTCGATGCTTGCCAAAAAGGAAAAGCAGTTAGCCAAGCTCCAAAGCAAGCTCAAGGAGCCAAGCGCCAAAAAACGAAACCGCAAACAATTGGCTGCCCAAATTGATAATATCCTAAAAACAAAACAAGCCAAAGAATTAATAGAATGGGAGCTAAAATGGAAAAGCAAAGGCAGGTATGAATTAAGCTTTCAAATAAATAGCCAGGAAACTGAAAAGCTGGAAACGGCATTCGGCCTGAGGATACTTATGACAAACCGGCATAGTTGGAGCGCAGCCGAAATAATAGAAGCTTATTACGGGCAATCCAATGTTGAAAAGGCTTTTAAGGAGTTGAAAAACCCTTATCATTTAACGGTAAAACCTCAATACCATTGGACGGATCAAAAAATCAAAGTACATAATTTCATTTGCGTGCTAGGCTATTTATTAACCTCCTTGCTTTATAAGGAAGCGCGCAATAAAGCAAATTATAAAGGCAGCATTAATTCCTTGTTAAATGAGCTGAAAAATGCCCGGCTTGGGACTGTCTTAACAAATAACAACCAGGATGGAAAAATAAAAATTGAACATAAAATAGAGGAAATGTCAGGCGATGAACAAGTATTGTTTA
>CAZNSK010000361.1:0-1387 GCA_964575505.1 uncultured Phaeodactylibacter sp.
TTATTCATTTACCTTCCATTAGGTGTGGAGTAAGCTGACAAATGCTAAGTAAACTCATTGAGTTATACAGGATCGTAGGGATGTCTCCACACTTTTTACAAACTCACCAGTTTGAACAGTACCTAAAGACAAGGGTTTACTCCCCTTGATCTAGTGTCAAAAGATGAGAAAAATCCGAGGTTTGTAATGATGGAAAATCCTTGTATTTCACCTTAAACTCTCTAACTATGCTTTCCACTTTTCGTTACACGGTCGGTGTTGATATGAGTAAAAAAGAGTTCCATGCCTGCTTTCTGGAACAGGATCAATCTACTCTTAAAACTCGTATTCGAGGAACACGTAAATTTTCAAATACTCTTAAGGGTATTTCGGTTTTTATCAGTTGGGTAGACAAGAAACGAAAACACTCGAAAGCTCCTTACAGCTTTATCATGGAAGCTACGGGAAGCTATCATGAAAATCTCGCCTGGACGCTTTTCAATGAAGAAAAAACAGTGTACGTGATCTTAGCTAGTAAAGCGAAATATTACCTAAAAAGTAAAGGATACCGTAGTAAAAATGATAAGATTGATTCTAAAGGCTTAGCTTATTTAGGTATGGAGCAGCCCCTAGAAGCCTGGCAACCCATGAGTAAACTGCTCTATAAACTGCGTGGACTAACTCGGCACATTGAGCAGTTAAAGAAAGTAAAAACTATGTTTTTGAATCAACTGGAAGCTCTCAAATATGGTATGTTTCACCTAAAAAGTGCAGAAAAGAGCCTTGAAACACAAGTGAAGGCTTTAGAAGAACAAATTGTACAACTGGAGAACGAAATCGTACAACTGGTAAAAAATGATGAATCTTTAGCTCATCAGGTTGAACTATTTACTTCCATCAAAGGCGTAGGGGTACTTACAGCAGTTACTATTTTGGCCGAGACAAATGGGTTTGCTTTATTCAAAAATCAAAAGCAACTCACTTCTTATGCTGGATATGATGTAATCGAAAATCAATCAGGCACACGTACTGGAAAGAACCGTATTTCTAAAAAAGGAAATACGCATATTCGTAGAATTTTGCACCTGCCAGCCTTCAGTGTCGTTAGGTACGAACAAGGAACGTTTAAAAATTTATATGAACGGGTCTTTGCAAGAACAGGACAAAAAATGAAGGCTTATGTAGCTGTGCAACGTAAACTTTTATGTCTTCTGTATGCCCTACACAAGAACGATACTCCCTTTGATCCAGACTATCACAAGCAAAAAGAAACGACTCCCAAAACTTCATCCTGTGAGGCGGAGAAGCTCCTCTTTTCGGGGAAAAAAAATGAGCCGCTTGCGGCTCCTTGTACGTTCAAAAAAATAGCTCCCCAACGAGGGGGAGCTACGCTAGATGAACTTCATCC
>CAZNSK010000362.1:0-1382 GCA_964575505.1 uncultured Phaeodactylibacter sp.
CCTAAGTTTGGGTTTACCAAAACTTACACTTAGACAGTCAAGACTCATGAATATGAATGTAAATCTAAAGCAAGTTATAAAAAACTTATCGGGAATCTGCCTCGACACTCTTGCAAAAGAGACAGGCTTTGTCAAGTCAAAAGCCCAAAAAATAACACCTTTATACTTCGTGGCATCGTTTTTTGCCTGCGTCGGCAAGCGGCAAATTTCATTGTCCAAATGGGCAAACGCAATGATGCACCTCACTAGCGTGAGCGTAAGCAGGGAAGGGCTCAATAAGCGCCTTTCGGCAGCCCGCCACGCCGATTTCTGCAGAGAGCTGCTCGCTAGGGCGATGGCTGCCAAGTCGAGCACGGCAATGTCCCGCATAAGCCAGTTGGGCTTAAAGTTCAACAACATACTTGTACAAGACAGTACTAGCCTGTCTTTGCCGAAGGGCTGCGAATTGGACTTCCCCGGGCCCCATTCCAATAACGGGGAAAAGAAGGCCACGGGCAAAATACAGCTGACAATGGACCTGCTCAATGATAAGCCTGTAGACATCCTGCTGACCAACTTCCGGAAAAACGACCAAGGGGATGCTCTGCGTATCGTCGACAAACTGGGGCAGGGTGACCTGCTGGTTCGCGACCTGGGGTATTTTGTCCTCCGGGCTTTAAAGGTGATCAGTAGCAAAGGCGCCTACTTCCTCTCGCGGCTCAAGCCATCAGCCCACGTCTATTTGCCAGGCCAAGAAGTGCCTTTCGGCTTGCTAAAATACTGCCAGGCAAAGAAAAAGGCAGGGGTTGCCCAGTTCGAGCTAGCTGTCGAGGTCGGCAAAAAAGAGCGGGTGCCCGTGCGCCTGCTTGTGCGGCAGGTACCCCAGGGCCTGTACCAAAAACGCCGCCGCAAGGCCCTGAAGGACCGCCACAAATCGGCCAACCATGATAGCCACTATCTGGATATGCTGCAGTGGCAATTTTTAGTCACTAATGCCGAGCCAGAGAAAATCAGTATCGCGCAGGCCTTCGTCATCTATCAGCTGCGGTGGCGTATCGAAATTATTTTCAAAGCTTGGAAGTCAGGGTTGAAGCTGCAGCATATGTTCGCAGATTTGAGGCATATTAAACCCGCCCGGGTAAGGGCCATGATCTTTTTGACGCTTACCTACCTGGTTCTTTTTGTCTACCCGGCGTTCCAAGAAATCCAGCAAAAAGCAAGTAAAACCCTGAGCTTTATGAAGTGGGTCAACTACTTGGCAGCAAACCCTTTGCAAAACCTGCAGCAATTAACCGAAGATATATGGGTCGCACATATTGAGCGAAACTGCGCCTATGAGGTCAGGCGAAGGGAGAATCATGGCGATTTGATCGCCAAATTAAAAAACGGTTGACGCCTATGCG
>CAZNSK010000363.1:0-1342 GCA_964575505.1 uncultured Phaeodactylibacter sp.
AGGCGCAGTTAGCGTGCAAAAGAACGAGTCTAAATCGGTAAGTTATTGTTGCGCAACCCCTTAGCAGAGAAAAAGGGGCTATATTTGAAAGCATGTTTGGAGCCAAACACCTCAACCTATGTCCAGCAACGACTCCATCAGACGGCTTTTTTTGATCGACGGCATCGGTGCCATCGTTACTGCCCTTCTGCTCAGTCAGGTCCTCGCCCGGTACGAATCCGTATTTGGTATGCCTGCGCAGCTGCTCTATATTCTGGCGGGCATTGCGGCCTGTTTTGCACTCTACTCCCTCACTTGCTTCTGGCGGGTACAGGATGGCGGGGCACCGTTTTTGAAAGCCATCGCTATAGCAAATACGCTGTACTGTGTGGCCACCCTAGGAATTGTGTCTTACCACTTTGACACCCTGACCTGGCTGGGCCTGAATGAAAAAATCGAAGAGATGAAAAAGGAGCTACCCCTGGGCTACTCTATAGAAAGACGGCAACTGAGCTGGGGCAGCCAACCGGAAAAGCAATATGCGCTTCTGGGGTTGATTATTGTCCTCATTTTCTTTATCTGTGCCCTCACCTTCGAGTCTTTGCAGCAGGCCCTTGCTATTATTTTTATTATCTCTACTTCGTTTATTGGTATTTTTCTGACTTTTTATTGGTTCAAATTCCCATTTGACCAAGGGGGGTATACGTCGTTTTTGTTAACCAGCGGGCTTGTCGTTAATGGATTGATCCTTTTGGTCAATGATTTCAATGGCTTCCGGAAAAAATATCCGGGCAGCTCCCCTTTGAGGCCTTATCTGAAAGCACTTCAGCACAAAATCGTCCCCATTTTGCTCACTATTTTTTCTACTTCTCTGGGGTTAGTCCCCTTTTTGATGCATGGGCAGCAGGAAGTGTTCTGGTTTTCTCTGGCTGTCGGCACAATCGGAGGGCTCTTGTTTTCGGTGGTCGTACTGCTCTTGTTTACGCCGCTGTTTTTTCTTCAGAAAAGCCGGCCCGCCTGAGTTTGGGAAATCCTTTTTGAAATACTGCCAGCATTCTGTAATACGGCGTTGGTTTTCGGTGTACCGAATGGGCTCGTTCCAGTCTATGGTGATCTCCAACCCGGTCCGCGTTATTTCAGGAAAAGACTCCCGCGGAAGTTTTCCTGCAAGCAACATGCCTGCAGCCACAAAAAGGACAAACGAAATGCCAAATAATACCCGGTGGCGTAGTACTGCATCTACCGTTCTGGTAAAAAACCGGTTCCCTTCTTTAGAGGCGGTGCGGACAGTTGCGCTTGGTGCCGGGGCTGGAGGCCTGGGCTTTTTCCAGGATTGATTGAGGATCGTGGGCAACAGAATATA
>CAZNSK010000364.1:0-1269 GCA_964575505.1 uncultured Phaeodactylibacter sp.
TTGCAATTAAGCTGTTTTAACCTGTCCTTTTCCTTTGTACTCCAATTTCTAAAGCCCGTGCCCCCTCACTCCTTCACAAACTTCCGCACCACCTGCTCCGCCCCGGCCTGCAAGCGCACCACGTACACCCCGGCCGGCCAGTCGGCTACATCGACCCGCCAGCTTTGAAGTGCCGGGCTCAAATTCAGGGCTTCGGTGTGAAGGGTTTGGCCGGCCAGGTTTTCGATGAGAAGCTGGCCTTGGGTGGATTGGGGGTGCTGTAGTTGTAGGTGGAGGGCGGAGGTGGTGGGGTTTGGGAAAAGGTTTAATTGCATTGCAGCTATTTGTTCTTCGGGAGCTATTCTTACGGGATTACCGCACACTGTTGGCTCCAATTCACCTTCCCAAAATGCTAAATGGTTATAGGGCTGATAATTGATGGAATCAAAAGGGCCACCGATATATAATCGATCTCCTAGCACTTCTGCCGCACGGATAAGGTGGTCAAAATCAAAACCGTACCCACACCATTTTTCCCCGTCCCAAGAGGCAATATTTTGGGCGGGTATACCACCACCTACTGAGTTAAACAACCCAAAAACAAAAAGTTTGTCATTATACACCACCATATCTACAACGCTTGAGAGTTCTGAATCAAAACTGCCCCCGACATCCATAAACTCACCATCTCGAAAACGCATTATACCATTGCCTGCATTACCAGTCGATACTCGAAAACCGCCTCCCACGTAAACATCATTTTTGTAGACTATTAACTTTCCTACATCGTCATTCTCTCCCATAATATTTTGCTCCGACTGATACCAGTTCCCATTCTCATACCAGGCAAAATCAATCGTATTTTCAACTCCTAGTTCTTTTCTGAAGTTGCCGCCGACATAAAGGACATCATCTTTGAAAACTCCAGATTGTACTCTTGCAACAATGCCAGCCTCCGGGTTCGCAAAAGGGAATCCAAGGGAGGACAGTTCTTCCCCGTCCCAGGTAGCTACACTATAGGCAGTATCTGTTCCTGCCATTTCAAATACTCCAAAAATATAAAGCGTATTATTGTAAGGCAACAGGTCTATCGCACCGCCACCATTACCATTAAATGCAGTTAGCCCATTCTTTACACGTGCCCAGGTCTGCCCATCCCATTTCATGAGGCCATTTGGATCTAATACCCCGCCCATACTATAGCTCGTAGGAGAGCAGTAAACCTCATTATTCCATATTGATATACTTAACACTATGGGACAAGTCGTAATACAATTGTCCACACCTGGA
>CAZNSK010000365.1:0-1234 GCA_964575505.1 uncultured Phaeodactylibacter sp.
CTTAGCCTTTGACAAGGTGGTTTTATCTCGTATCAATTCGAGATCTTGGATTACTTTACCTGTTTTGCTATCCAACAAATCTTCTAACATTTCCCTTACCCAATCAGCTCGAAGCTTAGATTTTTCGCCAAATATAGCCGTAGCTGCATCCCATACATATTCACTGACATGGATAATGTCTAAAATGATGCCTTCAAACTGGCCTTCCAGGCCATGTTCATTCACATAGGCTAAAACTTTATCTTCTAAACCGGTGCCTGCATCAATGGGGACCACAAAGCGGCTATTGGGGTTTTTCATCCTTACACGGATATGCTCCAACCCATACTCGACGGCTTTAGCCTGATCATTTAAAAATGCCCGGCGGTGAATCTTTTGATGCCAACGGTTGTCATTCTCTTTACGAAGTTTACGGCCTTGTTCATCATACTCCACTTTGGACAAGGGGCTTCCCATTAAACTCCTAATAATGCTGTCTCTTGTCCGCTTTTTAGGGACAAAACAGGATGTTACTGATACGGTTGCCATTTGTTTGACGCCTTGTTTTTCCCCTTTGCCTAAACGCTTTTTCGGGTTCCCTTCTTGCTCTTTTTTCTTTTTTATCTTCGGCACCCCTTTGCCGTCAAAAGAGGCACTAAAACATAGGGCACCTTCTTCAACTTCTACTGCTTGGCTTTCATAAAAGGAACCTACTAAAGGGCCCAAGTGCCCTGAATTCCTTTCTGAAGATTTGCCACTCAACTTTAAGCCAAGCAGTTTATTCAATAGCCGGACACTCTCGCAAAAATCATTCTCAGCTGCATTTTCCCCTACCAATTCTTGTAGGTTGTAGGACCAATGGCTGGTTTTGGGAAAGTTCAGCCGCTCATCCAATTCGTAATAACTCCCCCTTTGTTTACTCCAATGCCGGGGGCGTAATACGTCCATCAGCCCAAACAAGCTTAAATACTTCCGCTCTTTTAACCCTTTCGATTCCAGTACTTCTCCTGGCTCTACCCTTGGGCTAAACCCCATCAGGGCTCTTCCTTTGTGTTCAATCACAAGGCTCAACAACACTAAACCCAATTTGAGAAGCTGGCCAAACAAGCCTTTTTCCATCTCATGCACACTTACATCTTCCCATACATAACCTTGGGCCAACTCTAATAACTTTTCAATTTCAGCACCTATTCTTTTTTCAAGCTTTAAACTTTCCATATCTTACTTCAGGAGTTTTTAGGGAGTGGAATTTTTT
>CAZNSK010000366.1:0-1218 GCA_964575505.1 uncultured Phaeodactylibacter sp.
CCCACATGATATTCCCCTTTTTACTCCATTAATGAGGCCGCGCTTACTGTTGGGACCCGGCTTTTTCCAATGGAGCCCGATTAACTTTTTAGGAGCAATGCTTTTCTTCTGCTACCCTGCCTCATCAATCCTGACGGAAATTTCTGGGCTGAAACGGATTCCTGTTTTTCAGTTCCCCAGTTTTGTCTACAATTTACAAGGCAGGGCTCCCACTCTACCCTTTTTCATCGAGGTTAGGTTAACTGTAGGGGCGGTGGCACCCAACGGTCAGCATAGCCGCCGTACAGAGCTTCGCGGAGTATGGACGGCTATGCACTGTTAGGTGTGGTTTTCACAGGTTATTTCTAAGGATTTCCATCTTTAACTTATCATCATAACTTTCAACAGAGTGTAAAAAACCCTTGTTTTTGTTAAGAGATTTATCAATTAGATTGAAAATCAATTTTAAATTTTTTTCCTGAAGATCACTAAAAATACTTTTAATCGATTGCAAATCATCCTTTGATGCACAATTAATGTAATTAGTGAATTTCCCAATTAGACCTATGCAAACATCAGAAACTTGGATTAGTAGTTCATTTTTTGAATCTTCAAATTTGAAATTGTTAATTTTATTTCCATTGCAAGTTATGTTTAAAGCATTTATTTTGTCTTGAATTGTTTCTTCAATGTCGAAAATATGATTTGAATTTTCAAATAGATAAACCGGGCGAAGATAAAATTCAGTAAAATCTTCAAGCAGAATAAAATCATCTTCATCTTCGATAAAAGGTAAATGATTATTCTTTTTTGCTTCCTTTAAAATTTGGCGCAATGATTCTAATCCAAAGTGGTATTCATTATCATCTAAATAATCTGTAAATACAGAAGTTAAGCTTTCAATGAAGAGAAAAATATCATCTTTTTTAATGTTGGGATATTGAAAATGATGAAAGATTTTCACAATGGAATCAAATTCTATTCTACACAATTTATACAAGTCACTTTTCAATGTATTTGCAAAAGGTAATCCTAACTCTCTAGCAGCAGGTGAATTCATAATTGCTGAATCTACTATATCGACAATTGACCAGTATAGAATATTTAAACTTGAAAGATGAAGATAAAGGTCGCTATTAAAAACATAGTTCAAAAAATAGTTTAGCCTTTGAGATTTCAGACAGTCTAGCGTGAGTTTACGATGACACTTCGAAAAAAGGGGCTCAATTCGCTGAATAA
>CAZNSK010000367.1:0-1217 GCA_964575505.1 uncultured Phaeodactylibacter sp.
GGGTCGGGGTTCTCATGCACATTCCCCCATGGGGGAATGTGCATCCATATTGGTGTAGTACAAATGGTCCGGGATTCGTCTGTCAAGTCCTTGATGCTTTCTCCTCTGGTTGTAGAAGGCTATCCATTTGCCGATACCTTGGCGTGCGTCTCGCACGGTGTCGTAGGCGTGGAGGTAAACCTCTTCGTATTTGAGGCTTCGCCAGAGCCGCTCGATGAAGATGTTGTCCATGCAACGGCCCTTGCCGTCCATGCTGATTTGGATGCCCTGTTCCTTGAGCACGCCGGTGAAGGCCTCGCTGGTGAACTGGCAGCCCTGGTCGGTGTTGAAGATTTCGGGTGTGCCGTGTTTCGCCAGCGCTTCATTCAAGGCCGCGACGCAGAAGCCGGTGTCGAGGGTATTGGACAGCCGCCAGGCGAGCGCCTTGCGGCTGTACCAGTCCATGATGGCCACGAGGTAGACGAAGCCTTTGGCCATCGGGATGTAGGTGATGTCGGCGCACCACACTTGGTTGGCGCGGTCGATGTCGAGGCCGCGCAGCAAGTACGGATACACCTTGTGCGCGTGGTGCGCCCGGCTCTTGTTCGGCCCCGGATACAGGGCGCTCATGCCCATCTTGCGCATCAGCCGCTGCACGCACTTGCGGTTCACCACATGGCCTTCCTCGGCCAACTCGTCCGCAATCCGGCGGCTGCCCATGAACGGATAACGCAGATGGATCTCGTCCATCGCCCGCATGAGCAACTCGTCCCGCGTCGTGTCCGACCGGCGCCGGTAATAGGCCGACGAACGCGGCACCTCCAGCAGCGCACAGCGCCGCGTGATGGGAAGAGCGTGTTCCTTCATAGCGATCTCTTTCCGTTGCGCCCGCTCTAACGACCGAGCGCTTTGGACAAAAAATCGTTCTCCAGCGTCAGCTCTCCAATCTTCGCGTGCAGCGTCACCACGTCCGATTCCTTGGCCTTCGCCGCCGCTTCGCCGCCGCCGAAGACATCCGCCGCCTGAGCGGCAAGCTGCTCCTTCCACTGCTTTACCTGATTCGGGTGCACATCAAAACGCTCCGCCAACTCCGCCAGCGTGCCCTCCTCTCGCAAAGCCGCCAGCGCTACCTTCGCCTTAAATCCCGGCGTGTGATTCCGTCGTTTCCGTCGCATAACTCAATCTCCTTGTAGGGGGTAAGATACCCAAGGAGATCCACTTAAGCCACTGTCCAGGAT
>CAZNSK010000368.1:0-1211 GCA_964575505.1 uncultured Phaeodactylibacter sp.
TTTTTGTTAGTGATTTTGATTTGTTTTTCTTTTTTATTGCTGGTGCGGAACGGTCCGGCTACACGCAGTGGGGGACTCTTAATCTACCCTTTTCATCCCCATCTCAAATATACAGCGCAGCCAGCAAAAAGGCTAGCTTGCCAAAGCCTGGCTTTTTGATGGCGGAGCGGTTTTGCTATCTCGGCTTAATGTTTCCAGCAAATCTACCCCCATTGTGTGTAGCCCGTGTTGGCTGCAGGCGCGGGTTTGCGGCAGCCCGTAGCATTGCTGCACATGGGAGCGCAGCGAAGATGTGCGCAGTGCCGGGCGGCGGGCAGCCTTTCCCGATAGGGGCTTGCAGCCAACGGCCCGGCTAGCCGCAGTACGCAGCATCGCGGAGTATTGTCGGCTAGCCATTGTTCTGCGCATTTTCATTAGTTTAACTCTACTTCAGATGCTTCTTTTTTGCCAAAAGATTTTATGCCATTAATAAGTACTTTCAGAAATGTAGAATTTCTACTCTCAGCATCTAACATTAAGGCTTTGTATGATAACACATTGATTCCAATTGGAATGGATATATCTTTATCTTCATCAACTATTATTTTTTGTTCACTATAAAAAGCTTGATCTTCTGAATAAACAGGCTTAAAACCTGACTCTTTTAAAGAAACTCGTAGTTCCTTGTTGATATCTACTATTCCATAAAACCAAACTCTACCAATTTGATCTGGATAATACTCTAAAATTTTTCTAGCCCTTTGTCTCAATTGACTAACTACCTCCTCTCTTTTTGCAAGTTTTAGCCCTAACTTCTTCAATTCAACTATTACCACATCAACTTTTTTCTCTGTCTTATCTGGATTACGAGAAAACACTATCGCTATATCAGGTCTACCAGTCTCTTTTCCACTCTCTCCATCCAAAGTTATATAAGGTATTAATTTGTCCATTTCCAAATCACTAACAATCGTTGAATAAGACATAAATTTATCATCAAGCAACCATACGTTGTTTTTGTAAATGTCTTCAATAAAACGGTCTCCTTCAAAGATTTTTTTCATTGGTATAATGATCTCATGTATTTCTGATTCACTACTTTTTAAATCAATTTTTTTAAGTTTATTTATTATCTTTTGTCTATAAATTACATACTCCGCTAATACTCTCGAAGAAATATTTGAGTGCGTGACAAAAAAGCGGGGAAGGGTAAAAACGGGAGGTTAAGCCAA
>CAZNSK010000369.1:0-1204 GCA_964575505.1 uncultured Phaeodactylibacter sp.
GAAGGCTCGTTTTAGTTCCCTCGTTATCAATATTTTATCAAATGGCACACAACGGTCAGGGCTACACGCAGTGGGGGATTCTCTTAAGCAACCCTTTTCATCTCTACCCAAATATACAGCGCAGGCAGCAAAAAGGCTAGCTTGCCAGAGCCTGGCTTTTTGCTGCCTGTGCGGGTTTTCTATTTCAACTTAATGTCTCCAGCAAATCTACCCCCATTGTGTGTAGCCCGATGTTGGCTGCAGGGCGGGTTGGCAGTCAGCCCGTAGCATTGACGCACATGGGAGCCCTAAGGCGAAGATGTGCGCAGTGCCGGGCGGCGCGTGGGCTCCTCCCGGTAGGGCTTGCAGCCAACGGCCCGGCTACACGCAGTGGGGGATTCTTAATCTACCCTTTCCATCCCCATTTCAAAGATACAGCGCAGCCAGCAAAAAGGCTAGCTTGCCAGAGCCTGGCTTTTTGCTGGCGGAGCGGGTTTGCTAT
Source organism: uncultured Phaeodactylibacter sp. (assembly GCA_964575505.1). Lineage (GTDB taxonomy): Bacteria > Bacteroidota > Bacteroidia > Chitinophagales > Saprospiraceae > Phaeodactylibacter. Next base: position 482 of record CAZNSK010000369.1, read on the forward strand.
CTCGGCTTGATGTTTCCAGCAAATCTACCCCCATTGTGTGTAGCCCGTGTTGGCTGCAGGCGCGGGTTTGCGGCAGCCCGTAGCATTGCTGCACATGGGAGCGCAGCGAAGATGTGCGCAGTGCCGGGCGGCGGGCAGCCTTTCCCGATAGGGGCTTGCAGCCAACGGCCCGGCTACGTGACGTGCCGGACTCTAAATTTACCATTTTCGTCCCATTTTACAAATGCTAGTGCAGGCAGCAAAAGACCAAATTGGCGCAGCCTGGCTTTTGCTGCCTGCGCGGGTTTTTCAATCTTCATTTTCCTTTCGAAGATTTTTACCGGCATGGCATGTAGCCATTGTTGGGCGCTTCCATTTTATTCTTCGTAAAACTAAAAAAGCGACCGTTTTACCAATTCTGGATACTTCAAAAGGGCCTTTTTTACCGATTTTTCAATCTTCTTGAACCGGTTTCCTGATTCTGATGATCTCAAATTGATCTTGAAAACTGATCTCAATTTACGGTTTTGATTCTTGATCTTGAAAGTTAACCTCTCAAATTGATCCAAATTCTTAATCTCCAGTCTTCAATTTGATTCGGCTAAATTTCAGTTTTTCAGGTTGATCTTGGTTCAAGTTGACCGATTCAATCTACAGGTTTTCAATCTCTATCAATTCAACTTGATTCACGACAACCCGATTCAATTTGATCAGATTCTTATTCGGTGAAAGGTTCAAATTTCT
>CAZNSK010000370.1:0-1147 GCA_964575505.1 uncultured Phaeodactylibacter sp.
CAAACTTAGGCAGTCTTTTTCATATATGAATAATTTCGGTTGACGCCTATGCGGTGATTACCGGGAGCGTATGGTTGAAAATAGCTCATTTTCCCCTCTACACTGCCCCAACGCATCAAGCCTGTTAGGAATTTGTTTTTCATAGGTGAAAGGTTTTTATGTGTTAAAAAATAGGAATTGACTTAGGTCCACCCCCGCCCTTCGGGCACCCCCGCCAGCGGGGGATAGGACGGGCGGTGCCTTCAGCTGCCGGTTAAGCGGCAGTGCGGAGGCTTGTTTCCAAATGCCAAGCACCAAAGCGGTGCGGATATGTTTTTTTGTTCAAGTATACGCATTACGAAGTGGTAGGCTACTCCAGGGCATACCGCTTCAAAGCGTATATGCCGACCTGCCTGTGTCTCGTCGCCTGTGGGCTTTGGCCACCGGAGGCCGAAGTACCGACACGCAGGCAGGCATTGAGTAGGTTTGCCATGGCAAACCACTTAATCGTCGGTATAAGTGTAGCGGTCATACAGGGAGCACCGGTTTTGTTGCCGCGCGCAGTGGTTTGGGTAATTGATTAGTAAAATACGGTATTTGCAGGGGCATGTCAAGAAAGCGGGCAGAAAACATTGTTGTTACTGAACCAACTCCTCTGCCAACTGCACCAGTTTTTCTTTTTCCTCTGCGGTGAGGGGGATATCAGCCAGCAGCTCCTCCTGCACGTGTTCGAGCAGTTTGTCGCTGTCGCCTTCTGCAACGACTTCTAAGAAGTCTTCTACGGTCTTTAGCTTCAGCTCAGCCAAGTCGGATAATTCTGCAGCGGGCAGTTCCGGGAAGCGGATAGTTATTTTGAGCAGGTTGAAAATGCTCTTTTTGTAGAGCCCTTGTTCCAGGCCCACTTCACGCCCTTCTTCGCGTCCTTCTCTTCGGCCTCTTTCCAAAATTTGCTCCAAAGTACTCATGACTTCCGGTTTTATCGTGAATGTTGTGTCTTTGATCTGCTTCAGGAATTCTTCTTCTGAACGCTCTGCCACGCCGAGGATATAGGTCGTCACCGCGCTGACTTTTTCCTTTCCGTCCGTACCATCAAAGATAAGCTGAAGGTACTTAAATATCAAGTGCTGCCGGTGGCGGAAAGCCATCGTCATCAGTACGCTGCGGAAGT
>CAZNSK010000371.1:0-1135 GCA_964575505.1 uncultured Phaeodactylibacter sp.
GAGGAAGACCGATACAGCCAGGTACTCAAAGCCGGAAGCTTTGTCTAAGACCCAGCGAATACCGTCCAGGCACTCCTTGAGCAGCCCCTCCCGGATAGCCAGTATATACACCAGCACGCTGATGGCCATCATCAGGTGGCGTTTTTCTTTGCCCTGCACGTTCATCGCCTCCAGGTTGACCCCGTTGCTCTTCAGGTGCTTGAAGCAGACCTCGATCTGCCAGCGCCATTCATAGAGCCGGCTGGCCTGGGTGGGGCTGTGCAAATTCGTAAGTAAGAAGACGAGCTCGTCTTCTGCGCCCGGGCGCGGGTTTTGCATCACGATATAATGCAGGCACAGCCCGTCCATCTCTATCTTCTTAGAAACCTTTTTGCCATTGGGTTTCCGGGCGGCCAAGTCTTTAAGCTGCTGCCAGGTGCGCCCCCCACTAGCATTGACTTCTTGGTGGTAAATCCCTTCTTTGACCCGGATGACAAAATACAAACCGCTCTTGGAGAGGTACTTAAACCACTCTTTGCCAACGTATTCCCGGTCGGCCAACAAGGTCATGCCTGCCAATTCGTACTTTTTCATTACTTCGCCGAGCATGTCCATGCGCTCTTCCTGCGAAGAATGCCCGGCCTTGCCCAGATCTTCCCACCAAACAGGGATAGCTACATCGCCGGCCAAGACGCAGAGGGTCATCAGATGGATGCTCTCATTGCCGCAGTCCCACTTGGTGCCGTCCAACAAGAGGTACTTTGGCTTCTTGTTGCCCAGCTGTTTGCACCGTTTGAAAAACACCATCCAGCACAAAGACCGCAGGCCCTGCATCAACCGCTCGTACTGCTGGCGTTCTTCTTCGCTTACGACCTTGCCCTGGTCAAAGTAGCGCGTCAAAAGCTTGTAGTCGGCGTGGGCGCTTGCCAGCCCGCCTCCACGAACATGCGGGACGCTGTTCTTCACCTTGTTCAGGTTCACGGTGCCGGCATGAAGGATCGATTGGCTCACGATCAGCGTATTCTTCAAGGTGTTTTTTGGCAGGTTTACTGCATTTTCTGTATCTTGTTCTAGAAGCGTAAATAGCGACATGTTTTTTGGTTTTAGCCGACTTTAAAGATAGTCGCCTTTACGCTTCTTTTCAAAATGTCTAGTG
>CAZNSK010000372.1:0-1135 GCA_964575505.1 uncultured Phaeodactylibacter sp.
TTAATTTTTCTGCCATGAAGCATCAAATGAGCATTAAGGAAGCCCTGGGTTTTGATGACCGCCTTCTGCTGTGGATTGGCATACCGGTGGTCAGTTTTATCATTCCGCTGCTGTTGTTTAATGCTACGCTTGAGCATGGGCTGGCCGCTTACCTGCCCAATTGGGGCGTATCTCTGGTCTATACCATTTCTTACTGGCTGGCCTGCCGGCGGATCTTTGTCTACTTCCGGCGGCGGTATCCCAGTGCCGCCCTCACCACCAAAAGGCTGCTGTACACCGGATTGAGCCTCGTCTCGGCCTTTCTGCTGATCAATACCCTCCTTTGGTACTTTTGTACGCCCATTATGGAGTATTACCCGGACCGGAAAGTGAGCGGCACCGCCCTAACCGGCGGCTCCTTTTTGATCGTTGCCTTCATCAGTACGGTGTATGAATCCATCTACCTGTACCAGAATTGGAAGCAGACCCTGCTGGAAACGGAAAAACTGCGGCGCGAACAAGTGGAGTCTCAACTGGAAGGCTTGAAAAATCAAGTCAACCCGCACTTCCTGTTCAATAGCCTGAACACCTTGACTTACCTCATCCCTGAAGACCAGGAAAAATCGGTGCAATTCGTGCAAAAGCTTTCCCGCGTCTACCGCTACATCTTGGAGATGAAGGACAAAAAGCTGGTGACCCTGGCGGAAGAATTGAAGTTCCTGCAAGCCTATCTTTTTCTAGTCAAGGAGCGCTTTGGAGAAAACCTTCAGGTCGATATCGACGTACCGGAGCGGGCGCAATCCCTGCAAGTCGTGCCCCTGTCTCTGCAAATACTGTTTGAGAACGCCATCAAGCACAACGTCATTGCCCGGGAAAAACCGCTGAAGGTAAGGGTGCGGGTGGAAGGCGGCAACCTGGTGGTGGTCAATCAACTACAGCCCAAGGCCCAGGTGATGCCGGGTACCGGCACCGGGCTTTCCAATGTGCGCAACCGCTATCAATACTTCACTACCGACCCGGTCCGCATTTCTGCCGATGCCGGCCGCTTTGAAGTGCGCCTGCCGATGCTTCAAGTCTAATCCTTTTTCCTTAATTTCGGGTTTTTATAGTCCGCCAACCCAAGATTTGTGATTTCTGACTTGCTCTTTTTCCACCT
>CAZNSK010000373.1:0-1112 GCA_964575505.1 uncultured Phaeodactylibacter sp.
AGCGCGGCCTCATTAATGGAGTAAAAAGGGGAATATCATGTGGAAGATTTCGTCCAGGGGGCTTGGAACTATAAACGGTGGGGGACTGAGAAGATTTTGAAATTTTGGTATCCTCGTTAAGCTGTTTTTCAAACGGTTGCGAGGTGGAGACAGTAAGATTTTTATCCAACAAAAAGCCCGGCTGACAAAGAGAAAGTTCGGGCAGTCAAGGGTAGATGAACTAGGGACAGTAGATTGGTGGGGAGGGAAATCATTTGCACCTAACGAATAATTGAAGAGGATTGAATAAGCGCCCCCTTAAATTTGCGGTTGAAAGATTTGATGGATTGCCGCTTATCGTTCACTTCGATGAATAAAAAAGGGAAAGCGGCGGCACCCAACAGGAGCTACACACAATGGGGGTAGATTTGCTGGAAACATTAAGCCGAGATAGCAAACCCGCACAGCCATCAAAAAGCCAGGCTTTGTCAAGCTAGCCTTTTTGCTGGCTGCGCTGTATCTTTGAAATGGGGATGAAAAGGGTAGATCAAGAGTCCCCCACTGCGTGTAGCCGGACCGTTGGGTGCCACCGCCCCTACAGTTAACCTAACCTCGATGAAAAAGGGTAGAGTGGGAGCCCTGCCTTGTAAACTGCGGACAAAACTGGGGAACTGAAAAACAGGAATTCGTTTCAGCCCAGAAATTTCCAGCAGGATTAGTGAGGCAGGGTAGCAGAAGAAAAGCATTGCTCCTAAAAAGTTAATCGAGCTCCATTGGAAAAAGCCGGGTCCCAGAAGTAAGCGCGGCCTCATGAATGGAGTAAAAAGGGGAATATCATGTGGAAGATTTCGTCCAGGGGGCTTGGAACTATAAACGGTGGGGGGACTGAGAAGATTTTGAAATTTTGGTATCCTGGATAAGCTGTTTTCAAACGGTTGCGAGGTGGAGACAGTAAGATTTTTATCCAACAAAAAGCTCGTCTGACAAAGAAAAAGAGTTGCTGGCCGAGGGTGAATAAATTAGGGACGGTAGATTGGTGTGTTGGAAAGTATTTGCACCCAACGAATAAAGGAACTGAATTGAATAAGCGCCCCCTTAGATTTGCGGTTGAAAGATTTGAAGGATTGCCGCTT
>CAZNSK010000374.1:0-1107 GCA_964575505.1 uncultured Phaeodactylibacter sp.
TATCGTTTTTTTACTGTTTGAATAGACATTTCTTTGCCCCCGGCAATGTAGTCTCGTATAATTGACCAACTCAAAACGGGCTTGCCGTTTTGATCCTTTCTCCAGTTTCTCAAATCATAGATTTTGATGTAATCTGGATATCTGTCGAGAAAAAACTGTTTGAGATTATGCGTTTTGCCCCGTTCTTCATAACGCTTTTTGATTTCTCTAACATAGAGCTGCCATGGCGTATTGTAATTTATAATCAAGCAATCTTCATTCTCTGTCAGCTTTAGGTTTTTAATAACTCTTTGCTTTTTGTCGAACGACTGCTCAAGGAAATATTCGGAAAATTCTTTGCCGTTTATTTCTTCTAACCATAAGAGAGTATTCGGAGGTCTTACATTCTTAGGATTTGCCCAGCTTAGCAAACCATATTTTCTAACAATTTTTTGGGTTTCTTCACTGCATGAATAACTTTGTTCCAGGCGCGCTTTAATAAAGTCCCTGCTATCTAAAAGAAGGTCCTCAATATCATCAAATTGACGGATATATTCCTCGACTTCTTCATCTATTTTCTTTTCTATTTTTTTACTATCAGACAAAAAATCCGGATTTCGCTTTAAAAACTCCCATGCCCATTCTCGCGATGAAAGCAATTTAAAAAGAATCCAGCGCGGCTTCAATTCCCCTAGCGCTTCTTCTAAAAGCTCTGTCTGCTTGTTTTTTCTCATATTTTGCTCCTGAAACAAAAAACCAGTTAAGCATAAAATCATGAGAACCAAAAGTCGGACTTAGGGCTGTATGCCAATTAACCGGCCCAGGCACCGCGCTACATGGCTGGCAATGCGCGTATCGGCACAATCGGCGATACAGGTTAAGCCGCCGCTTTTCAGGTGAAAAAACACGCCGTAAAACTGCGCCTCATCCGGGCCGCATTGTTCGGTAAATGATGTGCCCGCTGCATCCGTATATGTGGCGCAGGGGTGAATTTCAACCGCGTCAATTTCCGCCGGATTGAGATCATCCAGATCAAATAATTGCATCAGGTGAAAAACCGGTTCATCCGTTTCCGGGGCGTGTAAGGCTGTCATTTCGCTGCTCCTTTGTAAGCGTTGGCTTTATGGA
>CAZNSK010000375.1:0-1093 GCA_964575505.1 uncultured Phaeodactylibacter sp.
CCGGCCAGCTTTTTCGACCCGCCTGCCCAGGTGCTGTGCTCTCCGGCGCTCACGATGTTGCCGTCCGAAACCAGTTTGAGCTCCCGGGAGCCTTCCTGACCATTACCAAACAAATGAGGCGGGCCTACATGGTTCGCCCATAGTACACTATTAATAGGAGAAAGCCTGGCAATAACTGATTGTACCATAGAGAATAACCAGCCGTCGGGGTAATACTCTTCAAAGACCTCCCCGAAAGTGATCAGGCTCCCATCCTCCAGGGCAACAACCTGCCGGATCAGCCCCGTTTCAGGATATACCTCCGAGGCCCATTCGGATTCTAGCGTGCCATCTGTTACATTTATCCTGTATATTATATTATAGAACTGATCACCCGGCGTGCAACTAATTACTAAAATGGAATCCCCCTGCATTGTGCCGTCCTGAACGATTTCCGTGGCACCTTCTTCCCCGTAATACTGTACCCATTGGGTTTCCCCAACTTTATTAATACGGCGTACATAGGGGGCGCCGGAGCCATCAAGCGCCTTAGCCGTGCCGTACAACAGGTACCCGCTCTCCAGTTCGATGGGCTCAACTACCGTAAAATTGCTGATCACATTGCTGTCCTGGTATTCGTAGCGGAACTCCTCCTGCAGATCGCGGTTGAGTTTGACTATAATCGGGTTGCCCCTGCTAGTCACCGCATTAAACAAATAGCCGTCATCTCCGGTCGGGATCAGCCCACCGTATGGGAAACCTACTCCCAAATTATTGAATATGACAGAGGTTGTCGCGGTATCCGTAATGAAGTTTTGAAGCTGCACTTCGTTAGACGGGCCATACCGGGTCAGTAAGACACCTGTCTTATCAGACCCATCAATTTCCTGCCTTGCCCTGCCAAAACCGACCATCGCCCCATTGTGCCCAACAACCGCATCGATATAATCATTGAAATCATACCCAAAATCATCTGCGCGGTTGACTGGCTGGGCTGTAGAAAATGTATATGCAAAAAGGAAAAAGGCTCCAAAGAGCCAAATGTTATATGATTTCATTATGGCTGGTTCTTTAGCGTTAACGCAATACTACTTTTTGGCGCAGTGGCGCTGCA
>CAZNSK010000376.1:0-1093 GCA_964575505.1 uncultured Phaeodactylibacter sp.
GCCCGGCCTTCCAGCAGCCGGCTTACGCCAGCTTTATGTCACAAGAAGCGCGGTTACTCGATAACCACCATCTTCTTCGTTGCAGTGTAATCACCGGTCTCCACGGTGTAAGACAGCACGCCTGTGGCAGCCAAGTCAGATGACTTCACAGCCAGCTGGTTGTAGCCTTTGGCGCCGTCGATGCGGTACAGCTTCAGCACCTTGCCCGTCACGTCGCTCACAGTGATGGTAGCCGCAGCTGCCTCCGGCAGGTTGAAGCCAATCACGGTCTCGCCCTTGAACGGGTTCGGCTGGTTCTGGTACAGCTCGAAGCCTGCGCCAGCCACTTTGCCGTTGCTGAACTCGATGGCAACATCGCGGAAGCTGCCGTCCTTGCCGTAGGCTTCTGCTTTGGTCACCGCAGAGCTTACGCCCAGCACTTCGCTCAGCAGCACGCCGCTGTTGGCGCGCAGCACCAGCGTGAACAGCTCAGCGCCTGACGCCTCGCCGTTCCAGCTTGTAGTTACCATGCCTTCGCCCAGGTATGTCAAGCCGAAGTTGTCCTCAGTGGCAACGCCGCTGATGATGTCTACCAGCTCTACTGCATTGCCCAGCGTCAGGGTCGCCTGGTAGCCTTCGATGGCTGCCAGCTCCGCTGCTGTGAAGCTTACGCGGTATTCGTTGCCCGCTTTCAGCTCCTGCTCGTCTACCTCCATGGCGAAGGTGCCGCCGAAGCTGCGCTCGTCAAGGCCAGCAAGGCTGTTCACCTGTGCGTCGCCGTTGACGTCGCCAATCTTCACGGCTACGAAGTTCGCGCCGCTGATGCCGGTGCTCGGCAGGTCGTTGATGTTGATCACCTCTGGGAACTGCTCCGCCCATGGGTTAGACGGGTCGGGGAAGCTGTAAGCCTCCTCTACGAAGCGCCAGCTGGTGTTGTTGGAGAACTCCGTGTCGATGGACAGGATCAGCTTGCGCAGCTGGATCAGGTCCAGGGTCGTGATGGAGCCGCTGTTGTTCACGTCCGCAGCGATGCGCTGGTAAGGCGTGCTCAGCGGGCCGACGCCCAGGATGTGCTTGCTGATCAGCACCAGGTCGAACGTAGACACCCCGTTGA
>CAZNSK010000377.1:0-1069 GCA_964575505.1 uncultured Phaeodactylibacter sp.
CTTAATGCGCAATAGCTATCTTTGTGTAATATACCTCATGGTCAGACCTTATTAAAAGGTAATAATAGCCGCTTGGCAAGTAAGATAAATTGAATTGGTATGCGTTCCCGTTTTGTCTGTCTGCCGTTAAATAAGATGCGACCAATTTGCCTTCTGATGAAAACAATTGGCAATGAATTTTATTAGGCAGATCTATATTCTTCAGCGTAAAAACCAAGTGTCAGATATACTGCAAAGCCTAATAAACAATAAAAAAATCAATAGGTTTTGTCGAATCCTGGCTAACAGCCCGTCCCAAGATCGGGTTTATTCATTTAATTTTAATGAATAAATTGTACGGGGTCCAAAAGTCTGGTGCCGTATTTTCTTGGATATTTATAAAACCCTTTTCTAGTCATGAGAGCAGCTATACTGTTTATTTTTGCCCTGTTATTATTTCTGGCGCATAGGACAACCGCTCAAGTCCAAAAACGAGTGCTTATCGAGCACTTTACACAAGCTTCTTGTGTACCATGTGCAATACAGAACCCAGCATTCAACGATTTGCTATTCACGAACTCGGAAAAACTGGTATCTATCAAATACCAGACTTCCTGGCCAGGCTTCGATCCAATGAACCAGCACAACCCGGTTGACGTGCAGTCCCGTGTAAACTATTATGGCGTCATTGGCTTGCCTAATGTAGTCATGGGTGGCTCCTTTGATGTAGGGATTGCCTCAAACGCTACCGTAGACCAGATCAATAACATTTACGCAGAAATGACACCTATCGAAATGAGTATCCATCACAGCATTTCTGATGGCCTTGACTCCATGTTCATCACTGCCGTAATTCGCAACGTATCCTCGGAGGCATTCAACCCAGGAAACAACGTTGCTCAAATTTCAATTATTGAACAGGATTTGATCTTCCCAGAGCCTCCGGGCTCTACAAGTGAAGTAGAATTCTATAATGTGATGCGTAAAATGCTACCCGATGCCAATGGAACGGCTCTTGATCTCATTGCTGCTGGTGATTCTACCGTTCTAGAGTTTGCAGTAGCTATTCCAGATTACATTTACGATTATA
>CAZNSK010000378.1:0-1037 GCA_964575505.1 uncultured Phaeodactylibacter sp.
ATCTTGGCGGCACATGGACTATATATTACGATTCCCCACTATTTGTCATACACTCCAATCAAATTTGGCGCAGAACTAAACATTGAATCTTCCTTTTTTCAAAGGTTTCGTTTTGCCATTTTTTTCTACTTGATTAATTGTTGCCAACGGTCCGGCTACACGCAGTGGGGGACTCTTAATCTACCCTTTCCATCCCCATTTCAAATATACAGCGCAGCCAGCAAAAAGGCTAGCTTGCCAAAGCCTGGCTTTTTGATGGCGGAGCGGTTTTGCTATTTCCACTTATTGTCTCCAGCAAATCTACCCCCATTGTGTGTAGCTCCTGTTGGGTGCCGCCGCTTTCTTTTTTTATTCATCGAAGTGAACGATAAGCGGCAATCCATCAAATCTTTCAACCGCAAATCTAGGGGGGCGCTTATTCAATTCAGTTCCTTTATTCGTTGGGTGCAAATACTTTCCAACACACCAATCTACCGTCCCTAGTTCATCTACCCTTGACTGCCCGAACTTTCTCTTTGTCAGCCGAGCTTTTTGTTGGATAAAAATCTTACTGCCTCCACCTCGCAACCGTTTGAAAAACAGCTTATCCAAGACACCAAAATTTCAAAATCTTCTCAGTACCCTACCTTGAATAATTCCCAGCCCCCTGGACGATAACTTCAACATGATCTTCCCCTTTTTACTCCATTAACCAGGCCGCGCTTACTGTTGGGACCCGGTTTTTTCAATGGACTTCAATTTACTGTTCAGGAGCAATGCTTTTTCTTATGCTACCCTGCCTTCACCAATCTTGCCGATTTTTTTTGCCTCAACCAAATTCCTGTTTTTCAGTTTCCCAGTTTTGGCTACAATTTATAAGGCAGGGCTCCCACCCTACTCTTTTTCATAGATGTTAAGTTCAATGTAGGGGCGGTGGCACCCAACGGTCCGGCTACACGCAGTGGGGGACTCTTAACCTACCCTTTCCATTCTCATTTCAAATATACAGCGCAGCCATCAAAAAGGCTAGCTTGCCAGAGCCTGGCTTTTTGATGGCG
>CAZNSK010000379.1:0-1031 GCA_964575505.1 uncultured Phaeodactylibacter sp.
TTCGGAACCTACGATGACTATCTCTTGTTTGTCCCAGTCGTGAAACGCTCTCCGTTAGCTCCTTGCTCTATAGATATGATCGTTTACGCTCTTATGATAGCATATATTTGACCAATGGGATACCGAAGATACCAGGGTCTCCCTATCCCACCCTCCTACCCAACACCCGAGAGCGTTTCACGTCTGGGACAAAAGAAAAGCTGCTGGCTTCAAGGCCATATCAAAAATGTGATTTTACTACCCATATGTTGGGATTTGCAACCGCCAGAGCGGTAAATATGGGATTTTTATTTCTCCAATGCACTTCCACTGACACACTCCGAGAAAGTGTGAAGAAAAAAACACCTTATTCAATAAAGTACTACAATGTATAATTTTGGCGCAGCTCTCATTGCAATAGTCTTGATCACCAACTTCGCAAAGTTTTGTAAAAAGTCGTTATTGAAGTGGCAAAAATGCATCTGAGGTGCATTTATGAACGTCTTTAGTAATTGTTGTGCTTGTAATTATTACAGCATACTATGTGGGGCGCACGCTTTGATGACAAAAAACAACGATGACATACCTCAGTAACCAGAAGCGACCACCCCGATTCTGCAGAAGGTTGTCCCAAGCGCGCAACGCTCCCCAACACCCGCTTGGCAAAACCCCCACCCTTCCGTATAATCCCCTCAGATGACAGACAAAACCCACGCCCGACTCAAAAAGATCGTGCTCTTTGCCGGCCTCTCGGCGCGGACGCTCGACTGCGTCGCGGAGGCCGTGATCCCGCGCCGCTTCGCCGCCGGGACGCAGATTCTTCTGGCCGGCGACCGCTGCACGACGGTCTACTTCGTCGCGGCGGGGACGCTGCGCGTCTACCGGCTCTCCCTCGAGGGGCGCGAGCAGGTGTTGATTCATCTGGAGCCGGGCCAGGCGCTCAACGTCGTGCCTGTGTGTAATCTCTCACTAATCCCGCACCACCAACGGCAGGAACACAATATGATGATGATTGGCCAGGGTGACGGGTTCATCCATATGACCGGTCTGCC
>CAZNSK010000380.1:0-1025 GCA_964575505.1 uncultured Phaeodactylibacter sp.
TGACCCCTTCCATTCCGCACCGCTGCAATAGGCAGGGCAAGCTCACCGCTACGCTCGATTGCGGCCTGGGCACCCAACAGCAAATTTGGCAAACTGCCGGGCAGCAGCGCGGGCTTTACTATTGCATCCTGCAACAAAGTGGCTACCGCTCGCCGGCACTGAAAGTACTGCTAATTGACTAACCTTCCAGCAGCGCCGGTTTTAGCAGCCTTGCGAAAACCGGCGCTCAAAATCCCAACCGAATATGAAAAAGCTAATTTGGGCTGTATTGCTGCTTTGGTGTAGTTTTTCCTTTGCACAAACCACCACTTTTAACAAAAGAGTAGATACAGGCTATCCTTTTTTGAACCTGACAAAAATACTGCCAACAGATAGCTGCTACTATGCTGTGGGAGCTATCACAGACACTACAGGCGGAGCTACTGTTGGCTGCCTTTTCCTGAAATTAGACCTTCAGGGGCAAATTATTTGGCAAAATCCGTTGGGCTCGCCTCATAAATTTTTCCGCTCATGGGGCTCTGGCCTGTTTGCTGTCGGCGATACCAGTTTCGTGACTATGGGCCATACCACTGACTCTATTAGTAAAACGGTTATCTATAAATACAATCTGGAGGGCGACACCATCTTCACCAAAGAGTTTTTTAGCCCTTTCCACCCGGAAGAAAATTTTATTTCCGCAGCGAATTCTATAAATCCAGTAAATGACACTTCTTTTTCAGCCTTAGCTGGCGTAAACGGAGTTCCGGGAGGTGCAAACATTGAAATCTCTTGGATGCATCTAAACGGATCAGGGGCAATAATCAACAACAAGGTTTTCTCAGGCCCACTTCAAAACATACCGATGTCTCAAGTCATCAGGAACGGCGAAGAAATAATTATTGGTTCGGGAAAAAGCGATTTTGGACAGGTATCTGAGAATTTTACTTCTAAGGCTTATTTGCTCAGTATTGACCTACAAGGAAATATAAACTGGCAGTACACCACCCCCTCGAATGACTTATACGACCATGCCAACGCCCTCCTCC
>CAZNSK010000381.1:0-1021 GCA_964575505.1 uncultured Phaeodactylibacter sp.
CGGGCAAGACATGGCTCATGCGCCAAGCCATGCACGAAATACCCAAACGCTATGGGGATGCGTTTGCGGTACATGTCTTTTCCCTTGGCGATTTGCGTGGATTTGAGTATCCCCAAACGCAAATCAATCAAGAGGTGGGGGATATAAAAATACCAGCAGCATTGAGCAGTATCCTCGAAAACAACTTGCCCGGCCGTCCCCACGTGCAGTTTTGGAAAGACTTTGTGGCACTTTTCAGCCGACACGAGGGGCTATGGGACCGGCCAATCATGTTGCTGCTTGATGAGGTTGATGTCACACCATCTTTGTTACTTGACTTGTTGGTCGGGCGCTTTCGTGAAATGTATTTGCAGCGTGCCACCAACTGGCTACACGGGTTAGCGCTCACGGGTGTGCGGGCGGTGGTCGGAGTTGAGAGCAAGCGTGGGTCGCCGTTCAACATCCAGCGTTCACTCCAAGTGGGCAACCTCACCGCCGATGAGGTGCGCGAAATGTATCGGCAATACCAAGACGAAAGCGGGCAACCCATAACTCCAGAGGTCGTCGAAACCGTCTACAATTCCACGCGAGGGCAACCGGGGCTTGTCTCATGGTTTGGCGAGTTGTTGACGGAAACCTACAACCCCGGTCAAGCGCAGACGATAGAGCATACGACATGGGACTATGTATGGAATGCAGCCCGTTTCGTGCTTCCCAACAACAATCTGACCAACCTCATTATCAAGGCCCGCGAAGAGGAGTATTTACCTTTTCTTGCCGAGTTGTTCAGCCAAGCCAACATACCGTTTGCCTTTCATAAGCCCCTGCACAATTACCTGTACATGCATGGCATCATCGAGCCAGACATCGTGCATGATGAACACGGCAAACCTATCACGCTGTGTCGCTTCACCTCACCGTTTATTCAGCAATGCCTGTATGATGCCCTGAGTGATGAGTTGGTTGCACACAGCCCCTCCATTCTGCCCTTGCATCCCTTGGATACCCTTGACGATGTGTTTGACGCACCTGTATTGAATCT
>CAZNSK010000382.1:0-1017 GCA_964575505.1 uncultured Phaeodactylibacter sp.
GCCTTCGCCGGATAGTCAAGCCGCAACCCCAAGGGTGATCGCGCCCCGCTTACGCCTGGCCCTCGACCGCGTCAACCGCGAGCTCGCCGCCGGGCTTCCCACGCACGCCGATCCCCTGCCGGCCGAATGACCGGCGGGCCAATCCAGCGCAGCACAAAGGAGACAGTCATGCGCATCGTCCGTTCCCTCGCCCTCGCCGCTCTGTTCGCCGGCCCCGCCCTCGCGCAGTCCGACCACTCCGGGATGGACCACGGCAGCATGGACCACGCCGCGATGGAGGGCGTCCACGCCCCGGCAACGGTCAACAGTATCGAAGGCGACACCGTGAACGTCACCCACGGCCCGATCGCCGAGATCGGCTGGCCCGCCATGACCATGGACCTGAAGCTCCTCGAGGGCGCCGAGGTCGGCGCGGTCTCGGCCGGCGAGGAGGCCATGATGATGCTGGAGAAGGGCCCCGACGGCCTCTACGGCATCCGCGCCCTGATGCCCGCCGAGTGATCTCGGCGTCACGGTCCTCGCAGCTGTGAGCCGCTAAGTCCCCCGTGTGGGGGCCCCTTGTCGAGGAGCGGCCCGCGCCGCCTGCGGCACCCCCATCGGCGGCCGAATGCGCCGCCGGCTCGTCCACGACTGGCGAGCCGGCCCCCCTCGGGCAGGAGAACGAGCGTTTCTCGGAAATGTCTCTCTTGGGGTAAGCCTGCGAGAGGGTCCGCATCCGCGCCTGAAACCGCCCTTCCACGCAGTGCACCGGCTGACTGCTTCGGGACTCAGAGCCGGAGTTCGCCGCGCTTCCATCGAACGTCCGAGTCACCAGGGGCGGCCGAGAAAGCGGACGCGTGAAGCATGATGCGCTGCATCAGACCGCTCCGAGCCCCATACCGGACATACCGCTCAAACATCATGCTGGGACCATTTTTTCAGGGCGGATATGAACGTTCTCATAATACTCATCGCCTACGCGCGGGTAGTGCCCCAATCCGTGGTGTAAGAGGGCCGGCCCTCGGAGAGGCTCGGTCT